>CAYGNE010000095.1:0-12037 GCA_964351155.1 uncultured Rhodobacterales bacterium | reverse complement strand
CCCCTGCATCTGCGCCTCGGTGTTGGCCAGACGGATGCCGCCATCCCCGTGGTGATAGTTGATCGGATAGTCGGGATCCTCCGAAAGCTCTTTGTAGAGCCTGATAGAGTGGCTTTTCAGGCCCACCATGGTCTGGTTCATGCCAAAATTCGTGACCTGCGCCGCCGAATGCCAGGTGGTCCCGCTGGTCAGTTCGTTCCGTTCGAGCAGAACAACGTCCGACCAGCCTTCCTGTGTCAGGTGATAGAGTGTCGAGCACCCCGCGATACCCCCGCCGATCACGACCACCTTGGTGCGGCTCTTCATGGACTCGTCCTTTCACGCCTGGTTTTCACGGCACAGAGCAGCAGAGAACGCGGCCCGGATCAATTCCCCGAGCGGCCCCGGCGACAGACAAAATCATAGATTCGGATTTAGCGCAGGATGCACAGATCGCCGGACAGGAACGGCAGTTCTCCCGCGACCCGTGACAACAGGCGGCTCTGGATGCAACCGCGCAGTTCTTCGGCAAACCGCGCCGGCAGCGCGCCGAGGGTGCCGGCGCGGGCATGCAGCGCCAGACGCCGCGAAAAACGCGGCAGCGGCACCGGATGGGCGGTCAGCTGATCCCCCGCCAGCGGTGTACCCAGATAGGCAAGCGCCGTGGTAATCGCCCAGCCGCCCATTTCCGCCGTCATCGCAAACAGCGCCTGGTTGGAGGTGAACTCGAAACCGCGCGACGGTTGCACCCCGACCCGGCGCAGTTGCGCATCGACCTGCCGGCCGATCTGCAGATCGCTGGCATAACGCAGACAGGGCAACCGGGACAGACGATCCAGCCCGCCGGTCACGTCTGTGCCCGGCGCCGTCACCATGATGAACGGATCGCGCAGGATCGGGCAGATATCCACCCATTCCACCTCGGCCACGGTATCGACAGCCAGCATCATGTCCACCGCCCGGCTGCGCAGCGCATCCAGGTTTTCATGGCTGGCCCCGCTGGTCAGTGACAGCGACAGGTTGTCGAACTGCCCGGTCAGCCTGAGGAACCAGGGCGCGGTGACGGTTGCGTCCAGCTCTTCGATCGACGCGATCCGGAGCGTCAGCGGCGGCGCCTCTTCCGCCAGGACAAGCTGCGCCTTGATCGCGACGACATCATCCAGAAGACGGCGTGCCGGTTCAAGGAAAAGCCGCCCGGCACGGGTGAGCCGGAACTGCCGCGCCGTCCGCTCCAACAGCCGCGTGCCCAGGGCCGCCTCCAGCGTCGCAAGCTGTTGTGACACGGTGGACGGGCTGACCCCAAGCCGGTGGGCTGCGCGCGTCACCGATTGCGCCTCGACAATGGCGACAAAAACCTGCGCGGCGCGAAAGGTGAAAGGGGTGTCATCGTTCGGCATTTCGGAACCGATCATTCGCTTTTGCGGGATCATGTTCAAGCATCTTGTGCGAAACCGGGCCGCGCGTCAGGGTTCGCCGCATGGGCGGGGCGTCACAGGGCGGGGCAAAACATGACCACGCAACGCGGCAAGAGAGGCGGGCGAAAGCAGCGGTTGGCCCAGCGGGCCGCGAAACCCGTCATCAACCCCTGCCCGCCCGGCCAGCCCGGCGGCCGCTATCGTCCGCTCGACACGCCCGACCTGAAACGGATCTATGATACCGCCCTGCGGTTGCTGGCCGAGCTTGGTATCGGCGAGACTCCGGCGCGATTGCGCGCCGACCTGCTGGCCGCCGGCGCAACCCAGTCCGCCGCCGGGCGCATGCTGTTTTCCCGCGCGCTGGTCGAAACGGCCATCGACAAGGCCGCCAGGCGGTTCGTCCTGCATGGCCGCGATGACAGCCGCTCGATCGAGGTCGGCGGCACGGCGGTGCATTTCGGCACTGGCGGCGCGGCGGTTCAGACACTGGACCTGGACACCGGGCTCTATCGGCCCTCGACGCTGGCCGACCTGCATGATTTCACCCGGCTTCAGGACACGCTCGCCAATGTCAGCTGGTTCACCCGCTGCTGCATTGCAACGGATGTGCCCGACCCGTTCGATCTGGACGTGAACACCGCCTATGCGCTGCTGAAAAACACCACCAAGCCGGTCGCGACCGCCTTTACCCAGGCCGACCACGTCGCCCCGATCGTCGAGATGTTCGACATCGCCGCCGGCGGGCCCGGCGGCTTTGCCCGCCGCCCCTTTGTCAAGGCGCATGTCAGCCCGCTGATCTCGCCGATGCGGTTCGGCGCGGATGCCGTGGACGTGATCTATGAATGCATCCGCCACAACATCCCGGTCTCCTGCATCACGGCGGCACAGGCCGGCGCGACCGCCCCCGCCACGCTGGCCGGGTTCCTTGCGCAATCGCTGGCCGAAACGCTTGCCAGCCTGGTCATGGTCCACGCCATTTCTCCGGGCCACCCGATGGTGTTTTCCAACTGGCCGCTGGTGATCGACCTGCGCACCGGGGCGTTTTCCGGCGGCAGCGGTGAAACCGCGGTGCTCAACGCCGCCTCGGCGCAATTGTCCAACTGGCTGGGGTTGCCTTCGGGTGTGGCCTGTTCGATGACCGACGCCAAGGCAATCGATGCGCAATACGGCATGGAAAAAGGCCTGACCTCGATGGCCGCCGCGCTGGCCGGGGGCAACCTGATCTACGAAAGCTCGGGCATGACCGCCTCACTTCTGGGGGCCAGCTTCGAGGCGTTCGTGTTGGATGACGAGATGCATTCGCATACCTATCGCACACTGCGCGGGATCGAAGTTACCGAGGAAAACCTCGGGTTCGAGGCAATCTGTGACGCGGTCACCGGCGACGGTCATTTCCTGGGTGGCCCGCACACGCTCGCCGCGATGGAGCGGGATTATTTCTATCCCGCACTGGCAGACCGCGACGCGCCGCGCACATGGGCCCAAAAAGGCGCACCGGATGCGTGGCGCATCGCACGCGACAAGGCGCGCGACATCCTTCTCGGCCATCATCCGCAATACCTGAACAGCGATCAGGACCGCGCCATTCGCGCAGGGTTCAACATTCTCTGAGCCCCGGCCAAAACACGGGAATCGCGCTTTACAGAGCCTGTTTTCAGATCGGGTTGGCCGCCGAGTATTTCCGGAAAAACGCCAGGAAGGCGCGGTCCGGGTCCTGTGGCGGCTCCTTGCCGGCGGCCCAGTTGCGCCACTCGCCTTCGACAAAATAGATGTCATACCCCGGGTGCCGCAGCCGCGCGGTTTCATAGGTTTCCGTGCGCAGGGCCGCGCCCCGCGCATCGAGCCATGAGGGCCGCGCCCGCATGCCGGGCTGCACGGTTTCGGTCTGTCCGCCGGTGCGCGCCTTGCGCCCGACCTTGGAATAGCTCAGCTCGCGTTCTGCCGCCCCCTGCCCCGCGCCGTCCTTCTTCCACCAGCGCAGTTCGACATGGGTCACGCTGCGCCCGGTCTTGATCGGCGCCAATTCGACCATGTAATCGGACAACGCGTTGACCTCGGCCACCGCCGGTTCGATCGCCCGCAACCGCAGGTTGGACCAGCTGGTCAACTTGCCCTTGGGAACCCCCAGGATGCCGCGCAATTCGTCCAGCGCGAATTTCTCGGTCGACCGCCAGCGCAGGTTGCCGCGTTTCTGGACCATCTCGTAGAGCGTCAGCGCGTATTTCGAGGTCAGCGCGAACATCACCTCGCGCTGCAGGCGGGCAAACACGGTCGAATTGCGGATGATCTTGCGCAGGCGCGCCGGAATTTCGTACTCCAGCAACCCGTCGCGCCGGTTGGTTTCGATGTTCCCGCCCAGCAGTTGCACCCGCTCGACCGCGGGCTCGCCATCCCACATCACCGCAACCTTGACGATCGCCGACATCAGCCGCTCGACCGACTCGCCGACCCTGTCATTGGAATTATGCGATCCGCGCAGGTCGGATTTGGCGATGACATGGCTGACCGGCCTGTCGATCGCGTCCCAGGCGTTTTCCAGAAGCTGGTTATAGATGCGCCGGTCCGTCAGTGTCAGCGGCGTGACCTCGACCAGGTCCACCAGCTCTCCGGGCTTGACCAGGCTTTCGGCATTTGGCCGCGCCTGCATTGTGCGGTAGGATGAAGCGCGTTCCCCGCTCTCCGCCATTGTCTTACGTCCTGCTCTTACTTTTGTTTTTTGTTTGATGTAACTTTATCGCCGGTTGCCGACCCGATCAAGCGAAAGGAACACCCAAAAAGTAAGCTTAAAATGACCGCGCCGCGCGCATGATTCGAGAAAACCCAACACTTCCCGTGGGTTCCGAGTCGCGGATTTCCGGCCCGCCAGGCCACCCGAAACGTAAGGTTTCAATGCCTCCCGGAATGTAAGCCCATCGATCCCGACACGTATCGCCACCCCTCCCGATACGTAACACAAGCCACCCGGAATGTAAGTTTATCCGCGAAAAGATAATAAAAAACAGGGCCTTGCCTCTCCGGAACACTTGAATCAGGAATCCTTGAACCCAGCAGGGTTTTCTATATTCAGTTTTGATTGTTTTGGCCCACGTCACGGCCTCTTCCCGGCTATAATGATTCGAGACCTTACATATTGGGACTCTCACCCGGTACAGTTGCTGCAAACTTCCGATATTCGAGGCATAACCCCTCAACATCGCGGCATTCACGGCAAAAGCCGCAATTTCCGCTATTTTCCCGGTTTTCGGCAAAAAACCACACTTGAGCCAGCTGTCCGCATGGGTCATGATTCGCCTGGGCAGTACAAAGGACATAGCATGGATCAACATGTGGTACCCCCGGTCACCCTGGACGAATTGCAGGTGCTCGCCGACCGCTCCGCCACCGTGATCAGCCGGTTGCGCGACCGGGTCTATTCGCCGGGCTCGGACAAGACGCTGGACCTGCGCTTCAATGTCCGCACCGCCGCCGAGATGGTCGGGCGCAGCGAAAAGCTGATCCGCGATGCCGAGGGCGACGGGCGGCTGCCGGTCCCGGGAAAGGATCCGACCACCGGGCGGCGCACCGGGTATTCCCTGCCCCAGATCAACCGCATGCGTGAGGTGTTCGGCACCCTGCCCGCCCGCGCGCCCAGTGATCCGGCGATGGTTCTGGCGGTGCAGAATTTCAAGGGCGGCGTCGGCAAATCGACGCTGGTCTGTCACCTGTCGCAATATTTCGCGCTCAAGGGATACCGGGTTTGCGTGATTGACTGCGACAGCCAGGCCTCGACCACGTCGATTTACGGGCTGAACCCGGATGTGGATGTCGACGAGGACGAGGACACGCTCTATCCGTATTTCCGCCACGGCGGGCCCGCGACCCTGCATTATGCCCTGCGCGCGACCTATTGGCCCAACATCGCGCTGATCCCGGCCAACCTGGGTCTCTATGATGCCGAATACGAATTCGCCGCGCGCATGGCGCGGGACAGCACCTTTGTTCTGGACCGGCTGCGCGAGGGCATCGAGTCGATCCGCGATCAGTTCGACATCATCCTGATGGACCCGCCGCCGGCGCTTGGCATGATTTCACTGTCGGTCCTGCGCGCCGCCGATGCGCTGCTGATCCCGGCACCGCCCAACAACATAGATTTCGGGTCGACCGCGCATTTCCTGCGGATGATGTCCGCGACGCTGGACGAACTGTCCCGCGCGGGCGGGACGCGCTCTTATGCGTTTGTTAAAATTCTCGCGACCAAGATGAACGACACGAAATCGGCGCATCAGGCGATCCGGCGGATGATGGAGGCGGTGTTTCCCCACGATCTTCTGCAATCGGTTCTCAAGGATTCCGCCGAGATCGACAACGCAACCGCGAATCTCAGAACGGTGTATGAACTGACCGGCCCGGCGACGCGGACCGAGACCCATAAACGCTGCCGCGCGTATCTGGACGCGGTCGGACGCGAGGTGGAGTTTCTGATCCGCAAGACGTGGCCCAGCCACCATTCCGCGCTTCGCAAGGAGGGTCTGTTGTGACCAGGAAACATGACGAGATTTTTGACGACGTTCTGGGTGGTCTGGACGATCCGGAACCCAAACCGCAACAGGGCGGCGCCCGGTTCCTGAAACGCGCCACCGCGCTGGGGGAACGGGTGGCGGGCGACCGCGAGGAAAAGACCCTGTTATGGGTCGATCCGGACGAATGCCGCATGTGGGCGCGGCACAACCGTGACTATGCGCTGCTGAACGAGGAAACCTGCCGCGACCTGATCGACGGGATCAGGGCGCAGGGACGACAGGAATTTCCGGCCATCGTCCGGCGCCTGCAGGACGGGCCGCATCGCTACGAGGTGGTCTGTGGCGCGCGGCGGCATTTTGCGGTCAGCTGGCTGCGCGCGAACAACTACCCGCAGTTCAAATACCTGATCGAACTGCGCGACCTGACCGATGAACAGGCGTTTCGCCTCGCCGATATCGAGAACCGCGACCGCGATGACATTTCCGATTTCGAGCGCGCCCGCGACTATGCGGATGCGATCGGGCGTTATTACGGCGGCAAGCAGAAGGCGATGGCAGAGCGGCTCGAAGTGTCCGAGGGCTGGCTGTCACGCTACCTGTATCTTGCGCGCCTGCCCGAAGAGATCGTCGATGCCTTTCCGTCGATCCGCGAGTTGCGAGAGTTGCACGCGCGCAGCCTCAAGCCACTGCTGAGCAACCCCGAGACGCGGGACAAGCTGTTGCAGGAAGCGGCGGTGCTGCGGGCCGAACAGGATCGCGCGCGGGCCGGCCAGGGGGTCTTTGTCGAGGCGCCCCGGGTGGTGTCCCGGCTGAAATCGGTGGCCGCCGCGCCCAAACCCAGGGCCAAGGAACGGATCTATCGCCGGATGCGGGCCGAAAGCGGCATCAAGGCGCGGCGCAAGGGCAAGACGACGGTGCTGGAAGTGCCGGACAGCATGTCCCGCATGGGTGTCGAGGCGGCGCTGCAATTGTTTCTCGAGGACCGGTACGGGAAATAGTTGCCAATTGGCAATTTCAGCGAAAATGCTTCCAAATCAATAATTTACGTATACACGTCGGCCGTTTTGGGGGAATCTTGCCAATTGGCAAGATCGTGGTTTGCGGTCACGACAGTGGCGCGGCGGCAAGGAATTCCAGAACCTGCGCGCGGGTGGGTATGGCGACGGCGGCCCCGGGGCGCTGGACCTGCAAGGCCGCCGCCGCGCTGGCGTAACGCATCGCCGCGCCGATGCTCTCGCCTTGGGAATAAAGCGCCATGAACGCGCCGAAAAACGTGTCACCCGCCCCGGTCGTGTCCACCGGTTTCACCGCATGCGCGGCAACGCTCTCGGACAGGCCCGAACCGACAAAACTGGCCCCGTCGGACCCGTATGTGATCAGGAAATCCGGGCCCTCGAAATGGCCTACGGTCTGGCCGGTGGTGCGCTCGAATTCGGCGGTTTCGGATCGGTTCATCGACACCAGATCGACCTCACGGATCAGATCGGGCAGCGTGCCGGCGTCGAACGGGGCGGCAACCAGCGCGACCTTCATGCCCTTTTCGCGGGCCACGCGCAGGCCGATCCGGTTGGCGTTGGTTTCGTTCTGCAACAACAGCCAGTCGCCGGGGCCCGCCCCCTGCAGGCTGTCGCGCACGTGTTCTTCGGTGATGGCCTGGTTCGCGCCGCCCAGGATGACGATCTGGTTTTCCGAGCTTTCGTCGAGATAGACGATGGCATGCCCGGTCGGCACGTCCACGTCGATGATGTGACTGTCCTGGATGCCAAGCTCTGCCAGCATCGCGCGCACCTGCCCGTCGCCGCGTCCGACAGCGCCGACATGGCAAACGTCGCCACCGGATCGCCGGATCGCCACGCTCATGTTCAGCCCCTTGCCGCCGGGAAAGACCGACATGCGCGAGGCGCTGAGCGTTTCGCCGGGTTTGGGCAGGCGTTTGAGCGTATAGACATAGTCGATATTGATCGAGCCGAGATTGAAGATCATGCGTGCCGGGCCTTGTCGCTGTTGCGCCGGGTTCAGGGCTAGCAGCGCGCGGGGTGGCGCGGCAACATGTTTTACGGCAGCGGCGCGGGGTCCGGGTTCGCGGGGCGCCAGAGACCGCCGATTTCGCGGCGCGCGACACGTGTCGCGATCACCATGGCCACGGCCCAGCCGCTGAGCACGGCGCAGGCGACACCGAACCAGACCCCGATCTCGGAAAACCCCCAGACGCCGACAAAGAGCCAGACGAAAAACGCGATGCCGAAGGCCTGTCTGTACAGGCTGATCCAGACGGTCCAGATCGGCCGTTTCAGGGCCTGCAGCAACGAGTTGATCGAGAACAGCATCATGTAGGCGGGCAGGATCAGGCTGTCGACGCGCAGATAGCCCAGCCCGACGCGGATCACCTCGGGGTCGCTGGTAAAGAAGCCGAGAAAGTAGCGGCCAAAGATCCAGAGGACCGGGCAGGCGATGGCCGTCATGACAAGGCCGATCTTCCAGCAATAGATCACCGCCGCGCGCACCCGGTCATGGTTGTGCGCGCCGTAATTCTGTGCAGCGATCGGCAACAGCGCGCCGGTCACCCCGAGAACCGGCAGCAGCATGATCTGTTCCAGCCGGATGGCGACGCCGAACCCGGCCACCGCGTGCTCGCCGAAGCCCTTCAGCGCGAATTGCATGACAAAACCGGACAGGAACATGACCAGCATGGATACCGATGTGGGCAGGGCCTGCAGGGCGATTTCGCGGAATTTTTCCGGGTTGGGCACGAGATTGGCGCGGCGCAGGCGGGCCATGTTGCGCCGCCGCAGGACCTGGACGACCAGATAGATCATGACGCCGGTCTGGCTGACCACGGTCGAGGCCGCCAGACCATCGAAGCCCATGCCCGGAATGACGCCGGGCAAGCCGAACACCATCAGCGGATTGAGCAGGATATTGGCAAAGAACGCGACCATCAGGGCGCGCTGGAACGACTTGGCGTCGCCATGCGCCTGAAGGATGCCGTTGCAGGCAAAGGCCAGCAGAAAGCCGGGCAGCGCGAGCGACAGGACGAGGTAATACCGGATGCCGGCATCGCGGTATGCGCCCGGTTCGCTGACCAGGGTGATCACCGCCGGTCCGTACCACAGCCCGGCCACGGCGAGCGCAAGCGCGGCGAGCAGCGCGAAACTCATGCCCTGCGCGGCGAGCCGGCGGGCGCGGCGGCGTTCGGCGGCGCCAAGCGCGTTGCCGACCAGCGCACCCATCGCCGCCCCCAGCCCGACACCGACGGACATGGCGATGTAAAAGGCCTGATAGCCCAGTGCGAGCCCGGCCTGCGCGCTGGTTGACAGCATCCCGGCAAAGAACATGTCCACGACGTTGTAAAGCGTGTTGAACAGCATCCCCAGCGCGGCCGGAACCGCCAGCGCGCGGAAATGCCCGGGAATCGGCCCGCGCGTCAGGTCGAGTTCGACGGGGATGGCCATGCTACGCCGGGGTCATGGGCGTTCGGCCTGAACGGTCAGGAACACGAATTCCGGGGTCAGAACCTCGACGAAACCGTGGTTCAGTTCGGCGTCCACGCTGATGCTGTCGCCGGCGGCGAGCGTGAACTGCGCCTCGCCGTAGCGATAGATCGCCTCGCCCTGCAGCGCCTGCACAAAGACGACGCCCTGCCCGATATAGCTGGGCGGCTGCCCGCCCTCGCGCAGCAGCGTCACGCGGCGCGCCTGGAACCGCAGGTCCTTGCGGGCGTGCATCGCGAGATTGACGTATTCATGGCTGTGCCCGTCGGCGATCCGGGTCGATTTCAGCCCCTCGCCATGGCGCACCAGCGTGTAATCGGTGTGATCGGTGCGGGCCTCGCGGAACAGCGAGACAATCGGCACTTCGAGTGCCTCGGCAAGGGCGGCAAGCGTGTCGATAGAGGGCGAGACCAACCCGTTTTCGATCCGGCTGACCATGGCGGCGGAGATGCCGGCCTGTTCCGCCACCCAGCGCGCCGACTGTCCCCGGCTCTGGCGGATGTCCTTCAGCGAAGCGCCGATGGCCCTGTCGATGCGTCTGCCGGGCGGGTCGCCTTGCATGTCAGCCCTTTCTCATTCCTCGGCGTAATACCCGACCACGTCGCCATCGGTCGTGACGCCGAGCCCGTTCAGGAGGCGGTTGGCATAGTTGAAATAGCCGACGATCTGGTTGATTTCGAGAATCTCGCCATCGCTCCAGCCGCTCTGTTTCAGCGCGGTGACATCATCCTTGCGGATGGTGCCCGGTTTCAGGGTCAGTTTTTCGGCATAGGCCAGCGCGGCAAGCTGTGCGCCGTCGAACGCGTCCTGGGGTCTGTGGGCCTTGAGCGCGGCCTCGACCGCGTCGGCACGGTTGTCATCGCCGATCAGGTGCCGGGCATTGGCCCAGTGATTGGCATAGGAATAGGGGCAGTCGTTCAGGGTCGAGACATAAGAGCTGATGACTTCCTGAAACCACATCGGCACGGTGTTGGTGTCGTCGTGCAGGCAGGCGCGATACAGGATGACATGGCCGTTCATCGTGTTCGGGCGCAGCGAGTGCACCCGCATGACGTTGTCCACGGTGCCATGCGGTGTGCGCGCCAGGTCGAGCGCCGCCCTGAGTGTTTCGTCGGCATCTTCGTCAGAGATCATCTGAATCCATGCAGACATGTCCGTTCTCCTTTTCAGGCCTGTCAAACCGTCCGTCCCGCCGGGGATGCGGACGGTTTTGATATTGACGAATATTGCATATTACGCAACTATATTAAACATAGTGCAACAAAACCCGGGGGATTTGAGGCCGTTGCCCGTCCGTTCCGTTCAATTGGCGCGTCCTTCGTTTGCCCGGCTGCGGGCGCGTTGCGCGAGTCGGCCCGGCACATCCGGAACCAGAGACAGGTTGCGGTTTGCATGTGGTGCGCGCATGATCGCGCGGGACGTGGTCCCGTTTCCAGCAGCAACACGGCAGGCCTGAAGTGACCGAATCCGCCCCCATGATCCAGGTCTCGAATCTGGACAAGTATTATGGAGATTTCCACGCGCTGAAGGACATCGACCTGACCGTGCGGCAGGGCGAAAAGGTGGTGATCTGCGGGCCGTCCGGGTCGGGAAAATCGACCCTGATCCGCTGTTTCAACGGGTTGGAGTGGCACAATTCCGGGCGGCTGGTGATCGACGGGATCGAGGTCTACGAAGGCGCCAAGGAGATCCGTGACCTGCGCCAGGAAGTCGGCATGGTATTCCAGCAGTTCAACCTGTTCCCGCACCTGACGGTGCTGGAGAACCTGACCATCGGCCCGGTCAAGGTTCGCAAGGTGTCGCAGGCCCAGGCCGAGGAAACCGCGCGCAAGTACCTTGACCGTGTCCATATCCCCGAACAGGCCGACAAGTACCCCGCGCAACTGTCCGGCGGACAGCAGCAGCGGGTCGCCATCGCGCGGTCCCTGTGCATGGAAACCCGGATCATGCTGTTTGACGAACCGACCTCGGCGCTGGACCCGGAGATGATCAACGAGGTGCTGGACGTGATGGTCGAACTGGCCGAAACCGGCATGACCATGGTCGTCGTCACCCACGAGATGGGATTTGCCCGCAAGGTCGCCGACAAGATGGTGTTCATGGAGGCGGGCCGGATCGTCGAGGTGTCGCCGCCGGATCAGTTCTTTACCAACCCATCCAGCGAACGGTGCCGGCTGTTCCTCGACCAGATCCTGGAGCACTGACGTGAGCGATCTGGGGATAACCGGGCCAAGGGGCGCGCCGCTTCCCAAACCGCCGCCGATCGTGCGGTTCTTTGACTCGGTGGTCGTGTCGGTCATCATCTATGCCGTCATCGTCGGGGCCATCGCCTATGGCGCCTATAGCGGCGCACAGGGCATGGGCTACAACTGGCAATGGTACCGGGTGCCGCAATTCCTGTTCCGCAACACCGAGGCCGGGTTCGAATGGGGCGAGATC
Source organism: uncultured Rhodobacterales bacterium (assembly GCA_964351155.1). Lineage (GTDB taxonomy): Bacteria > Pseudomonadota > Alphaproteobacteria > Rhodobacterales > Rhodobacteraceae > CAYGNE01. Next base: position 214 of record CAYGNE010000095.1, on the reverse strand, counting down.
CCGATCGGGCTGGTGGCGACGGTGCAATTGTCGGTCACGGCGTTCCTGCTGGCGACGGTGCTGGGGCTGCTTGTGGCCCTGTTGCGGCTTTCGGGTCTGGTTGTCGGATCGGCGGTCGCGGTGGGATACCTGGAACTGATCCGCAACATCCCGCTGCTGGTGCTGTTGTACCTGTTCTATTACGTGCTGGGCCCGATCTTTGGTTTTGACCGCT
>CAYGNE010000094.1:0-12326 GCA_964351155.1 uncultured Rhodobacterales bacterium | reverse complement strand
TGTTCTCCCGCGCTTTCCACCTGTCGGCCTTTTGCCGTAGCGACTTGCTGTTTTGTCCGAGCGGGTCAGCCGCCGATTGTCGGTCGAATTTGAAAAGACCCAAGGGCTTTCCGTCGCCGAGTAATGCACCGCGCGCTGGCGGATGATCCTTCGGCGAAACCAAGGTCCAGAATGGGCCTTGAAGGCCCGGATTCTTGATGCCAATTCGAAACCTACTGTGCGCCCGGCAGCAGGTCCGAAAGAACGATAAGGTCAAACGGACCGATCTGCCCCATCACGACACCGCTGCGAAGCCCGCATCAAGAGCAGACAGGATCGTATCCACATCCGCGCCGGACACCACGAGCGGCGGCGAGAGTATGATGTTGTTGCCCGAAACGCGGATCATGGAGCCGTTTTCGTAGGTGACGCGATGCACTTTGCCGATGGTCTCCTTGTCGATCGGCGCCTTGGTGCCGCGGTCTGCGACGAGTTCCAGCGCGCACATCAGACCATGACCGCCGCGCACATCGCCAATTGCTCCGTGTTTTTCCTGCAATGCCTGCAAACCTGCAAAGAGTTGCACACCGCGTGCCGCCGCATTGTCTTTGATCTGCAGGCGATTGGTTTCCTTCAGACAGGCAATCGCGGCCGCCGCCCCGACCGGGTGGCCGGAATAGGTGTAACCGGATCCGATCGCTGCCTTGCCGGAAGTGTCTTGTTCAAACACCTCGGCCACGCTCTCCGCGATCATGACCGCGCCAAACGGGAAATAGCCGTTGGTAATCGCCTTGGCGCAGCACAGCATGTCCGGTTGAACGCCCCAATGGCGCGACCCTGACCAGCTGCCGGTTCGGCCAAAGGCGCAGATTACCTCATCGGCAATCAGCAGGATGCCGTATCTGTTGCAGACTTCGCGCACGCCGGGCATGAAGCTCTTGTACGGGTTGCGATAGGTGTAGGGCGCTGGGATGTGGTAACAGCCCTGCATCAAAGGCTCATACTGCGTGCGGAAATTGGCGTTGCCGTTTACCGACGCGCCAAGCGTATGGGTGCCGTGATAGCCCTTCTTGAGGCTCAGGAACTTCACCCGGCCACCCTCGCCCCGGATCTTGTGATATTGACGTGCCAGCCGCAGGGACACCTCGACACTGTCCGACCCACCGCAGGTAAAGAACGCGCGGGAAAGGCCGTCGGGGCCGAAAAATTCTCTGAGCATGCAGCTCAGTTCAATCACCGCGTCGTTCGAAGTGCCACGAAAGATCGAATAGTAGGGCAGCTTGTTCAACTGGCCCGCGATGGCCTCCTTCACCGGATCGCAGGAGTAGCCGAGATTGACATTCCAAAGCCCGCCTACGGCGTCGACCGAGCGGTGCCCGTCCACGTCCACAAGCTCCACGCCTTCCGCCTCCACGATGATATCCGGCGGATTGGCCTGGCTGTCGGCCGGATGCGCCATCGGGTGCCACAAGTAACGGGCATTGTTTTCCTTGAGAAAGTTTGAATCTTTCATGTCCTGGCCTCTTTTTGGTGAGCAGGTTCAACGCCTGCTGATGTCCATTTCGCTGCGCGTCACTGTACGGCGCGCGATAAATACTCTTGTCGCTCGGACACTGCGGCGGCCCTTCTGATCTTCAGAATCCTCCGCCGGGCATCTTCCAGACCGGGGCATCTCCGGGACAGACCAGACCACCACCGACTCCCGCCACATTCCGAAGCGGCGCGGCGACCCAACAGGATCACATCGGCGTCTTCGTTCGATAGCCTGCGGGCAACAGAGGCCCCGATCCCGCTGCCTGACCCGGTGGTCAGGGTGGCCTTGCTATGCATGCGGTCGGTCATTTCGACGCCCTGCCCGCCGGGACAATCCCTTTCGCAACCCAACCGTCCAGGTGCGCCAGCACCGCGGCACAGAATTCCGCATCGTTGATATGGCAATCCAAGACCGTGGTGTCGACGCGCCCGGCAAGCGCCGCCTCCGCCGCGGCGCAAAAGGCGCTCAGCCCGTCCGGGTCATGGGCGGCGTTGCCTTCGCGGTCCCATTCCTCGACCCCGCCCTTGGGCAGGAAGAACTGGGTCGGGCCTTTGGCTTCGGCCAACCGGTCCGCAATTGCGCGCGCCAGGTCGGCCTTTTCTTCGGCGTTGAACGCCACGTTCTTGATCAGACGGTTATGGCCGCGAATGGGCCTGTCGCTGAACTTCGCCGGTATCTCCTGCCAGCCCGCCAGATCAAGGATGTCCGATGCCCCCGGCGCCACCATCTGCGGCGTGCCGCTGCGGCCTGCGCTCTTCAGACGATCGGTTCCGGCACTGACGAGCGAGCCCGACAGCATGTTGACGAATTCCTGTAGCGAGAAATCCATGACGCAGGCAAAGGCCCCCTGCCCGGCCAGCTTTTCAAAGGCCATTCCGCCCATGCCGGTTGTGTGGAACACGGCCACGTCATATCCGCGTTTGGTCAGCTCGGCGTGAAGCGGCTTCATATACGTCAGGCACGATGACCCCAGCGAGGTCATGCCGATCAGGGGGCGATCGAACTCTGGTTTCTCCACGACCCGGGCTGCACCCAACACAGCGCCCGCCGCCTGGCTGAGCGAGGATTTACACAGCGGGTTCAAGCCGTAGAGGCCACCAGCCCAAAGGATAAACTGCACATCCGCCGCCATCCGATCCGCCGCGATCAGTGGCGAGCCTGAGACAGTGGAGACGATGTACTTCGGAACCCCAATTGGAAGCGCCTGCGCACAGTCCAGCGCAAGATCGGTGCCCATGGTGCCGCCAAGCGCGATCATCCCGTCGAACCGTCCTTCGTCGTACAGCTTTCGCGTGGTCAGCGCGGCACCGGCGCTCATTTTCTCAAATGCTTCGCCCTCTTCGCCCAGCGAGATCAGCCCCTCGATGGTCTCCCCCACGGCCCCGGCCACGTCATGTTTGGAAATGTCGGTCGGCTCTGTCGGGTCGCCCAGAACGCTGACGTCCATGGTCAGAACGTTGCCGCCATCGGATCTGATGCGCCCGATTAGATAGTTGAGTTCATCGTCCTTGGTATCAAAGGTTCCGATCACGAGAATGGTCTTGGTCATGATTTTCCTCCCTCAGGCAAACTGCGGTTGCGCCAGATAGGCGGCGCAATGCAGTTGAGCATCTGCGATGAAGCGCTTGTTGCGCCGGGGCGATCCATCCTCTGCCAGTCGCGGCACGATCCAACCGACATAGGTGACCGCACGCAGTGCCATGAACAGATCCAGCTGCTTTTCATCCAGCGCCCGCAAGCTGCGATAACCCTCCAGCAAGGCGGCTTTCAGCGCGTCGAAATCGGGCTCGCCGGTATTCTTGATGAGGGTGGTTGCAACATCGAACAAACGATAGCCAAAGACACCGTCGTCAAAGTCGATCAGGCGGATGATCTCGCCATCAAGCAGTACGTTTTCGCGCACCAGATCGCCGTGGATCAGCCCGTAATCAAAGGCCTTGGCAATTGCGTTCAGATCGCGGCTGGCCCGCGCACGAAACGCCACCAACATGTCGCGCGTTTGCGCATCCACCGTCGGGTTTTCCCAGAACCGGCCCCAAAGCGGTGCTTCCCCCAAAAGCCCCTCTGCGTCCCACGACTGACGTATGAACCCCTTGGGCGGCGTCCAAGCGTCACACGCGTTGTGAAGCCGTGCAAGTTCCCGGCCCAGGAGCCGAAACGTGCCCGGCGCGTCAGGCAGGTCAAGCCGCTCGCGACTGTTGCCAATCGGCTGGCCGGAAAGCCAACCAATCAGATCGACAAAATGCGTGCCGGTATCCTCCAGAAGCTTTCCCGACAGCGACGGGTGCGGTTGCGGCACATGCAGGCCTGCACGGTCCATGGCGTTCATCCATTGCAGCTCTGAAAGCAGTTCCGGCGCGCTGCGATAGCCGGGGCGTTTGAACCGCATGGCAAAATCGCCCGCGTCGGAGGTTACGCGATACACCTGATTTTCTCGTCCCGCGACAAAGGTGCACTTCGCGTCTTCCATCCCCCAAAGCGCCAGAGCCTTTTCCACGAGGACAGTCATACTGACACCGGGGTTTCCGCCATCACCAAATCCAGCGTCTCGATCAGCATGTCGAGATGCGTTTCGCCGAAGGGCATCGGTGGGCGGATCTTCAGCGTGTTCTTGTGGCGGCCAAGTTTTGACAGGATGATCCCGCGATGGCGCATGGCATTGACGATCCGGTCGGCATAGTCTGCGGCGGGCGCCCTGGTCTCGCGGTCCAGTACGAATTCCGCGCCAAAGACCATGCCGCTTTGCCGCACGTCACCGATCACCTCGTATTTCTCAGCCAGTCGGGTCAGACGTTCATGAGCCAATTTGCCGATTTTTGCGGCATTCGCCTGCAGGTTCTTTTCCTGCAACTCGTCCAAAACCGCCGTGGCCGCAGCGCAAGACACCGGATTTCCGCCGAAGGTGTTGAAGTAGCGGAAGGAACTGCGGAATCGGTCCATCACGTCCGACCGAGTAACGAGCCCGGCGACCGGGTGGCCATTGCCCATCGACTTGCCCAAGGTCACCACATCGGGCACCACACCTTGTTTCTGGTGCGCCCAGAAGTAGCTGCCCGAGCGCGCAAAACCCGATTGCACCTCGTCGCAAACCAGCAGCCCGCCAGCCTTGCGCACTGCGTCGGCGGCCGGTCTCAACCAACCTTCGTCTTGCGCCGGGAAACCCTCGTTCAGGAACAAGGGACAAACGATTAGGGTTGCAAAGCCGATGCCCGAAGCTTCCAGATCGTCAATCGCTTCTTGCACCTTGGCGGCAAAACGCGTGCCGTCCGGGTCGTCGATCCGGTAGCTGTCGGGTGCCTCCACGTGGCGGATATAACGGTCCAGACCATAGCCGGTCACGGGAATATTGGATCGTGAGAGGTGCGAAACCAACGTGGTATTGCCGTGATAGGTGGCGTCCGTCGCGACGATCCCTCGTTTGCCGGTCATGCCTTCGGCCATGCGCAGAGCGATGTCGTTGGCCTCAGACCCCGTGCAGGTCATGATCGCCGTATCCAGCACGTCGTCGAAAGTCGACGTGAGTTTTTCGACGTAGTTCAGAATACCCTCGTGCAGGTAGCGCGTGTGGGTGTTCAGCAACTTGGCCTGTTCGGTAATCGCATTCACGACACGCGGGTTGCAGTGACCGACGTGAGGGACGTTGTTGTAGCAATCCCGGTATCGGTTGCCGTCAGCGTCCCAGAGCCACACACCTTCGCCCCGAACCACATGAACCGGGTCCTCATAAAGGGTGGGCACATTGGGACCGAGCAATTTCCGGCGGCGGGCGACAAGATCAGGCATCTTTCTCGGCTTTTCGATCACGAATGACGGCCCAGACTTGGGTCACGATGACGATGGCGATCACGATCATCGACAAGAGGATGAAGGCGATGGGACGATTGATGGTATCAAACGGTTCGCAATATCGCGCCAAGGCTTTGTGCAGCCTGTTCTCCATCAGCTTGCCCGACACGATCCCGGGATCACCGGCGATATCGGATAATCCAGACGTTTCAGGAAAAGGCCGAATAGCCCAGCGGCAGACGCGGTGGCGACATCGGTCAGCTAATTGCGCAGGCCGGAAACGCCGATCAGGCTGAAGATCTGGATCATCATGCCCAGGAGCCTGTCCGGGATGGACATCATTTTGATCGGCGTGTCCGTCGTAGAGAACAAGAAGAGCACGACGATGTCGCCGAGCAGCAAAAGGCAGAGATACAGCGCCAGAAAAAATCCATCTGTCCCGAAAAAGCTGCGGCCCAGGGATTACGTTATGCGCGTAAAAAACCGCCAGCATCACGGCCGTCATGCCCGGAAGAAGTACATTGCGGCTGGGATTGACGTTCTCCATGCGGTTCTATATTATCACCAATGGTTTTAATCTACCCTATTCATGACAATTGTCAACGGTTTCGAAACGCCGTGACGCAGTGGGTCGAAATCGGATGGAAGGCATAGAATGTCGTCAACGGTCGCCAAGGCCCTCACACTCCTGGATCAGTTTTCCGAAGATGAACCGGAACTCGGATTGTCAGAACTCGCGCGCAGGTCGAAAATCGACAAGGCCAGCGTGCACCGGATGCTGAGCGTAATGGCCGATGCCGGTCTGGTCGAGCAACGCGGTGATGCGAGGCTCTATCGCCTGGGTGCGGGCGTTCTCAGACTCGCCCGTGTTCGTGAAAAGTGTTTCCCAGTCACATCGATAATTCAGACCGCAATAGGTGATCTGGCCGCCGAGACCGGCGAAACCGCGCATGCCTCACTGATCTCAGGGCGGTCTCTCGCAACGATCTGCACGCATGAAAGCAACCGAAGCAGCCGCGTATCTCTTGTCGCCGGAGAAGTGCTGCCGTTTCACAGCACAGCTTCGGGCCTTGCTGCACTGGCTTTCTCGTCGCCGGCATTCGGTGACCGCATTCTTTCGGTTCCTATGGAGGCGAAAACCGATCGCACAATCACCGATCCCGCCACGTTGCTGGACCGATTGGAGGATGTACGCCGCTGGGGCTTCTCCGAATCGGATCAGACCAACGAAGATGACGTCTACGGAATTGCCGTTCCCGTTTTTGACTCGGATGGGCTTGCAGTTGGGGCAATAGCGGTTGCCACGCCCGCACACCGGATGACAGACGAGCTGCGTGCAAGAATCATTCGCGTTCTTCTCCGTGAAGGGGAAAGAGTGACTGCAGGAACCGGCGGCAGAACCCCCGCCAGCTACAAACGCGTTGCCGCTCGAACGCTTGATGAGGTTTCCCGCAACTCCGGCTGAACGCGTTGTAGGCACCAGGTTCCGAACCGGCAGGCGTAAATAGTCAGGCGAACCACGCTTGCTGTCATCACATTAAAAACCAGACATGCTGCTTCAGAGCCACTGACGGCGACATCGGAGTGTTCGCGCGCAATTTTGACATCATCGATGATAATATCACACCGGTGTACACGCAAGAAGGACTTGTACCAACTGCGGGGCGCCGCTGTTCCAGTGTCCCGCCATATTGTCGGTGGCGAACAACGCGCCGCTTCAGGTGGCGCGACGATGGATGTCATTTCGCCTGTTGATGGTCAGTTGCCCACATTCTGGAATTGGGTCCGCCCCGTTGCACAGCATGGACCACTGGGCTGAGCCGGCAAACCCGGGCCTTTGAGCTTGGGGGATTGTGGCCTATTGAGCGCACTTCCTGTAATCCAAGTCGTTTGACCTCGGCATCCGGCTTGTTGATGAAGGCCGCCCACCAATCCGTGGCCTCGTCGTGGTTTCGGCATTTGGTGAGTGCCCATTGACCTCCCAGTCGATCATCCAGCGGTCACCCTGTGCTACACGCTCGGCTTTGAAGGGGGCGGCAAGCAGGCCGTGTTTGCCGCCGCTTGGCGACCTCGCCCGTGGTGCCAACGTGCCGGTTCACGAGGCAAAGCTGACCGAAGGGGCGCGATATTGGTGCGCCGCACTTCCGGGGCCGACCATCTGCGTGAGCACTTGCCAACGCCCCATACGCCCGCCAAGAGTTGCCGGGTGGATCGCTTCTTCCGGAATGGTCCGACGCTCCCAATCGGGTACGGCCGTCGGCAAAACATTCGACTCACTATCGTCAGATCGGCATGCCCAAACTGGAAAGGCGCGCCCAACGTGATCAAAGGCTTCACCAGCCCCGAGCGACCACATACATCACATGGCGGGCTGGCTCGGGCAGTTGACGCTCATCTCAACCGCGCCGCCCGGCGTGTCAATCTACCAAATCTGCCTGAAGCCGGTCGGCGCACCCGGCAAATCCGAAAAAGACATTCCCGTCGCCTGGGCCGACAGGCCCGTGGCGAGGTTTCGCACCAGCGTGAGCGCGGTTACCAGTTCACTGTTGGAAAAAGCCGACAGGACTGCGACCACATCTGCTTTGTTCTCCGCGCAAATGGCCGCATCTGCAACGCGAAGATGGGCTTGTGTCAGGGAATGCAGTTGCGCCTCACGCTGTGAAAAGGCGCGATGCACCGGAGCAAGGGTTTCCTCACCGAGCAATTGCATCAGGTACATCAGGCGTTTGCACTCCTGAAAGGCTCCAACCGATGTTTCATTGGCCTGCGGCACCAGTGACACCGTGTCCTGACCGCCGCTAACCGCCTTGCGCGTGTCCTGAAACCGATGGGATTCACCAGCGGTCAGGTAGCGGTGCGGCCCGTATTCAGGCGGTATCGTGTCCTGCCCCAGGAACACCGGTGAAAACGGCGCGGCCAGCGCGCCGCAGGCGGCATGCCACATCATTGTCAGCGCCGGGTCACAAGCCCGGACCAACGGGACAACCTGTCCGTAGCCTGCCGTATCACCGGTGAGCTTCTCGGTACGGATCGCCCAGATCATGTCTTCCAGCCCGATCTGTTCAGGCCGCGCCGCACGAGCCCGCATCTCGGCTTCGATCCACTGGATGCCGTCCCACCTGCCCTTGCCGTCGCCGTAGACCGCGTTGGCGTCAAAAGAGCCATCTTCATACCAGCCCTGCTCGCGCGCAAAGCTGACGAAATTTGGCGACCACATGAAATCCGGATGATCCGGATCATGCACCGGCACCTCCAGCACATAGCCGGGACGCGAGGCGCGGATGCTGTCCGGACCCAACCGTTCGGCCACCCAGAGTCCCAGACCACCGGCAAACTGGATCATCACCCAGGCTTCGTCCGCATCAGCAAAGAGATGCGAATTGCCGCCATAGGTCGCCTCGCCGTGTTCGGCGATCAGGCGCGCGCACAGCTCGACCGCGCCACGGGCGCTAGTTGCGCGTTCCAACACGGCGCGGGCCAGGTCGCTGTAGGTGAACCCGGACTGGTCCTTTGGTGTCATCTCTCGCAGTTCAGCCCGCGAGGTCGACCAGACATCGCGCACAGCCACCCCGGCCTCGTTCACACCGCCATTGGTGATCGGTGCCGGCATGCCGAGATAGTAGGAATAGCTGACCCGCATGTGCCGCAAGGTACGCGCGACCTGCGGCACGGTGATCCGCCGCCCGGGCATGTCAGCCCCGGGGCCGACGCCCACCTCGATCGTCGCGCCTTCCGGGTGATCGATGGCGGGAAGGATTTCAAGCCAGTGCGCGGACGGCTCATCCCCATATCCCGCAAGCCATGCGTGACCTGTACGACTGTGGTTCTTGCCGACAAAGATGGCATAGCTCATGCCGGTTCTCCGACCTTCGAAGTGTTGCGAGTGTAGACCTGCCTGCCGTGCCGCCATGTCTCGCTGACATTGATCGCGCCAATCGTTTCCGGCCGGGCCAGCGGATTGGCGTCGAGGATCGCCAGATCCGCAAGTTTGCCGGGTTCCAGTGATCCGCGTTCATCTTCGCGAAAGACCTGCCATGCCGCGTCGATTGTGTGCGCCCGCAAGGCTGAAAGCGGCGAGACGCATTGATCCGGGCCCAACACGCGTCCGCTTTGGCTGCGGCGTGTGACTGTCGTCTGAATCAATTCCAGAGGTCTCGTCGGCGTGACCGATGCATCGTTGTGTATGGTGAAGCGCAGGCCCGCGGTCTCGGCCCATCCCGTGGGCGAGATGTTTTGTGCGCGGTCGGGACCAAGGATTTCGTCGTGGTGCTGATCGCCCCAATACCAGATATGCGCGGGAAAGAAGCTGATGGTCACACCCAGATCGGCGCAGCGTGCGATCTGGTCGCGCCGCATGACCTGACCGTGGATGATCGTGTGGCGGTGGTCACCGCGCGGATGGTCGTCCAGCGCCGCCGCAACCGCATCGAGGAACATGTCCGACGCCGCATCGCCGTTACAGTGGCAGTGGATCTGGAACCCGAGGCGATGCAGTTTGCGCACCTCCGAAAAAAGATGCCCGAGTGCCATATAGGCCAATCCCAGATCGCCCGAGCCCAGATAGGGTGCGGTCAGATAGGCGGTGCGCATCAGGAATGACCCATCGGTCAAGAGCTTGCGCGGGCCCAGCGCAATCGCACCTTGTGGCCAATCACGCCCCATTCCGGTTTGCGAGAATTCGGGTTCAATCTCGGCCACGGGCAGCAGGATCAGGTCGATGCCGGGATCACCCTGTGCCGCGATCCCGTGAAACAGCTCCAGCAACGGCCGGGCCGTCCACGAATTCTGCGCCAGCGTCACTCCTTGGGCAAGGTATTCGTCGCGCGCCGCCGCAAAACACTCCGCAAAGGAGGCGGCGTCAAGCAGGAAATGCGTATCGCCCATCTCCCCCATGGCCGAAAGACCCTCGATCCCGCCGGTCAATCGGCCCGAAGCGTCGCGCAGATAACGCCCGCCCTCGGGATCGGCGCTCTGTTCGGTGATACCCTGCCGCGCCAGCGCCAGCGAATTGGCAACCCCGCAATGCCCGGACGCATGGATGACCCAAATCGGATGGTCAGTCGAAACCGCGTCCAGCTCGTCTCGCGTCGGCGGGCGGCGTTCGGCCAATTGGCTTTCGTCGAGCGCCGCTCCCATGACCCATTCGCCAGGCTCCGTTTGCGCGGCCTTCCCTGCCAGCCGCGCGAATACATCCGCCAGGTTGCGACAGCCGGATCGAACAGACAGGTCGGCGCGCAAGAGCGAGACCATTGCGCTGTCGGGGAAATGGCCATGCGGGTCGATGAAGGCCGGGATCAGCGTGCGCGCCTGCAAGTCGTGCAGGGCGGCATCGGGAAGCGTCTTCCGAACGTCAGCAAATCGGCCTGCCGCCACGATCCGGTCACCCAGAATGCCCACGGCCTCGGGGCGGGTATCGTCCGCATCCATGCTCAGGATCGGCCCGCCTGCAAAGATCGTTCCGGTCATGCGGGCACTACCTCGTTTTGGGCCCACGAGGCCGGGAAATGGCATCGATGTGCCGCCGCGCCTTCGGCTTGCCATGCTGGCACCGAAGCCGAACAGGTTGGTTGTGCAAAGGGACAGCGGGTGTGGAACTCGCAGCCCTTCGGACGATTGAGGATGCTGGGCGGTTCGCCCTGCAACTCGATCCGCATCAGTTGCGCATCCGGGTCCGGTTCCGGGTTGGCGGCCAGCAGGGCCAGCGTGTAAGGATGCCGGGGGCTGGCAAATACGGTGCCCGTCTCGCCTTCTTCCACCAGCTTGCCCAGATACATGATCCCGACATGGTCCGTGATATGACGCACGACATTCAGGTTGTGGGTAATGATCATGATGGCCAGGCCCAGCTCTTTCTGAAGCCGGCCAAGCAGATTGAGCATCTCTCCCTGGATCGACACGTCAAGGCCCGCGGTTGGCTCATCCGCGATCAACAGCTTGGGGTCCAGTGCCAGCGCCCGCGCGACACCCACGCGCCGCGCCTGCCCGCCGGAGATCTGGTAGGGGTAGCGACTGGCAAATTCAGGCGGCAGGCCGACCATCTGCAACAGCCGCCTTGCTTCGGCGTCAAGGTCGCGATTCTTCATGCCCTGTATGCGGAACGGTTCGGTTATCAGCGACTTGATCGACAACCGCGGGGAAAGCGAGCCTACGGGGTCCTGGAACATCATCACGATCTCGCGGCGCAGCTTTCGAAACTGCGCCTCAGGCAGGTCGCGCAGCTCTTGACCACGATAAAGGATCGACCCCTCGGACGCATGGTGCAGCCCCGCCACCGCGCGCGCCAGCGTCGTCTTCCCCGACCCGCTTTCGCCCACGATGCCATAGGTCTTGCCCTCTTCGATCCTGAGACTGACGCCCGAGACTGCGTCGATGCTGCCAGCGCTGCGGAAAAGTCCTCCGCGCACGCCAAAGCGGACCACAACGTCGTTGATTTCCAGAAGTGAGGTCATGCGGTCACCTCCGCGCTGATCAGATGGCATGCCGCCCTGTGCCCGCCCGCGGCCTGCACCATGGCAGGGCGGCCCGAGCAGGCGTCAAACCGCTGCGGACAGCGTTCGGCAAAGATGCAGCCGCCGGGCAGTTTCACCAGATCGGGTATGTTGCCCGGAATGGTCGGCAGGTTGCGGGTCTTTTCCTTGATGTGGCCGGGGTCGCATTCAAGCAGCGCGCGGGTATAGGGATGCGCCGGGGCGTGGAACACATCGCGCACCGATCCGGTTTCGACAACCTCGCCCGCATACATCACGACAACCTCGTCGCACAGCTCGGCAATCACCCCAAGGTGATGCGAGATGAACAGGATCGAACACCCGATGTCGTCCTGCAACTCGCGCAGGCGCTTGATGATCTGTACTTCAAGCGTCGCATCCAGCGCGGTCGTCGGCTCGTCGGCAATCAGCAGCGACGGCTTGGCCATCAACGCCATCGCGATCGCGACCCGCTGGCGCATCCCGCCCGAGCATTCGAACGGATACTGGGTGATGCGCGCTATGGGATCGGGAAGACACACAAGCGCCAGCATCTCGGC
>CAYGNE010000093.1:0-12335 GCA_964351155.1 uncultured Rhodobacterales bacterium | reverse complement strand
GCAGGAAGTGGCCGTATAGCAAAGCCGTTTGGACTTGTCTAGTATCCCTGCCAGCACATAGGAGATTCCGATGGAAAGCCCACATGCTGATCTTGGCGACCGGCTTCTGGACGCGGCGATCGTTCACGTACCCTTTGACGGCTGGTCCGATGCGACGCTGAAAGCCGCGGCTGCGGATATCGGGGTGGATACCGGCACAGCCAAGAGCATCTATCCGCGCGGTGGCGTGGACTTGGCGCTTGCCTTTCACGCCCGCGGCGACCGGGCAATGCTGGAGCGGTTGGAAACCGAAGATCTGCATGGCCTGAAGTTTCGCGAAAAGATTGCCGCCGCCGTGCGGTTCCGGCTTGAAGCGGTCGAGGACAAGGAGCTGGTGCGCCGTGGCACCACCCTGTTTTCCTTGCCCTACTACGCACCGGATGGGGCCAAGGCAGTCTGGAGCACCTGCGATCACATATGGACGGCACTGGGGGACACCTCTGACGACCTGAACTGGTACACCAAGCGCGCAACGCTGGCTGGTGTGTATTCGTCGACCGTTCTTTACTGGCTGGGAGATAACAGCCCGAACCATGCCGACACCTGGGCATTTCTGGATCGTCGCATCGACGACGTGATGCAGATCGAAACACTCAAGGCCAAGGTCAGGGATAATCCGGTTCTGAAGCCATTCCTCGCCGGTCCCAACTGGTTGTTCAGCCAGATCAGGGCACCGTCGCGGACACGCGATCTGGATCTGCCCGGTATCATCAAACCCCGGCAATAGCCCGGTTCTCCATACGGCGATCTGATGATAGGCCGCTCCCGAACATAAGGAACCTTGTCCATGACTGATATGATGCGCGCCGTTGAAATCACCGAACCGGGCGGACCCGGTGTGCTGCAACTGGTCGACAGGCCGGTGCCAACACCAGAGTACGGCCAGGTTGTGCTCAAGGTGGCTTATGCCGGGGTGAACCGGCCCGATGCATTGCAGCGCGCGGGAGCTTACAATCCCCCGCCCGGTGCGAGCGACCTGCCCGGTCTCGAGGCATCGGGCGAAGTCGTCTCGCTGGGCGATGGTGTCAACAACCTGTCGGTCGGCGACAAGGTTTGCGCATTGCTGCCCGGCGGTGGTTATGCCGAATTCGTGGCCACCCCCGCGGCCCATTGCCTGCCGGTTCCCGCTGGCCTGGATATGAAACAGGCCGCCTGCTTGCCCGAAACCTGTTTTACCGTGTTCTCCAACGTCTTCACCCGGGGCGGGTTGAGTGCCGGGGAACGCTTCCTCGTTCACGGCGGATCATCGGGAATTGGAACCACGGCGATCCAGCTGGCCAATGCATTCGGTGCTCGGGTTTTCACCACTGCTGGTTCGGATGACAAATGCAACGCCTGCCTGAACCTGGGCGCGGAACGGGCAATCAACTACAAGAACGAGGATTTTGTCGAGGTGTTGCGCGGCGAAGGTGGCGCAAATCTGATACTGGACATGGTGGGCGGCGATTACATCCCCAGGAACATCCGGGCGCTGGCCGATGACGGCCGCCTTGTCCAGATCGCATTCTTGCAGGGACCAAAGGTCGAACTGAATTTTGCTCAACTGATGACCCGCCGGTTGACCATTACCGGTTCGACACTGCGCCCACAGAGCGACCTGGCCAAAGCCAAGATCGCCCAAGACCTGCGCGAAGCGGTCTGGCCGCTGATTAACTCTGGTCGCTTTGCCCCGGTGATGGACAGCGAATTCGAACTTGCGGAAGCCGCTGCCGCCCACACCCGAATGGAAAGCAGCGGCCATATCGGCAAGATCGTGTTGCGCGTCGCGGGATGAACCGTCAGGCCACCGCGCGGCGGTAAAGGTGCCACGTGGCATGGCCCAAAACCGGCATGACCACCACCAGACCGGCAAGGAATGGTATCGATCCCAGCACGAGCGCCGCGGCAACGATTCCGCCCCAGGTCAAAATGACGACCGGGTTCCGGCGCAGGACGCGAACGGATGTCACGACCGCGACCGGTACGCCCACATGCCGGTCCAGCAACAATGGAAATGACACAACACTTATCGCGAGGGCGACAAGCGCAAACACAAACCCGACGGCAAACCCAAGGATCATCATGGTCCACCCGGCGGGCGTGTTGAAAACATCCGATGCAAAGGCCGCAACGGAAACAGGCGGTTCCGGCCCCAGCGTCCAGTTGAATAACGTGAGCGCGACGAAAATCCAGATCAGGAACAAGGCCAGCAGATAGCCACCCAGAACCACGACCGCGCCAAATGACGGGGAGCCGATCACGGAAAACGAACTCTGCCAGCTGACCGGCTCCCCGGCCTCGCGACGGCGACTCATTTCATACAACCCCACCGCTGCGACCGGACCCAAAAGCGCGAAACCGGCGATCAGCGGAAACAGCAAGGGCAGATGATCCATCTGAAAACCGAACGCAATCAGTGCAACCCCGATGATCGGATAGATCAGAACCGCAAATACCGCATCCGTCCGACAGGCCAGGAAATCGCCCCACCCTGCCCGGAGCGCCGCGCGCAGATCACCATTCGTCAAATCCCGAATTTCCGGTGGGGCCGTGGGCTTTGCCTCGCCCCCAATTTGCGTCGCCGTCGCGGCAAGGTGATCACCAACCGCCCCGATGTTCCGGGCACTCCATGACAGCGGGTTTCCGATTGTCTTGGCCATGTTGTTCCCTCCAATGGCTGCGAGAAGCGCCAACATCGAAAGGCCCGGTCGGGGGCGCGCCGCAGGCCGGGCCAGACGGTCGCGCTGCCGACATTATAACATACTTGCCGGCTTTCCTTTTTCACAGTCTCGGGAGCGGCCGAGTGCAGGGATTCCAAGTGGACAGTCAGACGCCGAATGCGGAATAGACCGACTTGGTGGCAAGGCTGATAAGTGCAACCCGAAACTGCTCCAGCCTGGTTTTGGTCAACCCGGCAGCCGTGAGCATATGCAGCTTCAGCAGGCTTTTCTGACCGGCCAGGAGTTGCTCGAATTCATCCTTTGTCAACAGCCCCTGAGCCAGTGCCTTGCTCCAGCGTGGCAGATCGTCCTTCATGGAGTCCAGGAACACTTCGCCGTCCGCCTTGGCGTCTTCGAGCCAATCTTCCAGAGAGTTCTTTGCCAGAACCGCCAATCCGGAACGAAACTCGGTGAGGAACGCATTCCATTGTGTATCAAAGCTCATTTTCCCGCTCCTTACTGTGATTTCAGGCTGGCGCAGGGCGTCGCCTTTTGCTTGTTCACTTCCAGGCAGATGATGTAGTCAAACGCCCTGGCGATCTGTTTCTTTTTCTCCCCCCTAAAGAAGCTGCCGGTGGTTCCGTTGCGTTTCCAGCCGGCGACAAACCCGCCCATCAGGCCCGCATTCGGGTCGCGCATCTCGTCCCATTGCCGTGCGCTGATGGAGTTTTTCGGCAACCCGTTGGAGAATTCATACGCGGCGTCGATATCCGTCATCAACGCAACGGCATCGGCCTCCTGGCTTCCATAGCTCTTGCCCGACCGGTCGATCATCGCCAACGAGCGCGCCTTGAGAGATGTCGCGTTCTTGTACGCTTCGGCCGAATAGGCACCGATGATCGGGTCACAGGCCGTCAGAACAAAAGCCAGCAGAAACAGGGTGATGGATTGCTTTCGAAAACCCGATGGGATCAAATGTCTTGGGCGCATAAGTACCACTCCAATAAATTGCTCTAATGTGGCGATCATACACCAAATGCGTGAATTCACCAATTTTTGCCGACCTCCGCCACATCGGCAGACTGGAAACAGCAATCCATGCATTATGTCCCTCAACCAACGGGAGTTCCAAACATGGCAAAGACAGTAATCATCGAAAAGGCTGGCGGGCCTGAGGAATTGAAACTGGTCGACCGAAAGGTGGGTGACCCCGGACCGGGCGAGGTACGCATCGCGCATCGGGTCTGCGGGTTAAATTTCATCGACATCTACCAGAGGACCGGGCTCTACCCCATGCAGATGCCGCACGCGCTGGGCATGGAGGCCGCCGGCATAATCGATGCCGTGGGCGAGGGCGTGACCCATCTGAAACCCGGAGATCGGGCCGCTTATGCTGCCAACCCGCCCGGAGCCTATTGCGAGAGCCGGGTTATGCCGGCGGCGCAAGTGTGTCCTCTTCCTGACGAGATTCCGTTTGATCAGGCGGCAGCGATGATGCTCAAGGGGATGACCGTACAATACCTGTTTCACCGAACGACACCGATCGCCAGCGGCGACACGGTCCTGTTTCACGCCGCCGCAGGTGGCGTCGGGCTGATCGCATGCCAATGGGCGCGCTCAGAAGGCATCACTCTGATCGGGACCGCAGGCACCGATCAGAAATGCCAGCTGGCGCTGGAGCACGGGGCAAGCCATTGCATCAACTACCGAAGCGAGGATTGGCCCGCACGCTTGCGCGAGTTGACCGGCGGCAAGGGCGTGGATGTGGTGATGGACGCCGTGGGGGCGGACACGTTCGAAGGTTCACTGAACAGTCTGCGCCCACTGGGTATGATGATTTCATTTGGCAATGCCTCCGGGCCCGTGCCCCCCTTCAATATCGGTATCCTGGGGCAGAAAGGATCACTCAAGATTACGCGTCCGACCCTGTTCACTCACATCGCCGAGCATTCGGAATGTCAGAAGATGGGGCGGCACCTGTTTGAAAAGGTTCAGTCCGGGCAGGTGAAAATCCGCATTGACCAGCGCTTTGCGTTGGACCGCGTTGCGGACGCTCATCGCGCATTGGAAGAGCGGGCGACAACCGGTTCAACCGTACTGGAAATCTAGCCGGGCACTGCTGTCGCAGAACGCCGGATTCTTCAACAATAGCAAGGCTCTTTCGCGGATTGTCCGTCCTTTCGCGACGGTGCATTTCGGTTGTATTTTGAATTGTGTTTTCTTCTTGTTCGACCATGTTCGAATGTGGCAATTTCGCGGCGAATCAGCATCGCGCTGTGGAGTAACCAGTAGCCGGCCCACGAGGGTCCGGGGTTTAACAAGGAAGACAAAAATGAAGAATATGGTGATGGGCGCCGCGGTGGCCCTGTGCGCAATGGCCGGCACTGCATCCGCGTCAACGGTCAACGTCAGCTACCAGACATCGGGCAATGCATTCGGGACCGAAAACCTGCAAGAATCGGTTTATGTTACGAGCCCGGTGCGCACGCAATGGGTCCGCGCCGGCCTCTACCAGATGACCGGTGACAACGGGGTCGGCGACTTTGCCGCCTTCTGTGTGGATCTGGCACAATACCTGAGCAACCCGGCCACCTACACGATCGACCCGAACCTGTTCGCGGGGGCGGTCAAGGACAATATCGCCCGACTGTTCAGCAGCGTTCTGGGCGGTGACACCATCGCAAATGTGATCGATACAAGCGTCGAGGCTGCGGGCTTTCAGGTTGCGCTGTGGGAAATCGTCACTGAATCCGACAGTTCGCTGGATGTAGGCGCGGGCAGCTTCCGCGTTTCGGGTAATGCGGGTGCCAAATCCCTGGCACAGGCATACCTCGACGGTATGGCCGGTGCGTCTACGGATGACTACGATATGACCTACTACTACAGTCGGACCCGTCAGGACCTCGTAACGGCCATGCCGTCGCCGGTTCCGGTTCCGGCTGCTGGTCTGCTTCTGCTTACCGGCCTCGGTGGGTTTGCTGCATTGCGCCGCCGCAAAAAGGCGTAAAAGGTCCGGCATCTTTGCCGGTTCAACTTGACAAAATCGGCCCTTGCGGGCCGATTTTTTTTGGACCTGCGTTTTCCGCGTGCTGGGGACTCGATGCGGGTGTGACTCTTGCGGGACTGGCATTCGTCCGTTTCATCGTGGGAAAGAATACCATGGCAATTGATCCAAAGGGGTCTGCCAAGGCGCTTGAACATGCTCGCAAGTGCCAGGACGCCCGGAACTGACGCTCTATCTCACGGGCGCAAAGACCGCATCTTTCATCCGGCAATCGCGAACCACGTCCTGACCACATGGAACCGGTTCCAGATCCCTCGACAGGCACAGGCGTGCCTCCTGAATATGCCCGTCCTTGCAAGTGATCGTTAGCATGTCCTTGTGCCAACCCGGATTGGCCTCGAGAAACGCCTCTTCGACGACGGATGCCGGCAGGCGCACGGTTCGCTCCAGTTTTCGAAACACCTCGGGGCGGTTCACCTGCTCATAAGCCTTGCGCGACAGGGCAAAATAATCAGCGGCGGTCAGCCCGCTGCAGGTCCCATGTTTTTTCCACTGGTGCCATGCCAGCCCGGGCGTGCCCATCACATCTGCCATGGCCGCGGTCATTCCGCGCGAAGGCGGCTGCGCCACGGTTTTGCAGTACGACGGGTAACCCCGATGAAATTGTGGCCACAACCCGTGCAGGATCCAGCCATGATCATGCCGCGCGTCGCATTGATCGGACCGCTGCGCGTCCCCGGTCCTTTCGCACCAGTTCGGCGACCAGCTCAGGCTAAGGACAAAATAGTCGAACCGCCCGGGTTTTTCGCCATCCGCATGCACCAGCGGGCTCCAGAAGACACTCAGGCAGACAAGGATCGTGCGAAACATTCGGCTCTTCCATTTTGAATACGCCCCGACTATATAGTCGGCAAGTTTCCCGACAACGGTAACCCGCCTTGGACCCCAAGGCCGCCTGCCCCGCCAGGCGACGGGACAGATGTGTCGGCACGTATAGAGATAGGAGACAAGCATATGGCAAAACTGCTGCATCCCAAAGCGACCGCCGTCTGGCTGGTCGATAACACCACGATCAGCTTCAAGCAGATTGCCGATTTCGTCGGCATGCACGAACTCGAAGTGCAGGGCATCGCTGATGGCGATGTTGCCACCGGGGTCAAAGGGTTTGATCCGATTGCCAACAACCAGTTGACCCAGAAAGAGATAGACACAGCGCAGGGCAATCCTCTGCACAAGCTGGTTCTCAAGGTCAATTCCGCTGCGATCGGCGAAGAGAAACGCCGCGGCCCACGCTACACTCCGCTGTCCAAGCGTCAGGACAGGCCGGCGTCGATCCTCTGGCTGGTCAAGTTCCACCCGGAACTGAGCGATGGCCAGATCAGCAAACTGGTCGGGACGACCAAACCGACAATCCAGGCGATCCGCGAGCGCACCCATTGGAACATCTCGAATATCCAGCCGATCGACCCGGTCGCGCTGGGGCTGTGCAGACAGTCCGAACTGGATGCCGCCGTACAGAAGGCCGCCGCCAAGAAGACGGCCGAAGGCGAAGTCATGAGCGATGACGAACGCCGCAAGCTGGTCAGCACGGAACAGTCTCTGGAGATGGACTCCGAGCCCAAGATTCCAACCGCCATCGAAGGGCTTGAAACCTTTACTCTTGGCGGATCCATGGATGTTGTCGAAACCGATGATGACGAAGACGACGATCCGATCGTCGATGCCGACAGTTTCTTCAACCTCCCGGCGGGAGACGACGACGAAGACGACGACGACGATCAGCCGCGCGTCTGAATCAGGCCCTGCCCGAACAAGAAAGCGCTGCCGCATTCGCGTGGCAGCGCTTTTTTTGTCTCGGCATCAACCCAGCTTGCCGGCGTCTTCCAGAACCTTGCGGGCAACGCGGAAACATTCCAGAGCCTGTGGGACCCCGCAGTAAATGCCAACCACATGTATGATCGCGCGGATCTCTTCCACACTAACTCCATTGGTCAGCGCCCCTTTGCAGTGGATTTCCCATTCATGCATCTTTCCCAAGGCGCCGATCATTGACAGGTTCATCATGGACCGGGTCTTGGCGTCTATGACTTCGTCGCCCCAGCCAAAGCCCCAGCACCATGCGGTCATCGCCTCCTGGAACGGCCGGGTGAAATCATCCGCCGCGGCCAGGTTCTTTTCCACATATTCGCCGCCGAGCGTGCCCTTTCTCTGTTCGAGCCCCTTCAGGAACAAGTCTTCGTCAAACATGCTCATATGGTTTCCCTTTCTGAAATTCCGGAAATTTGGCGTCTATCCCCCGTGGCTAATATCGCCTACGGCCATGCGTTGAAAGCTCTGAGCCCGCACATGCGTCGCAAATGCTTCGATCGTCCGGTATGCACGGTCTGATCTAATCGACCAAAGACGGATTCTCTTGCAGAAATGGGTCGACTCCCTGACCAAAAACAGCGCGTCCGTCGTGCATTTGCAGAGTTGTGACGATGCGTTCAACGACGCCTTGCGCTCGGAATGTGGATTCGCCGGGTCGATCTGGATCGAGAACAGGGCGGTTACAGTGTTGACGTCAGACAGTGAATTCGAACGATGTGGTTGCGCGGCCTCATCGTTATCTCAAAGGAGCTTCCTAAGGGAAAGAAACAGTTGTTGCCGTTCCTCTTGCTTCAACGACAGAAGAACGTTGTCCTCGGCTTCCTGCACCTCGATCGTCGCCTTTTTCGAAAGGTCGATGCCGGCCTGGGTAAGCCTAAAGAAAGTATAGCGTTTGTCCTTGTCGTATCGCTTTCTGCAAACGAGCTTTTTGTGTTCGAGACTGTTGACAATACGGTTCATCGCAGGAGGCTCCACACCGACCGCTTCGGCAAGTGTTCTAAGAATGCAGGCATCGTTGGCGTGGATAATGTTCATTGTTGTCAATTCGTGAGTCGCCAGGCCGTTACGCTTCAAAACAGGTACAGTCACATCCTTGCAGCGTTGAGCCGTGCGGCGAAGCAGGAACCCGATAGATGTCTCCACTACTTCAGTGCTGATTTTCTCTCCCGGCCGGCTCACACAATACTCCCGCAACTACGCCACGACACTATTAACGAAACAACGTAAGGAAAAAAGGATTTAACCGCGATTGCCGCAGGCATGAGCAAGAAACGCTCAAATCAAACGAACCGTTGAAGATACGCGAAGAACTCTTGCTGATCGCTGTCTGTCATTGTTCCGAGAACCTCGCGCTCTGCCCGCTCCACCTCAAGAGACGTCGTTCTTAAACGTTCAGCCCCGGTTTTGGTGAGCTCAAAAAACGTATAGCGCGAATCTTTTGAGGATTTGTGCCTCGACGCCAATTGCTTGTCCTCAAGGCTGTTTACGATGCGGTTCATGGCCGGTGGTTCAACGCCGACTGCGTCTGCCAAGGTTCGCAGGATGCAGGCTTCATTCGCCTGAATCAGGCTCATGGTCGTCAGTTCCAGGGACGACAAGTCGTTCTGCTTCAGAATTGGGACAATAGCATCCTTGAAGCGTTGAGAAGTGCGCCGTAACAGGTAGTTGACAGAGGTTTCGACCGTGTCGGTGCTGAGTTTTTCCCCCGGAGTGCCCACTCTCCACCTCGTGTTCTTCTTTGTTGCAAATTCTTCGGTCATTAACATGTATATCTTATATACCAAAAGAAAGTATAGGTAATCTGCCTTGGCAGGTCCACTTGGAGGAGAGTTCTCTATTCGCCCGCGGTTCAAGGCCGGCAACTTCGCCGTTTTGTCTCGGACCAACTCAGCAACTTCGGTTTTCCACCGCAGTAGGACCCGGAATTCCTATCCGATTGACGATATTCCGGCAAGGGTGGCGGCGTTGCGAAAACCTAAAGGATATCCAGTTTTGAATGTAAACGTCCAAAATTGTTATCGGTTCTGCTCATATGCCCCATGAATCGTGAACGATCAGCGCCATCAACTGGGATATAGAGTGCACATCAAGCTTGCGATAGGCCCGCTGGCGCAGTGTTCTGGCCGTCGTTTCGGCGATACCAAGGTCAAGTGCCGCCCCAACGATAGTCATCCCGTTAACCAGCCGGTCGCAAACCTCTGCCTCGCGCACGGAGAGCTTTGAAAACCGCATGACCCTTCGCTCTCGCAAACCCGACACGCTGGGCCCTGCATTGAACTGGAAATTGTCAGACCCGACAATACGGTGCCTGAGGCCGATCATTTCATGCACCATGGGCAGAACTTCGCGGAGACTTTCAAATTCTTCATCGGTGAACCAACCATCGGTCTTGCTCCGCAAGAAAAAGCTTTGATAGCCGAACCTGTCACCGCGAGACGCAAGCGAGACTCGTTCGAGAATACCAAACTGATCGTACAGTTGCCTGACCGGGTCTTCGACATGTGGACGTCCGCGTTCGATGGTTATGCCCCCGATCGGAGCGCCACGAACATTCTCTAGGACCGGGTTCGTCAGTTCGGGCTGGTTTGCGATCAAGGCGCCATGGCGCCGCAACCAGTAGTCACCGACCTCGCCCGACCAGACTGAATGAAAAGCCTTGGGAGAGGTAAGGTCGGGAAAGTAGAAAACGCAGAAATTTCTGACGATTGCAATCTCCGAAACATACGCCAGGACTGACGCGCCAAAGCCATCTCCGGACAAGGCCGCCACAAGCCTGGCGCGGCCCGTCAGGAGTTCGTTGTCATGGCGGATCTTGCTGTTAACCTGCTTCAAAAGAGCCTCCGGATTGCAAACTGCCGACAACCTTAGAGGGTAGTCATTTCAACGAGAAACCTTTGCAGATCGCATTTCGCGAACAGAACCGTGCATCTGGATGCCTTCGCAGTTGATTCCGGCGAAGATGCCTTCCGGCGTTGCCTTGATTCGTCGATTGCCTGCAATGTCAAACTCAATTGCTTTTGGAATGATGAACGATCAGGGCCAGCAACTGCGTTGTCGAGTTAACGTCGAGCTTGCGATACGCCCGCTGACGCAATGTCCTGACCGTTGTTTCCGAGATACCCAGTTCAAGAGCCGTCCCAGCAATGGTCATTCCATTGACAGCACAGTCACAAACGTCGGCTTCACGCTTGGACAGACGTTCGAACTGCATGACTTCACGCTCGCGCAGGCTGGACACATTCGGTCCTGTGGTGAATTGGAAATTCTCGGATCCCACCAATCGGTGCCTGAGTCCGATCAGCCCATGCACGAATGGCAGGATCTTGCACAGACCCGCATATTCTTCGTCGGTGATCCAACCATCAGCCTTGTCGCGTAGAAAAAAACTTTTGTATCCGAACCGTTTGCCCCGAGATGTGACGGAAACCCGCTCCAGGATATCGAACTGCTCGTATAACGGTGTAACAGGCGCGCCTTCGTCCGGATGCCACCGTTCGATCCTCACGCCAACTTCAGGAGCTTTGCGAACAGCTTCAAGGACCGGGTCGATCAACTCGGGGTCCTTAATGATCTTGTCACCGTTTCGACGCAGCCAATAGTCGCCAATCCGACCAGACCAGAGTGATTGAACTCCCTGGGACTGCGCAAGATCGGGGAAGTAGAAAACGCAAAAGTTCCGGATGGTCGCAGTTTTCGAAACGTAATCCAAAACCGCAGGTCCAAACGTGTCATGAGCCACGGCGGTTACAAGCGTAGCCGATCCGTTCAAGCGGCGGTTCTCTCTGCAGAATTTGTCATCCATCTGGACTACAGATTTGCCCAGACTTAGTTGCGAGAATCAATTGTGGGAATCAACAAATCCTCGTGAAGTCGCCTTATAGGCGAAGATTTGCCAGCGCAGGAAAGTCTTGAGGTGTGCGAAACGACGAGAGAAGCGTCATGATTGATGAATGCAACTGTAATATCGGTCTTTCGATGCACGCTGCGACTGCGGGGAGTCCTGCAAATCTGGACAAGATCAAAACCACGAGACCGACGTCAAGGTCAGTCGTCACTAGAACCCTGTTTGATCCGGCACAAGGTATCTCCCGAACCACGTTCCGGTTTTCTACAGTCAAGTGCAACGTTTGGGACCGGTGGCAAAACCCCCGGAACTGAGATCCTCAAGGGAAACACACTCGTGGATGGACAGCTCGAATTGAATGACGCCTTGGAAGACTCGAACCCGCCGATGTCGATGAATGGCATGACGATCGATTACACATGCTCTGGTGGGATACGCTATGTCGTCAGGTTCCACGAGGGAACGGTTTCCTATTGGGCAGTTGGCGCTTCCGGTTGGATATCCAACCGCAATGACAACATCCCCTATCGGCACACCGAAATTCGTCCCGGCCTGATCTACACCGTTTTCCACGAGCAATGCATTGGCGATATCGTCACTCTGGTTATCGATATGGACAGACAAACAGTTCATTTCGCGTCTCTTCTGGGATACCCGTCTGACGATCGAAGGCTTCAGTTCGAACACGGCGAAATCACCGGCATCTCTCGCAGCTAGATCGCCTGTCGTTTGGCAGAAGTTATTGGCCCAAGGCCCTTCCTTCGGTCCCGCGGCATCGGATCGGCCCGCGCTTCTTCTGCGGCACGGGCCACACTTGTAGTTCTCACTTGGTGTGCAACCGCTCCATCCCTGCCACTCACGCAAAAGTTATATATCTGCAAATATCAAAAATAATTGTTGCAAATAATTACTTATGGTAATTTTATAGGCCAAAGAGGAA
>CAYGNE010000092.1:0-12484 GCA_964351155.1 uncultured Rhodobacterales bacterium | reverse complement strand
TGGCCACAACCCAGGGCGACTCGGTCGTCTCCTATGTGCACAACGCCGCCGCACCCGGCATGGGCAAGATCGGCGTGCTGGTCGCCATGACCGGCGGGGACGAGGCATTTGGCAAGCAGGTTGCGATGCACATTGCCGCGACCAACCCGGCATCGCTGAACGAAGACGATCTCGACCCGGCCGTTGTCGAAAAGGAAAAGCAGGTCCAGATGGACATCGCCCGCGAAAGCGGCAAGCCCGAAGCCGTGATCGAAAAGATGATCGTTGGCCGGATGAAGAAATACATGTCCGAAGTCACGCTGCTGAACCAGCAATTCGTGGTCAATCCGGACGTGACCGTCAGCGAGGCCGCGAAAGAGGCTGGCGCAACCGTCACCGGTTTCATCCGCCTCGAAGTCGGCGAAGGCATCGAGAAGAAGGAAGAGGATTTTGCCGCCGAGGTCGCCAAGGCTGCACAGGGCTGATCCACCTCGTTATTCTGATCCAAGCCCGTCCGGCCATCGCCGGGCGGGCTTTTTTCGTGTCACCCCGGCCAGTTGCCCGTGCGGCGCGCTTTTCGCCTGACCCAGATCAAGGCGCAAATGCCCGTCGCGTGTTCTCGTAGCGCACATGTCAGCAATGCTTATTGCCTGCTCCTCCGGGCCGAAGAGAGGGATCTGATATGTCCGGGAACCACCCGAATGTCGCGTTGCTCAAGCGTCTCGATCTGCGCGATATCGCCGCTTCAGAGGCGCTGATCGCCGACGATGTTGTCTGGCATTACAGCAATCCAAACCTTCCCGACATGCAGGGGGATTACGTCGGATTGAACAGCGTCCGCTCGTTCTTTGACTCCATCGCCCGGAAAACCGGCGGGACGTTCGACATCCATCCCATCTCGATCACGCCGGTAGGGGACGGGCTTGTCGTCGTGCAATCACGCAACACGCTGACCCTCGCGGGTCGCGCCGTCGCCGTGGACGTCGTGGTTGTCTGGCGCATCGTGGACGGGCGCGTTGTCGAGGTGTGGGACATCGTTCCGGGCGACGCAAGGGAAGTCCCGCACGCCTGACACCGACGCGGCGCACCGGAAGCTGGCCGCGAACATCCGTGCACTGCCGTCTTGCCGCGTCGTTCCGCGCCGGAAAGGCGATGTACAAAACGAACGATCCGACATTGCGCCCATGTACAAAACGGCAGAATCAGCGAATCACGAAAAGAAAACGGAGCCGCGCAGTTGCGCGGCTCCGATCCGTTTGAAGGTCCCTCTACAATGGGGATGGACAGGACCTTTCAAAGGCTCCGGCCCTAGCAACGGATCAATACGCGCCAGAGCCGGACAGGTCAGAGAGCCTTGAAATTGCAAGGTTCATTTCCCGATGTTCCCAGGCCAAAGCCACCACTCACGGAACAACTACACTTTGCGATTTAAAGTGCGTTTGTAAAAGTAATGTATTCCTTACCCGAGGTAAACTAGCTGTCAGAATCGAGCGGAATCACCTGTTTTCAAGGCCAATCAGGCCTCCATGGTGAACATCTGATTCTGCAGAGCCGCCTTGAGGACCGCCTGTGCGGTTGTCTCGACAGACAGGGACTCGCGCGCGAGGCGAAGGTGCTTTTCAACGGTCGCGGCCGTCAGCCCCATCAGCAGGGCAATGTCCTGTGTCGTCTTGCCATCGCCCACCCATTCCAGCGCTTCACGCTGGCGTTTGGTCAGTGACCGGTTGGGCGGCGAGTAGGGCAGGGTCAGGATTTTCAGGTGGGCGACATTGTTCATCAACTGAATATCCGCCCCATGCCGGTCCCAGACCTGATCGATTTCCTCCTGCGACATCTCGGCCCGTGCCGCCAGGGAAATCGCCCCCTTGGAGCGAGGCGAAACCGATTTGAAGCTGATCGTATAGCCCGCCTTGACCTTCATGGTCAGGTTGAACTGGACAACCTTGATTTGCTGGGGTGTCAGCGCACCGAGATCGAATTTTTCGTAGATCTGCCGCCAACTGCCGGCGCCTTCGTTCTCCAGCGCCCAACGCAGCATGGGCGCATGAAAGTAAAGTCCGCTATGCAGGAAACCTTGGACATACTCGGGTGTATGGTTGGTGAGAATGGTGAAATCGTCGGGGTCGCCCAGCGAGGTCTCTGTCCGATAGCGGGTAAATCCGTAGATCAGCCGGTCAAACCCGAACTCGGCCATCTGCGCCGCATGGGCGGGCCACAGTTCTTCCAGACTCTGCGCGTTGGAGATGTAGGTCAGGTATTCGCGCAGGTTCATTTGGGTCATGTTTTCTCCAGATGCGCCTTGAGGGCGTCCAATGCCAGAATATATCCCTGAGCGCCAAACCCGCAAATCTGGCCCAGCGCAACCTTTACCAGATAAGAACGGTGGCGGAAATCCTCACGCGCGTGGATGTTGGACAGATGGACCTCGACCGTTGGCACCGCGACAGAGGCCACGGCATCCATCAGGGCGATCGAGGTATGCGTGTATGCCCCTGCGTTCAGGATGATCCCGTCCTGGGTTTCGCGCGCGGCGTGGATTGCATCGACCAGCGCGCCCTCGTGGTTGGACTGCAGACAGGTCACGTCCAGCCCGTTGGCCTGTCCATGGGCCCGGCAGGCATCGTCGATCATCGCCAGGGTCGTGGTGCCATAAACTTCCGGCTGCCGCGTGCCCAACAGATTCAGGTTCGGCCCGTTCAGGACGAGTATCCGGGTCATTTCGTCAATTCCTATCTAGCTGTGGGGTCATAGCCTTGAAAAACAGCCCGTGTCCAGACCGCCAACGTCACAGGTCCACTGGATCAGCCCGCGCCACCAAACACCGCCAGCCCCAGCCATTGAGCAACAAGAGCGGGCGTTTCCTCGCCTTCGATCTCGATCGTCAGGGCGTTTTCACGCAGGATGTCCGTTTCGGTTCGCTTCGTGACAGCCGTCAGGACAAACCGTCCCCGCAACCGCGATCCGGCCCTGACCGGGGCCAGAAACCGCAATTTGTTGAAGCCGTAGTTGATGCCCATGCTTTGTCCCGGCAGCATGGGAAAGCAATCATAAGCAAAGCGGCTGGCCAGCGACAGCGTCAGGAACCCGTGCGCGATGGCTCCGCCGAACGGGGTTTCCGCCGCGGCGCGTTCGGGGTCGACATGAATCCACTGTTCATCATGCGTGACCTTGGCAAAGCTGTCGATCATCGCCTGATCCACCGTGATCCAGTTGGATACACCCACCTCGGTTCCGATCCTGGCCTGCATCTGCACAAGCGCGTCATCAATCGCAGTCATCTTGCTCTCCCCGTTCAGTTCATGGATCGGGGCCGACACGCACCATGCGCTTGCCCTTGTTGTCGCCTGACAGCAGCCCGATCAGGGCGCCCGGCGCATTCTCCAGCCCGTCGACAATGTCCTCGAAAACCTTGATCTGGCCAGATGCAACCCAGCTCAGCAACGCCCGCAGCGCGGTCGCATCCTGGTCGGCGAAATCCATCACGATGAACCCTTCCATGCGGAGGCGTTTGACCACGACGAGTCCGGGTAAATTGCGGGGGCCGGTTGCGTTGTCCGTGTCATATTGACTGATCGCGCCACAACAGGCGATGCGGCCGCGTTCATTCATCAGGAAAAGTGCGGTTTCCAGCACCTGGCCGCCGACATTGTCGAAATAGACATCCACACCGTCCGGGCAGGCCGCCCTTAGCGCCTTGAACATACCAGGGTCGCGATAATCGACGCAGGCATCAAAGCCCAGCGTGTTCACGACCCATTCGCATTTTTCAGCCCCCCCCGCGATCCCGACGACCCGACACCCCAGTGCCTTGGCAATCTGACCGACGTAGCCCCCGACCGATCCGGCGGCGGCGGAAACCAGAACGGTTTCGCCCGCGACAGGACGCCCGACACCGATCAATCCGTGGAAGGCCGTCTTTCCTGCGATCCCGTAGACCGACATCAGGTTCGAGAGCGGCCGGATGTCGGGCAGTTTCTGTGCCTTGCGAGCGGGGCAGACGGTGTAGTCGGCCCAGACTGCCTCTGCGGCAACGATATCGCCTTTCTTCAGGCGCGGACTGTTGGAGACCATCACTTCGCACACCGCGTAGGTCGGCATCGCGTCTCCGGCCTTGACGGCATCACGGTAGGTGGCGCCCTTCATCCAGCTGCGATTTGCCGCGTCGATCGACATCAGGATGGTCCGCAGCAGAACCTCTCCGTCGCCGGCGGTGGGCAGGTCGGTTTCGGTCAGCGCGAAATGGTCAGGTCTCAACTCGCCAGACGGCAGTTCAGCCACGGTGATCACTCGGTTTTTCATTCTGTTATCCTCTGGTTTGTCCTGGTGACGGTCGGCGGGGACGTGCGTTGCCATTGTTCGGCGTTTGCGGATATGCATGCCCGGGGCGGAAATCGGAAAGGCAGGGCACATGACGAGGGAATACCACCAGACCACATACAGCCCGCCACCCGGAGCCGCGGACCTTTTGCTGATCCGGCATGGCCGCACCGAAGCGGCGCGTCCCGGGGTGAATTTTGCCATGAAGGACGGGCATGGAGACCCGGCCCTGCACCCCGAAGGCGAAGCGCAGGCAAGGGCGGTCGCCGAACGCCTGAAATCGGAACCGCTGGCCGCGATTTATGTCACGACGCTGCGCCGGACGCATCAGACCGCGGCCCCGCTGGCGTCGTATCTGGGGCTGACTCCGCGGGTCGAGCCGGACCTGCGGGAAGTCTGCCTTGGTGACTGGGACGGGGGGCTGTACCGCATCAAGGCGGCCGAGGACGCGCCCGAGTTTCAGCGCGCCCGTGCACGACAGGAATGGGGAGAGATACCGGGGGCCGAAACCACGGCCGAACTGCATGCGCGGGTGCGTGCGGGGCTGTTGCGCATCGCCGCCGCGCATCCCGATCAGCGCCTTGCGGTCGTGGTGCATGGCGGCGTTGTGGGCGCGGCGATGGCGATTGCCACCGGTGCGCAGCCCTTTGCCTTCAACGGGGCCGCCAATGGCAGCATCAGCCGCCTGGTGATCGAGGGCAAGCGCATGACGGTACGCGGTTTCAACGATTGTGCGCATCTGACCTGACCGTCAGTCGATCGTCAGGACAACTTTGCCCATCACCTTGCGGTCCTGCATCAGCCTGAGCGCGTCGGCGGCCTGTTCCAGCGGATAGCGCGCGCTGATCCGGGGCTTGATCTTGCCCTCCGCGTAGAGCCCGAACAGGTCGCGCATGTTCGCCGCATGCCCCTTTGGATTGCGAAAGGTCGACGCGCCCCAGAACACGCCGACAATCTGACATCCTTTGAGCAAGGTCAGGTTGAGCGGGATCTTCGGGATGCCGGCCGGGAAGCCTACTACGAGGAACCGGCCTTCCCACGCCAGCGCGCGGATGGCCGGTTCGGCATAATCTCCGCCAACCGCATCATAGACCACGTTCACACCGTCGGGACCGGCCAGTTTCTTGATTTCGGCCGACAGCGCTTTTTGCGCGTCGCGGTCCAGTGCGCGCGGGTAGACGAGGGTTTCATCGGCGCCGATGCTTTTGCAGAATTCAGCCTTCTCGGCGCTGGAAACCGCCGCGATCACGCGTGCGCCGGCGGCTTTGCCAAGCTCTATTGCCGCGGCACCGACTCCGCCGGCGGCACCCAGAACCAACAGCGATTCGCCGGGCTGGATCCTGGCCCGGTCCTTCAGCGCATGATGCGACGTGCCATAGGTAAAGATGAAACAGGCGGCATCCTCGTAGGGCATCTCATCAGGAATGGGAATGACCTTGCCCGAACTGATGGTCAGGTGGGTTGCAAACCCGCCAAAACCGCTGAGTGCGAGCACCCGATCCCCGACCGCAACATTCTCGACACCTTCACCGACGGCCTCGACATCGCCGGCAATCTCGCCACCTGGCGCGAAGGGACGGGGCGGTTTCATCTGGTACAGGTCACGGATCATCAGGGTGTCGGGAAAGTTCACACCCGCCGCCCGGATCCGTACGCAGACCTCGCCCTTGCCGGGTAGCGGCGTCGGCAGTTCGGTCATTTCCAGGGTCTCCGGCCCGCCGGGGGCCGGGCTCAGCATCGCTTTCATCGTGTCACTCCCAGATTTCGCGCGTCTGTCTGCAGGGTCTGTCGCAAGACTGTCCCGTCGCAGATCAAGGTTGTCAATCGAAATTCGAAATGCAATTCTGCACTGCGGAACGGAAGCGCCGCCAGGGGCGCAAGGGCCGGATCGGATTGGCCCCGGGATTGAAACAACCGGCCGGACACGAATGGTTCGGAGAGGACAAGGGCTTGTCATGACACCAGATTCACTGTTTTCACTCAAGGGCAAAACCGCGCTGGTCACCGGCGGGGCGACGGGCATCGGGCGCATGGCCGCCGAGGCATTGATGCGCGCTGGTGCCCGGGTGCTGATCGCCTCGCGCAAGGGAGATGCCTGCGAGGCCGTTGCAGCGGAACTCAACGCGATGGACGCGCCGGGAAGCGTCGAGGGTTTTGCCGGGGATGTTGGCAGCGAAGAAGGTGTCGACGCGTTGGTAAACGAGGTGAAGAAACGCACCAAAACACTTGATATCCTTATGAACAATGCGGGCGTTACCTGGGGTGCGCCGC
Organism: uncultured Rhodobacterales bacterium; assembly: GCA_964351155.1. Classification (GTDB taxonomy): domain Bacteria; phylum Pseudomonadota; class Alphaproteobacteria; order Rhodobacterales; family Rhodobacteraceae; genus CAYGNE01. The sequence continues at coordinate 5,917 of CAYGNE010000092.1, read as the reverse complement.
TGGGGCAGTTTCCGTACTCGGCCTGGGAGAAGGTCATGGGTGTCAATGTCGGCGGGTTGTTCCACCTGACTCAGCAGCTGATGCCGATGCTGATCGCGAGCGGAACGCGTGACGATCCCGCCCGCGTGGTCAATGTCGGCTCGGTCATGGGCGAGGTGCCCATGGGCGACGGGGCCTATAGCTATTCCGCGTCCAAGGCGGCCGTCCTGCATCTAAGCAAGATCCTGGCCAAGGAACTTGCCGGGTATTACGTGACCGTCAACGCGCTGGCCCCCGGGCCGTTCGTATCCAGAATGACCGCCTTCGCGACCGCCGACGAAACCTCCCGGGAAAAGGTGGGCGCCGACGTTCCGCTGGGCCGGGTCGGACGTGACGAGGATATCGCGGGCTGCATTCTGTTCCTCTGTGGGCGCGGCGGGTCTTATGTGACCGGAGCGGTCATCCCGGTCAGTGGTGGCATCAACGTCATGACCGCGCCGAACATCTTTGAAAGCGCAATATGAGAGACGGGACAATTTGGGAATGACGATCAGATTTGACAATCGTGTGGCCATTGTCACAGGTGCGGGAACTGGGCTTGGCCGGGCACATGCGCTTGGCCTGGCGGCGCGCGGCGCCCGTGTGCTGGTGAATGACCTGGGGGCTGCGACGGACGGATCGGGCGCGTCCTCGGATGCGGCCAATTCTGTGGTCGAGGAAATCCGCGCCGCCGGCGGGCGCGCAATGGCGCATGGTGCCGATGTTTCGGATGCCGACGGCGTGGCGGACATGATCGGGCAGACCATGGCGGAGTGGGGCCGGATCGACATTCTGGTGAACAATGCCGGAATCCTGCGGGACAAGACATTTTCCAAGATGTCGCTGGCCGATTTCCGCAAGGTCGTGGACGTGCACCTGATGGGCAGCGCGACGGTCAGCCATGCGTGCTGGCCGATCATGCGCGAACAGGGCTATGGCCGGATTGTCCTGACCTCCTCCGGAAGCGGACTGTACGGCAATTTCGGGCAATCCAACTATGGTGCGGCCAAGGCGGCGATGATGGGCCTGATGAACGTCCTGCACATGGAAGGTGCGCGCGACAACATCCGCGTCAACGTTCTCGCGCCGACGGCGGCCACGCGCATGACAGAGGCGTTGATACCGCCGGATGCTCTGAAACTGATGGCACCGGAAACGATTACGCCGGGCTTGCTGTATCTGGTCAGCGAAGATGCCCCGAGCCGGGTCATGCTCGGAGCGGGGGCAGGTTGTTTCGCGCAGACACGGGTGTATGAGACGCGCGGGATCACATTGGCGGATGATGACATCTCGCCCGAAACCATTGCCGCGCGTTTTGCCGATATCGCTGACCCGACTGATCAGGAAGAATTGGCAAGCGCCTTCGATCAGACAAAAAAATACGTCGCAAATGCGGCTGATGCCCGCGGGCTGAAACTGGACTGGGGCTGAGGAATGCGCAAATGACGGTCTGGACACGAGACGATACCCACCTGCCTGCCGCCCTGCGCGGCCTGCGTCTTCCGCTGGTGGCTGCGCCACTTTTCATCATATCCTGTCCGGATCTCGTCATCGCCCAATGCAAGGCCGGGATAGTCGGGTCCTTTCCGGCGCTGAATGCCCGCGAGGCGGATGGAGAACCGCCGCTGCTTGAGGCTTGGCTGAAGCGGATCACCGAGGAACTGGACCGGCACAACCAGGAGAACCCGGACCGGCCTGCTGCACCGTTTGCGGTGAACCAGATTGTGCATCGCTCCAACGGCCGACTGGAGCGTGATCTGGAGATTTGCAGCAAGTGGAAAGTGCCGATCTGGATCACCTCGCTCGGCGCAAGGGTCGAGGTGAACGAGGCCGCGCATTCCTGCGGCGGAGTCGTTCTGCACGACATCATCAACAACACCTTTGCCCGCAAGGCCATCGACAAGGGTGCCGACGGGCTTGTCGCCGTCGCGGCGGGAGCAGGAGGGCACGCTGGACCGCAATCGCCCTTTGCGCTGATCCGCGAAATCCGGGACTGGTTTGACGGTCCGTTGCTGTTGTCCGGGGCGATTGCCACCGGCGAGGCGTTGTTGTCAGCGCGGGCTATCGGTGCCGATTTTGGTTACATGGGCTCGCCCTTTATCGCCACGCACGAAGCGAACGCCCAGCCGGGTTACAAGCAGATGATCGCGGCGAGCGGGGCGGAAGACATCGTGACATCCTCTCTGTTCACGGGGGTTTCCGGTAACTATCTCAAACCCTCCATCACCGCGGCGGGCATGGATCCCGACCACCTGCCATCGGCGGATGCGTCTTCGATGAATTTCAGCTCCGGATCCTCCAAACCCAAGGCGTGGAAGGAAATCTGGGGCGCAGGTCAAGGGATCGGCGCGGTCCGGGAAATCACCAGCGCGGCGGATCTGGTCGACCGGATCGAGCGGGAATACCTGTCCGCCGGATCGCGGCTGGCCGCCGAATTTTCGGGTTAACCATGGCAGAACTGCTGGTAATCCGTCACGCACAGGCCAGTTTCGGAGCGGATGATTACGACCGGTTGTCCGACCTTGGACACCTGCAGGCCAAGTTGTCGGGCGACGCATTGCGTGCATCCGGATGGGTTCCCGACCGGCTGGTCACCGGCACGCTGACACGTCAACACCAGACACTGGCCTCGATGGGTTTCGCGCAAGCACCCGAGACCCACAGCGGGCTGAACGAATACGATTTTCACGACCTGCTGTCGGTACGGTTCGAAGGTGATGTTCCGGACCTGGTACGGCACGATCGCAAGACCCATTTTCGAACGCTGCGGGACACCATCCTGGACTGGCAGGCCGGCGGTCTCGCCGGGGCGCGGGAAAGCTGGCGGGATTTTGTCGGACGGGTTGAGGCCGCGCGAAAGTTCGCCACCGACACGGAGGCACGGCGCGTACTGGTTATCAGTTCCGGAGGTCCGATCGGGCAGTTGGTTTCGGCCAGTCTTGGTGCGCCCGCCCCCCAGATGATGGCGCTGAACCTGCAGGTCAAGAACACGTCCTGGACGACGTTCTTTTTCAACCGGTCGACATTCATGCTGCACGAATTCAACGCGACTCCGCATCTATCGGCGCAAAACCGCGCCGACCTGCTGACCTATAGCTGAGGAAACAGGCCATGACGAACACGGCACAAACGCTGGATCTGGACGCTGTCGGTGCGTATTTGTCCGACCACCTGCCGGGTTTTTCCGGCCCGTTGACCGCAAAGAAGTTCGAAGGCGGGCAATCCAACCCGACCTTTCTGCTGATGACGCCGGAGAGGAATTATGTGTTGCGGCGCAAGCCGCCAGGGCAGCTTCTGAAGTCGGCGCACGCGGTTGACCGCGAGTTCCGCGTGCAGCGCGCTCTGGCCGGTACGGACGTCCCGGTCGCCGATATGCTGTTGCTCTGCGAAGATGACGATGTGATCGGATCGATGTTCTACATCATGTCCCATGTGGACGGTCGCAACATCAGCGACCCGACGATGGAGGGTGTGTCCAATGCCGACCGGAGTGAAATCATCGACGAAATGAACCGGGTTCTCGCCGCGTTGCACATGGTGGACGTGGACTCTGTCGGCCTGTTGGATTTTGGCCCGCCGGGAAACTACTTTGAGCGGCAGGTCGGCCGCTGGTCCAAGCAATATCGGGCGTCCGAGACCGAAACCGTGCCGGCCATGAACGAATTGATGCAGGCGCTGGTTGATCAGATGCCCGAAGATGACGGGCAGCGGACATTGGTGCATGGCGATTATCGCATCGACAACATGATCTTTGAAAGGGACGGAACACGGTGCCTGGCGGTTCTTGACTGGGAACTGTCCACGATCGGGCACCCGTTTGCCGATCTTGCGGCAGTCATCATGCAATGGCAGATGCCGACCGGGCGCGAGGGCAGGGGGCTGGCTGGCATTGATCGCGCCGCCCTGGGGTTGCCCAGCGACGAGGAATTCATTGCACGTTATTGCGATCGTCGCGGCCTGCCGGAGATCGCCAATTTCGGGTTTTATCTGTCGTTTTGCTTCTTCCGGATGGCCGCGATCATTCAGGGCGTCTTGAAAAGGGCGCTGGACGGCAATGCAAGCAATCCGGAGCGGGCCATCAAGATCGGGAAATACGTACCTGTTTTTGCCGCGCATGGTTTGCAGGCGCTGAACAGATAGGTCCGCACAGGGCCAAAAGGAGGGAGTGCCATGACGGACGCGGATTTCGGGACGGACCCGGATGACTCCAAGGACCGCAATTTCATCACCGCTCTGGCGAGGGGGCTGGATGTGCTGCGCTGCTTCCGACCGAACGAAACCAACCTGACCAACACCGATATCTCGGAGCGGACGGGACTGCCAAAACCGACTGTGTCAAGGCTGACCCATACCTTGTGCAAGCTGGATTATCTGGTCGCCGATCCGCGCAGCGGGACATACCGGCTCAGCGTGGGTGTCCTGCAACTTGGCTATGGTGTTCTGTCATCCATGGAAATCGGCGAACGCGCGACAACTGAAATGGCGGCGTTGCGCGACGGGCCGAATTCTTACATCACCTGCGCGCTGGCCGAGCGCCACCGGTTCGACGCGGTTTACATCGCTGTGCAGCGGTCGCGGGAGGACGTTGCGCTGACCATGCGGGTCGGGTCGCGGCTGCCGCTGTTTTTCTCGGCCATTGGCCGGTCGATCCTGATTGCGATGAGCGATGATGACAGGGTGGCGGTGTTTGAACAGGCAGAGCGGGAAGACCCGGATGGGGCCGAGGCCCGGTTGTTGGGATATGAAAAGGCGCGACGCGAATTCGAAACCATGGGGTTCTGCACCGGATACGGCGAGTGGCGGCCTGATGTGAACGGGATCGCCGTGCCCGTGTTCTGTGCCAACAGCACTCGGGTTTATGGCCTGAACATCGGGGGTCCTTCCTTTCATGTGAAAAAGCGGCAACTTGAAGGTCACTATGCCAAAATGCTGATCAAGGCCGCGGCGACGCTGAGCTGCCGGCCGGAAAGTTGACAGGCGTGCGGGGAATCGGCCGCGCTTCGCGAAACGGAATTTTGCAGAGCGAAATTATTGCCAAAAGCAACCACGCTGACATATTGTGGAACCGGGCGTCCCGTGGCGCAGCACCCCTGGCCATTCCATGACGTGCCGCGCCGCGATAAACTGCTGCGGAGTTCAGGCAGGCGCATTGACAGAAAATCCGACAAAATCAAGAAAATACAATTTCTTGAGAGATGCTATTCATCAAAAAACCGCCGCATTGCAGCAGTGGAAAACCTAAAAACGGGCGGTCAGATACAGCCTTCAGAACACGGAAAGCGTGGGTTGATGACGGCTGTTCCTGCGTGCGTTCCCCGGGGACGGTGAAGCTTGACTTTGACGGTCGATATGCAAGGCTTCGGAACAGGTCCCGCGTACATGCTTTGAATAATGTGGGCCATATTCTTGGGAGGAAACTACATGCGCAAAGCAACAAAATTCGGCTTTGGTGCCGCGATTGCCCTGGCGATCAGCGCGACCGCCGGTCTGGCCGAGAACATCAAGATCGCCTTTATCGACCCGCTGTCCGGGCCGTTTGCGGCCACGGGCGCCCAGGGGTTGGCCCAGTACCAGTTTGCAGCCGAAGAACTCGTGAACAAGAACGGCGGCGTGCTTGATGGGCAGAACTTCGAAATCGTGGCGTTTGACAACAAGATCAGCCCGAAGGAGTCCCTGATCCAGTTGCAGGTCGCCATTGACCAGGGCATTCGCTTTATCGCACAGGGCAATAGTTCCGGTGTTGCCAACGCGCTGACCGACGCGATCAACAAGCACAACCGTCGTAACCCGGACAACCGCGTGTTGTTCCTGAATTATTCCGCCGTCGATCCGGCGCTGACAAACGACAAGTGCAACTTCTGGCATTTCCGTTTTGATGCCAATGCCGACATCAAGATGG
>CAYGNE010000091.1:0-12629 GCA_964351155.1 uncultured Rhodobacterales bacterium | reverse complement strand
CCAGTTGCGGGATTGCAGGAACAGGTCGACCAGTGCGTTGCCGACGAAAAAGACCTTGCCGCCACCCAGCAGCGCCGGGATCAGGAATTCACCCATCAGCAGGATGAAGACCAGCATGCATCCGGTCGCGATACCCGGTATCGACAACGGCAGCGTGATCTGGCGGAATGCACTCCAGCGGCTTGCTCCAAGATCCGAGGCGGCTTCGAGCAATGTCTTGTCCAGCCGGTCAAGGCTCACGAAGATCGGGAAGACCATCAGCGGCAGGTAGCCGTAGACAATGCCGATCAGAACCGCGAAGGGCGTGTTGATCAGGCGGACTCCCTCGATTCCGATCCAGTCCAGAAACGCCGGCAGGCCACGCCCGCCGAGAAGGAAGATCCACGCATAGCTGCGGATCAGGATCGAGGTCCAGAACGGCACGATCACCAGAACCAGCAGGATGGTTTTCCATTTCGGATCGGTCTTCACCGCGAGGAAATAAGCCAGCGGATAGGCGATGAGCAAGGCCGCCAGCGTGCCGATCGGCGCAAGCGTCAACGTGTTCCTGAACGCCGTCCAGCGGGCCGGAAGATTGGCGTATTGTTCAAGGGTGAAAGCGGGCACGACGCCACCGGCGGGCGCCCGCTCTCCAAAGCTGAAGATGAAAACAACCGACAGCGGCAACAGCAGCATTATCAGGAACCACGTCCCAGCAGGGGCCAGAAGCAGCAGGTTGCGGCCGCGTTGTGTCATCTCGTTTACGTCCTGTCCGTGGCGGGATCAGGCCGACTTGAACCGGGCCATCAGTTCGGCACGGTTCGGGTCGGTCAGGGTCACTGCCGCCCCGAATTCAAGCGCATCCAGAAGTTCCTGCGCGGGGTAGAGGATCGGATCGTTCAGGAGCGATTCCGGCAGCAAGGCGTTGGTGTGTGCGTCGGCGGACGGATAACCATGTGCCAGCACTTCCTTGGCGTTCACTTGTGGGTCGAGCAGGAAATTGATCAGGGCATAAGCCGCGTCCATGTGCGGTGCACCCTTTGGAATGGCATAATAGTCGCTCCAGAGTTCGCCGCCCTCGACACCCAGAATATACTCGATCTCGGGAATGTCGGTGTTCAACTGCTTGCCGTCACCGGTCCAGCACATGGTCATCCAGGCATCACCGTTGCGCATCGACGGCTGATAGTCCGACGAGATCGCAAACAGGTGCGGTTTGGCGTCAATCATCAGCTTTTCGGCCTGTGCCAGTTCCGCTTCATCCACGGAATTGAACGAATGGCCAAAATACTTCAGCGCGTTGCCGATCGTGGTCAGCTGGTAGTCATGCACCATGGTCCGGCCCGAGAACGACTCCATCGTCATATCCCAGAACTGTTTCCACGACGTCATTTTGACCCCGTCCGTGTGACTGGTGTTGACGGCATAACCGGTGGTGCCCCAATTCTTGGGAACGGCGTAGAGAACACCATCGACCGAGCCGGCCTCGGCATAGCGCGGGTCAAAGGCCGATGGGTCATAGTTCGGCAAGCGCGCGGTGTCCAACGGCTCGATCAGGTCTTCGCCGACATAGGTGGTTATGGTGTAGTTGGTCGGCACGTAGACGTCCCAACCGCTGCCGCCGGCCTGAAGCTTGGCCAGCATTTCCTCGTTGGAGCCGAACACGTTGACCTGCACGTGCGCGCCGGTCGCCTCGGTGAAGGCGTCAAAGTTCTCGGGGTCGTGGTAGTTCGGCCAGGTGGCCAGGATCACGCGGTCGCCGATATCGCCTGCGGCAAAGGCGGGTGACGGGCGCAGGCCCGGCAGCGCAGAACCCAGAACCGTGGTTGCGACACCCAGCCCGGTCACATTCAGAAAGTGGCGGCGCGTGATCGAGCCTTTCTCGTAACGCCGCAGTTCCTCCATGAACTTCTTCTTGGAGATATGGTCAATTCTGTCAGTCATGGTCTTTCTCCCTGTTGGTCGCCAATCGATTCCTAGTTGCGGTCAAGCACCAGCGCGGCCCCGGTGTCCCAGGACACTGTCAGCCTGTCGCCCGCGCTGAACGAACCTTCGTTCACTTCCGATTGCCTTGGTGAAAGAACCAGGAATTCACCAAGCGTGTCATGTGCCACCAGATATTCGGTGTGCTCGCCCAGGAAGATACGGTTGTGCACTTCCACGGGCATGCCGTCGCCCTGGCGCGACAGCCTCATCTGTTCCGGACGCACGCTGATGCACACGTCCTGTCCGTTTGTCATCTGGCGGGCCGATTTTCCCTGAACCGTCGTTCCGTCGTGCAACAGGACCGCGGTCAGATCGCCGCTGGTCCCGGTCACCTTGCCGTCAAAGAAATTCGACGTGCCGACAAAATCCGCGACATAGCGCGAACCGGGGTTGTCATAAAGTTCCTGTGGCGTGCCGATCTGGACGATCTCGCCTTCCCGCATGATGCAGATGCGGTCGCTCATCGACAACGCTTCTTCCTGATCATGTGTCACGAGTACAAAGGTGATACCCAACTGGCGCTGCAGGTCCTGCAGTTCGATCTGCATCTCCTTGCGCAGCTTGCGGTCCAGCGCGGCCATCGGCTCGTCCAGAAGCAACAGCTTGGGTTCGTTCACGATGGCCCTTGCCAGTGCGACACGTTGTTGCTGACCGCCCGACATTTCCCAGATTCTGCGGTCGTCAAACCCGTCCAGCTGTACAACCGACAATGCTTTGCCAACCTTTTGGGCGATCTGCTCTTTGGGCAGACGCGGTCGTATCTGGCGCAACCCATACCCGATGTTCTGGGCAACTGTCATATGGGGAAACAGGGCATATTGCTGGAACACCATGTTGACGGGGCGGTGATGGGCTTCGACCTTGTTCACGATCTCTCCGTCCAGAAGAACATCGCCTTCGGACGGTTCTTCAAAGCCCGCCAGCATCCGCAACGCCGTCGTCTTGCCGCAGCCGGACGGTCCGAGAAAAGACAGGAATTCACCTTCGCCGATCGACAGGTTGAGGTTGCTGGCCGCCAACACATCGCCATAGCGCTTGGAAACGCCCCGAAGCTCGGCAATCGTCTTGTTGCCCGTCAGATCGGAGCTTGCAGCATATTCCCCGGTTTTCATAAATACCTATCTTTTTTCGATTTGCTGACTACTATCGAAACTGGGTAAATCTTAGGAAAAACCTGTTTCGCTGTATATATCACGTTTTTGGTATGACAATCGCAATACCGGGTATCACCGCATGAAACCTTTGATAGATGCGACCGGGATTCTTATCGACTCGATCGGTACGGATCACTATGCAAATGCGCTGTCGGACGCGCTCAAGGGGATCGCCCCTTTCGACTACACGGTTGTTTTCGGTTACCTTGGCGCCGCGCGTCCGATGGATCTTTACGACGACTTTCCCAAGGGCAAACGGCAGATTTTCGTCGAGGATTACCAGGAGGGTCCCTATCTGCTGGATCCGTTCTATCTGGCTTGCGTGAACCAGATTTCTCCGGACCTGTACCGGATCAAGGAACTTGCGCCCGACCGGTTTTTTCAGGGCGAATACTACCGGAGCTATTATGCGCGCACCGGGCTTGCAGAGGAAATCGGCTATTTCATCGACCTGCCCGGCAAGGCCATGGTGGTCGTGTCGCTCATGCGGGCCAAGAAAGCCTTTTCCGCCAGGGAATTCCGGCACCTCAAGGAGTTTTGGCCGGTGGTTCGGGCGGCGTCGTGCCGCCACTGGAGCGACCTTGCCATGCAATTCGGCACCGACGCGGACAACAAGTCGGGCAATCTTCTTCATGCGAGTGTTGCGCGTGCCTTTACCGATTTCGGCGAAGGCGTACTGACCCCAAGAGAGCGGCAGGTTGTCGAACATACGCTCAAGGGCCACTCGGCAGAGGCGGTTGGCCGAATACTGGGAATATCACCGGGAACCGTCCGGATTCACCGCAGGAACATCTACACCAAGTTGCAGATCAATTCGCAGGGAGAGCTTTTTTCAAGGTTCATCGACGAATTGCTCTCGGGTGCCGATTAGCCCGGATCGGGCAGATTCAGCCGCCACGGACAGATTTGATTGCGGCTTGGAGTATGTCGAACATCTGGTGGATCTGCGTCTCGGTTATGATCAGGGGGGGCGAGAACACGCACATGTTGATGACCGGCCGCACGAGCAATCCCCGGTTCTGGCATTCCAGGTCGATCCGGGCGCCGATGTCATAATCGTCCTCAAGAGCACTGTTTTTCGCGCCGGTCCACGACATTTGAACGCAGCCGATCAGACCCATCCCGCGGGTATCCGTGACAAGGTCGATCTCGCCAAGCGCGCGGAGGCGATCCTGAAACACCGGCGTAACGCGGGCGACATGGGCCAGGATGTCTTCGCGTTCGATGATTTCCATGCTCTTCAGGCCTGCGGCGGCGCTGACCGGGTGGCCGGAATAGGTATAGCCGTTGGAGAAAACCGCATCGCGGCCCGCCACATCGGCCATCAAACGATCGGACAGGATGGCCGCGCCCATCGGGGCATAGCCGGATGTCATGCCTTTTGCGCAGGTGATGATGTCAGGCCGGATGCCAAAGACGTCCTCTGATGCGAACCAGTGCCCCAGGCGACCAAAAGCGGTGACGACCTCGTCCGAAATGTAGAGTACATCGTGGTTGCGGCAGATCTCAAGGCAGCGTTCGTGATATCCTTGGGGCGGCACGATGACGCCACCCGAGGCCAGGACCGGTTCAGCGATAAAGGCCGCGACCCTGTCGGGGCCAAGCGATTGAATCGCGGTTTCCAGGTCGGCGACCTTTTCGTCCAGAAACGACTCGATCGACTGGCCGTCCTTGCGGCCAAGTGGGTTCACGTCGGGCAGGAAATGGGCCAGCCCGTCGGCCTTGTCGATCCACAAACGGTCGCGCTCCCTGCCGCTGACGCTGGCGGCAAGGTAGGTGCTTCCGTGATAGGCCTTCTGACGCGAAATGATGATCTTCTTTTCGGGCCTGCCCAGCAGGTTGTTCCGGAAATGCACAAAGCGCAGGGCGGTGTCGACCGCCGTCGATCCGCCGGTCGTGAAAAAGACATTGTTCAGGTCACCCGGTGCGCGTTTGGCGATCTCGCGGGCAAAACGGGCGGCTGTGGAGTTGGTGTTGTTGAAGGGCGAGTAATAGGCCAGCCGCCGCGCCTGATCGGCCATCGCCTGCGCCATCTCTTCGCGCCCATAGCCGATCTGGGTGCACCACATCCCACCCGGCCCGTCGATCAGGCGGTCGCCCTGGCTGTTGAGAACGTGGATGCCGCTGGCTTCCTCGACAAACGTCCGGTCGTTCCGGCGCAAGGCGGCCATCCCCTCCCAGGGGTGCATGAAATGGTCGTTGTCCCAGGTGTTTGCTTTGGTGTCATCCACGATGCTTCATCTCTTCGGCTGTCATGACGATGGGAAACTCGGCCCGGACCTGGGCGTCGGCAGCACCGAAGTAGTTCGGAAAATGGTTGTCCAGAATCGCGTTGGCACGGTCGCGGGCACGGTCGAGAAGATCGGTCTTGCCTTCGTTTTCCCAGGTGTCAGTGCGTTCGCGGTCCATCAGCCTGGGATAGACGAATTCGCTGTTCATGTAGGTGAGCGTATGGGGGTTGCCGAGGAAATGGCCGGGGTCGATGGCACATTGGTGGATCACCTCTATGGCAAGGGTTTCATCGGTCACCTCGATGCCACGCAGGGACCGCAGGATCATGGCCCCGGCTTCGTCATCGATCACCATGCTTTCAAAGCTGCACCCCATGAGGCTGCCCATCATCCCGCCGAATTCGCACAGGCGGTTGGCCCCTGCATGGGCGGCCAACGCAAATGTCAGCGCCTTTTCAAGCCCGTATTGCGCATCGGGGATCTTGGCATCGGTCATGCCCGCCCCGACCGATGTCGGCAGGCCATAGAAATTGCCCATCTGGATGGCGGCGGCGCCGATCAGCGCCTGTTCACCGCTACCACCGGTGAACGAGCCGCTGCGCAGGTCGGTGATAAAAGGCCAGGCGGCGAAACACACCGGGCAGCCCGGCGTGATCAGGTTGACGATGGCGACACAGGCCAAGGTTTCGGCCACCGTCTGAACCAGCGTTCCGGCCAGCGTGGCCGGGGCGGTGGCCCCAGCCTGCGGCGGCACAGCCAGATCGACCGTCAGGCCCAGCTTGGCCGTGTCGATCATGATCTCCATGTTTTCACGCCCGATCCGAAGCGGCGACACCATCGGGCATCCGCCAAAGATCACGCTGGGCTTTTTCATGAAGCTGCCCTCGCCGCCCGTGGCAAGGTCGAACATCCGGATGGCGTGCGGGATGTGGCTTCGGTTGCGAAAGGTCAGGCAAGCCGGTTTCTGGCTGCCTGCAAGCATTGCATAGACCGTATTCATGTCATGGGCAAAATCGTCCTTGACGTCGGTCGCCAGCACCGTGTCGCCCAGCATGTGAATGTTTTCGAGCCGGTCCACAAGCCGGGTGAAATCATAGACGTCACGCAGGGTCGATGGGCGATAGGTCTTGGTCTCGGCATCGAAGGTCGTGACGGCCGTGCCAGAGTTGGCGAAATAGACACTTTGCGCGGTACAATGCATGTCATCCTTGCCCGCACGTTCCCCGCGTGCGTGGACATGGAACTCCCGTGCCGCGCCGGCAAGTATGTCCTCCATCAGGGCGCGCGGAAAGCACAGCCTGTTGTGGTCGTTCATCACGGCGCCCTTTGGCAGCACCAGGTCGAGCAATTCCTGGAAGTGGTCGGTCACGCCGGTTTTTTCAAGCACGGTCAGGGCGGCCTGATGGATGTTCTGCATGTCCGTTTCGCTCAAGGGTCGGTAGCGTCCGCCGCTCAGACCGCCGCGCACGGCCTCGTTTCCGGTGGTCTCCCGCTGCATGGCAATACGTGCCGCGCGGCCGCCGGCACCCCGGCGGCGTGATCCCGGCTGGTTATCCATTGGCGGCCATCCTTTCGCCCTGCTCCGGGCGGATCATGCAAAAATAGAAATCGTAGAAATCCTGTATCGAACTCTCCATCTCGCCCAGCGGGCCGGGTTCAAAAAAGCAGGAGTTCACGCCTGACTGGTTGTTCTTGATGATACGCTCGTCATCCAGCGACGTGACTTGCCAAAGCCAGGTCAGCGTGTCCTTGTCATAATCCTTGCCGTCTTCGGCATCGGCCCGGACCATCCAGACCACCTCGATATCGGTCTTTTGCAGTGCCCTCGGTATAAAGCGGTAGCCCACCACGTGGTCGGAATAGATCAGGAACCAGTTGAGCGGCCCGATACTCAGATCGGTGGCGCCGCCGTCAAATGCCTTGAGACTGCCCAACAGCGGCGCGAGAGGTTCGCCGGATTTGCTGCCGGTCCGGTAGCCCGGATAGAGCGGGTAGCGCCGGTAATACGCACTGGAAAACGGGTTGGGCGCGTTTTCACCGGTCAGATCCAGATCATCGGGTGACAGGCCGGCATCCGCCGCGCGGGATTTCAGAGGCGTGATCAACCCCTGCATCTCTCGCGGAGATTTGAGACTGTGCGAACGGGAATATTCTTCATGCGCGGGGCCACAATGATAGCACTCGAGGTAGTTCTCGATCGCCAGCTTCCAGTTGGCGGCCACCGGAAAGGAAGCGGTATGGGCGATTTTCAGGTTCTGCAACCCGTAGGGCGCGGTCAGCCCGGCAAGCTGGTCCAGCGTCGGGTCAAGCGCCGGAACGTCCGGGTCCGCACAGACAAAGATCAGACCCTGGAAAACCGTGACCCGCGCCGGGAGCAGGCCCCATCGGGAACGGTCGAATTCCGGCCCCATGTTCTGCGCCGCCCGCAATTCGCCGGACAGTTCGAACGTCCATGCGTGGTAGGGGCAGACCAGAACGCGGGCCTTGCCAGAGGATTCGGTGCACACGCGCGACCCACGGTGCCGGCAGACGTTCATATGGGCGTGGATGCTGCCGCCACGATCACGGACGATGATGATGGATTCCGGTCCGTAGTCGTAGACAATGAAATCTCCGGAGTCCGGGATCTGGCTGACATGGCCGGCCCAGTGCCAGTTGCGGTTCCAAACGCGCGCGATGTCATGATCATAAAGGCTTGGCGAGTCGTAGAAATCGCGGGGCAGGGCGTGGCCCGGCCGATGGGACGCGATGAGAGCGGCAAGGTTGCTGGGGCAGTCGGTCATGTCACACCTCGGTCAGGTCGATGATTTCGCGGCGGAACCAATCCTGTTCGGCCTGGTCTGGGGAACGTTCGAAATTGCGCGCGGCGCGGTGGCCGGAAAACACCGCATCGACAATCAGGCCCGGCTGGGCGGCGTCGCCGATCAGTTCGAGGGTCGCAAGGCCCTGAGCCTGCAGGTCATTAAACAGCGTGACGTCGCGAACCCGTTCGGTGACAAGCAGCGCCGATGCGCAATCGATGCGCGTTTCGCGACCGCTGAAGACGCATCGCAAAGTTGCGTCATCCGGCGACAAGGCGCAAAGCGACTGGTTGCAACGAAGCCCTACCCCCAGTTCGATCAGGCGCGCCTGGATGCGATGTTGTTCCAACGTGTTGACCGTGAAACTCGACACAAGGCTGTCGGGCGTCGCAAAGATGACCGGATGACCGGCAAGCGCAAGTTTTTCGGCCAGGACCCCGGCAAGATAGATGTGGTCGTCATCATAGATCAGAACCGGGCCATCGGGTGGCAGATTGCCCCGCATGATGTCGTCGGGTGTCAGGATCGTTGCGCCGCGTTCGATGGTGGGGGGATTGCGCTGTGTATTGCGCCCGACGCCGTCGCGACGCCAGTGCGAACCGGTGGCGACAAAGACATTGGCGATTCCGAGTTCGGCCACCTGTCCGGCCGTCAGGGCACTGTCGGTATACATGTTCACGTTGCTGCGGCGCGACAGATCGTTGAGGCGATAGTCCATCACCCGGCCCCAGGCCGAGAGACCGGGTAGCTTGCTTTCCTGCGCGACGCGCCCGCCAAAACCGCCCGAGGCCTCTGCCAGGGTAACGCCATAACCGCGCCGTGCCAGTTGCATGGCGCATTCCAGCCCGGCGGGACCGCCGCCGATCACCAGGGTTTCCTGTTTGGACTGTTTTGGCGCGATGTATTCCGGGTGCCACCCGCGCCGCCATTCCTCTCCCATCGTGGGGTTCTGGGTGCAGCGAATGGGAATGCCGAGATTGTCCGACGACACGCAAATGTTGCAGCCGATGCACTCGCGGATCTCGTCGATGCGGCCTTCCCTGATCTTGTTGGGCAGGAAGGGGTCGGCAATCGAGGGGCGAGCGGCCCCAATCAGATCGACGATACCCTTGCGGATCATCGACACCATCAGATCGGGCGAGGTCAGCCGCCCAACGCCTACAACCGGCTTGCCCGTCGCCTGTTTGACGAAAGCAAGATAGTCGTTCTGATAGCCATCCTGTGGCTGGAACCGGGTGGTTGCACTGTCATTGTCCCAGCCAGACACGTTGACGTCCCACAGGTCGGGCAGATCCGACAACAGCTCGATCACCGCGCGGCCTTCTTCGGCGGCCTGCATGCCATCCGGCCCGGCCATTTCGTCAATGGCAAAGCGGAAGGCGACCGCGCAGGTGTCACCAACCGCCTCGTGCGTGTCCTGCAGCAGTTCGCGCGCAAGGCGCACCCGGTTTTCCAGTGACCCGCCGTATTCATCACTGCGGCTGTTCATGTGCGGCAGCATGAAATGCTGCGCCATCGACATGGAGTGGCCGGCATAGACATAGATGATGTCGGCACCGGCCTTTTTGGCGCGCAGCGCTGCGTCCCGGTGCCAGCGGCGGAACGTCCGGATGTCGGCCTTGTCCATGGCGCGGGCCTGCTTGGGCACAGAGGCATCCACGCTCATTTCAGATGGGGCAAGCACGGGTGCGCGGCTCAGATGGTTGGCGGCGTGGTTGCCATTGTGCACAAGCTGTATGGCGGCCAGCGCGCCATGCTCATGCACCTTGTCGGTCATCAGCCGCAACGCGGGGATATCGCGCGCGTCCCAAAGCCGCCCCTCCGGAAAAGGCGACAGGTCGGAACTCGGGTGAATTTCCGTTTCCTGGTTGGATACGACCCCCCAGCCGCCTTCGGCCTTCATCCCACGGACAAAAGCGTCCGCGCGCGGGCGCATATGCCCAAGGCCGGTGCAATGCGGCACCTGGTAAAACCGGTTCCGGGCGGTGACCGGACCAATCCTGACCGGTTCGAAAAGCAGAGCGTATGGGTTCGCGTCCGACATGTCTGCACGCTGTCCTGTTCAGAATGGGCCGGAGGCAAAGATGCCCCCGGCAAGTGGAGTGGTTCAGAAACCGGCCTTGATCCGTTCGAACTCGGCCAGCATCTTTGCTTCGAGTTCGGGCGCCACCGCATCAAAGAACAGGCTGTTCTCGAAAAACGCCTTGGGGTCGGCAAAACCGTAAGCTTCGATATTGGCCTGGTCGGCGATTTCGAACGCCTTGCCGTTGGAATGGGGATAGCCCCAGTTATCGATTATGTACTGACCCGACGCCGGGTCGGTCAGGGCATTGAGCAGGTCATAGACCTGATCAACCGGCGTTGTGGACGATTTCAGGTGCACATAGCCGCAGACCCATGTGGCGATACCCTTGTCGGTGTCGCGCATCATCGCTGCGGGTACCTCGTTCCAGATCAGGTTGAGTTCCGACTGGTTCCATGCCCAGCCCATCTCGATTTCGCCGCTGGTCATGGCCTGATCCAACTGACCGGCGTCAGACCAGTAAAACC
Organism: uncultured Rhodobacterales bacterium; assembly: GCA_964351155.1. Classification (GTDB taxonomy): domain Bacteria; phylum Pseudomonadota; class Alphaproteobacteria; order Rhodobacterales; family Rhodobacteraceae; genus CAYGNE01. Next base: position 1,928 of record CAYGNE010000091.1, on the reverse strand, counting down.
GCATATTGGGATGAATCGAGCGCAGGAAATCCGAAGCCTGCTGAAACTGTTCGTCGCTGAGGTTCGTGTAGTCGTCGGCATTGCCGGTGGCCAGGGACGCCAGGGCATAGGCCGAAGAAGCCGCGTCGGGAATGGCGATCTTGCCCGCATAGGCCGGATCGGCCAGAAGCTGAAGCGAGATGTCCGCGGCGTCGATCTTGTCGGTGCGATAGATCAGCCCGGTATTGCCCCATTCAAACGGCAGCATGTAGAGGTTGCCGTCGATGACGATGCCGTCAACCGCCTTGATCTCGGGCATCACGTCGGCCCAGTTGGTCAGCTTGCTTTCATCCAGCGGCTGAATCAGGTCCGCGGCCAGCCATTTGCGCACCGCATCCGAACAGGGATGCGCAAGGTCGGCGGTGAAACCGGACATGAGCTTGGTAAAGGCTTCTTCCTGGCTGCCGAAATACGAATAGGTGGGTGCCTCATCCCCGTGTTTTGCCATGTAGCTGGCAAAGAACCCGGGGTCTTCGTAACCCGACCAGTCAAAGACCGTCAGGTCCGCTCCCCCGGCGCCGACGCTGCCCGCGCTGATTGCCGTGGCGAGGGCAAATGCGGATATACCGTGAAGTTTCATGTTGTTTCTCCTGTTGGTGTGTTCATGTGTTTTTGCCAAGGTCGATCACGCTTGCCCCCTGAAGGCCCAGCCAGACGGTGTCGCCGCGTTTGAAATCGACCGTGTGGAAATAGTTCGGGACCGACACCGCGACCGGTGCCTCGATGCCGTCCAGCCGCACGTGGTAATGAACGTTTTCGCCGTAGAACGCGACGTTGTTGACCTTTCCCTGCACCGTCGCCGGGTAATCGGGGGGTTTGTCGGCCTTGATCTCGAGCTGTTCGGGGCGAATGCCGACGATGATGTTTCGTGCGTGGGCGGCGACGTTCGGGTTGCGCTCTATCTGCAGCCTGCCGAACCCGGCCGCATCAATGTCCAGCATGTTCCCGTCTTCGGCCCGCACAGATGCGGGCAGGATGTTCATTTCGCCGATGAAACTGGCGACTTCGCGGTTGCAGGGACGGCCATAGAGAGTTGCCGGCGAGTCGATCTGCACAAGGCGGCCGTTGAACATGACCCCGATACGGTCGGACATGGTCATCGCCTCGTATTGGTCATGGGTTACCATGACAAAGGTGATGCCAAGCGATTGCTGAAGGTTGCGCATCTCGAATTGCATCTGTTCGCGCAACTTCTTGTCCAGCGCCGAAAGCGGTTCGTCAAGAAGCAGAACCTTTGGTCGCATGATCAGGGCACGGGCAAGCGCGACCCGCTGGCGCTGACCCCCGGAAAGTTCATTGGCACCGCGTTTTTGCAGGCCGCCAAGCTCGACCATGTCCAGCGCCTCGGCCACGCGCTGTTCGATCTCGGATTTCGGAACCCGCCCGCGCAGGCCATAAGCGACGTTGTTGCCCACGTTCAGATGCGGGAAAATGGCATAGCTCTGGAACACCATGTTGGTCGGGCGCTTGTTGGCGGCAACACCCTGCATGTCCTGACCGTCGATCAGCACGGACCCCTTTGTCGGCTCCTGAAATCCGGCAATCATCCGCAGAACCGTGGTTTTCCCACAGCCGGACGGGCCGAGGAGCGAAAAGAACTCGCCTTCCTTGAGGTCGAGATTGATGTCGGAGGCGGCGAGGAACGTGCCGAAACGTTTTTCGACACCGCGCAGGTTTATGATATCTTTCTCTGCCATCAGACCTCTCGTGTCGAAGACCGTCGACGCACGTATTCGGCCAGAACCAGCAAGAGGACCGAAGTGAAAAGGAGGATCGATCCGAGGGCCAGCACGTTGGGCAGCTTGGCCGGGAAACGGATCTGGCTCCAGATGTAGACCGGCAGGGTTGGCTGGTTGCCGGACAGAAAGAACGCGAGAACGAATTCGTCA
>CAYGNE010000090.1:3894-12832 GCA_964351155.1 uncultured Rhodobacterales bacterium | reverse complement strand
AACCCCAGCGACATGCACATGTAGAGGAATTCCAGCAGGTCGATATTGGTGCCCGGTTCCTTTTCCAGCCGCGCCAGCAGATCATAGAACCGGTCGCCGCCGACGGTTTCGCGATGAAACGTGCCGACCATGGATTGCAGACCCCAGCTCGACTGCCCGCCCCAGGGGGTGTTCAGAACCACGTCATCCAGTGTCGCACAGAGCGCGTAGCGCGCCACCTTGACGTTCTGCGCCGAGATTCCGGCCTGGAGTGCCCGGTTTTCAAACGCACGCACTTCGGCAACGACGCTCTGGCGCAGCTTGTCCGGGTCCATGTGCTGGGCCCGGTTGCGGATCCGGCTGATCAGCGAAAACAGCGTGCTGGCGCAGGCGATAAGCTGGTTCATCCCGGTCAGAGTCGGGCCGGGATCAGGACGGCTTGCCGGTTTTGCCGACGGCGCCGCCGCCTTGGCCGGAACGCCAAAAGCGTCGACAGGCGCTTGCGCCTGTGACTCCGGCGCGGGCGCGGGCGCGGGTGCCTCCGGGGCCGCCTGCACCTGCGTCCGCCGCCCGCCCGGGTTGGGCCGGATCACCGTCTTGTCGGTGTCGTCGGGTTCTGCAAACGGGTCCTCGTCAGCCATCATTCATTCCATTTCCTCAGCCGTTCCGGATGGCCCAAAGTTCCATCTTCAGACCCGGATACTGGCCGGACACATGTACCGCGATGCCGCCGGATGTCGTCATCTTGCCCCAGTATGGACTGGCGGCGTCCAGTTCGAAATAGACCACCCCGGCGTGATAGGGAATTTGCCGCGGCGCCACCGGCATCGGGCGCAGGGTAATCCCCGGCAGGGCCGAGTTGACGAGCTGGCGGATTTCCTCGACCGGGCCGATCTTGGCCTGTCCGGCGAAATGCCGGCGCACGTCCTCGGCCGGAATATCCGCATCCACGGCGAGCACGAACCCGGCATTTCCGAGCAGCTTGCGGTCTGCGATCACGCCCACGCTGATGCCGTATTTGCGTTCCTCGAGCTTGATCGGGATCGCCGTCTGTTCCAGCACCGAGCTGAGATATTGCCGCAGGACCCGGATCACCGGCGCAAAGCTGCCGGTCAGATCGTCGTGCTTGTAGGGCGGAAAATCCGGCGGCTGCTTTTCGGCGGTCATGAACACCGACAATTCCCCCGCCAGCCCTACGCAGGTGCGGTACAGGTCCTCGGGGTGCAGGTTCTCGATGGCCGTCAGATGGCGAACAACCGGGATCATCCGGTTGATGATCGTCAGCAACAGGAAGTCCGACACCTCGGCCACGCCGCGTGCACCGCCGCCTTCGGACAGCCGCCCCGCCAGCGCCTGCATGCGGTGCGACAACAGGCCTTCGAGTTCGCGCACGAACCCGTCCAGGGGCTGTGCCGCGCGTATATCCAAACAGCTCGGAACAAAGGCCTGATCCAGGATGATTTCCCGGTCGGGACGCACTTCGATGATACGGGCCACCGGAATTGCCAGCCGGTCCGACAGGTCATCAACGGCCAATGCGAATTGCAACCGCATCTTGCCGATGCCCAGCATCACGGGCTTTTTCTGCTGGCCCATGGAATCCGTCACTTCGATTTCACCCGGACGCAGACGGCTGGCCGACATCTCGGCGCCGCTGAGGTCGACTTCGGCAGCACCCTGCCGCCGTTGCGGAACGGTCAGGTAGACCACGCAATCCTTGATGGTTTCCGGCACTTCGAGCGCCGGGGGATGGTCTTCGGCCATCGGGACGCGAAACACGGTTCCGTCCTGTGTCAGCCCGGCACAGGATTTCAGGGCGAACTGGCCGACCTTGAGAACCTCGTCATCGATATCCAGCGCGCTGACGCCCCAGCCATAAGGGCGCACACGTCGCGCAAGGCCCGTGACCAGCGCCTCGGTATACCGGTCGGACTGCTGGAAGTGGTGGGGTTGCAGAAACAACCCTTCGGTCCAAAGCACCTTGCTGTCCCAGGACACTGTATTCTCCTTTTACTCGGACCCCTCTTACAACTTTTCCAACTGTTCCTTGTAGGCCCTTGCGAATTCGCGGCTGAACAGTTCATGCAAATCCTTCTCGGCCTGATCGGATATTTCAGCATAGAGCTTTTCATATACTTCCCAGTATCGTGCCTTTTTGCCCTTGAGCAGGCCGCCAAGGCCACCGCTGGTTTCGATCCTGCCCGCCAGTTCCTGCGGGTCGAGCCTGGTCAGCACGCCCTTGAGAGCGGCCTCCATGCCGGTGACCATCGCGATTTCGTGGGCCTTGATATCGTCCAGCGCCTGTTCCGCCGCGGTTTCCGCGCTGAGGTAACCGCGCGCGCCGGGCTTGACCATGGCTTCGATCGCCTGTTCCGGGCTGATCGAGAATTTCAGCGGGTTGTTCCCGCCCGCGCCGATCATCGTCTGTTCGATACGGAATTCACTCTTGATCGAGGTGCGGGTCATCAGGATTTCGCGCAGACCGCTCACCAGAGTCTTCATCACCCGCCCCATGCGGGCCATCGTGTTGACCAGATCGGCGTCCTTGATGTCGATTTCTTCGGCGCCAACCGCGTTCAGAAACGCGCGCGCCGCGTCGGACGCCGCCGGGACCGGATCGCTCGCCGGCGGTTGGGTCATGGCCTCGGCGGGAGTGGCCCGGGCGGGTGTCGGCTGCGGCGGCGCCTTGGATTCCTGTTGCGGCGTCGCTGGCGGCATGGACGGCAGTACGGTCTTCGGAAGATCGGCTTCCTTGCCCGTGTCACCTCCGCCAAGCAGGTCGTCGTCCCAGTCATCCGGGATCATGTTCGCGCCCGTGGTTTGCGGCGTGAAACTGTCCTGTGCGGATGGGTTGTGAACCTGCTGGCTCGGGCCGTCGATCTGCCGCCCGTCATCCGGTTTCCGAAAGAACGGGTCCTCTTCATCGCCCATCGGCGGCAGCAATTCGTCAATCGGATCAACCGGGTTCAGTTGCCCCGGGCCCTTTGGCCCGTCCGGCGACCCCAGCAGATCATCCAGGAAATCGCCCTCGGGACCCGCATCATCCAGCAATGCCAACGGGTCGGGCGCCTTGTCCGCGTCCCCGTGCGAGGCCGGCCCCTGCGCCATCGGCGCGGCAATGCCGTCGTCAATATCCGCCAGGTCGGACGTGATTTCCACCAGCAGTTCATAAGGCCCAACGGCCAGCACATCGCCGCTGTTCAGCGGCGTCGGTGTCCGGCCCAGCGGGATCTTGGAATAGTTCAGGAACGTGCCGTTGGTCGACAGATCGACAATCACCACGTTGCCGTTGTGGTCCTCGATCACGCAATGGCTCTTGGACAGCATCCGGTCCGGATCGGGCAGCACCATGTCGTTGGCGGGGCCACGCCCCACGGTCAGGCTTCCGCCCTGCATCCTGATCGGGCGGGCATTGCCCGGCACCGTTCCGGAAGACTGGAATTTGAGAGTCACCGGCATTGGGGACATCACCCTCCAGTCAGCACGGAGAATTCACCTTTCACAACCATGCCGCCGCAGCCGGTGGAGTCGCCGATCCGCCCCGCGGGGCGTTTCTCGATAAGCACGCTGGTGGACCCTTTTGCAATGGGATGCGGACCAAGCCCCGACGGGTGCATGTCACCGATCCGCGCGGCCGGCAGCTTCGCTACCAGCACCGTGGGCGCACAGGGAGGAATGAGGGTGGCGGAGGTGCCCGGAACCGGCCCGCCCGGGGACGGTGCAAACATGGCGCACAGAACATTGTCCGTGATACGGGTCTGAGGCTGTCCCATCTATGCCTCTCCTTCCAGTTCCTCGGCGGGTTTTACCCGACCATTTCCGCCGCGCGCTATATCAAGCGCACGGTCGATCAGCACCTGAGTGTGCGCGTCAAACCTATCAGATAGTTCACTCAGCGCTACCACATTCATGGCAAAAGCCGCTGCCTCGGCCGCGCCTGCCGGTGCCGGGAACTGGGCCAGATCGCCCGGACCCAGCGTGCCGTCGGCATAGAGCACCGAAACCGCGCAATTCACCGTGTCGTCATCCACATAGGCATGGTCCAGCGAGGCGCGGGCGGTTTCGCAATTCTCCTCGGTCGGGTCGAACACCCAGGTCTCTGCCGCCACCAGCGAGGGTGGATCCTTGTCCGACTTCGGGCCGATATAGTCGCGGGCCGCGAGGCAGGCCCACCAGACCCGTTCCCGCGGCGGCAGCAGCACCGCCAGCAGCAGAAGGATGTCCAGCCATTCGCCCTTTTTGTCCAGCTCCGCCAGAACCACCTCGGCCGGGGCGCTGGCCGGAGACTCCAGTTGCGTTTTCAGCATCACGTTGGCCTGCGCCAACACCTTGGCCGCCGGATCATCGGGCAGTTTCTTCAGGTCCTTGTATCTATCGTTTGTCATTACGCCACCTAGTTGATCATGGTGGTGACACCACCCTTGAGGGTCAGAACGGTATCCGCCTTGACAGTGGTCAGCTTGCCCTTCATCTCGGCCATTGCCTGGCCTTCGATCTTGACCATCGTGGTCTTGATCGTCAGGCTCCTGGGATCCATCACAAGTGTCGTCTGGCCAACCTTCAGGGTAATCTTCCTGGCCGCCTCTATGGTGATCTGACCCGCGTCGGCCTTGACGCTGACATCACCTTTCTTGATGTTGAAATCCTGGTTGCCCTTTTCGATCGTAAAGTCCTGGTTGCCTGTCTTGATCGTGAACTTCTGGTCGCCCTTGTCGATTTCCAGGATGTTGTCACCTTCCTTGATGATGTCGGTCACGGTCTTTTTCACCGTGCGGTGAATGCTGCCATCCTCGACTGCGGATTTGATTTTCCCTTCGGCGTCGGCCTGTTCATGCTTGTCCAGGCCGACGGTCACGACCGCCTTGTTCTTGATCAGTTCGACATGGTCCTTCTGCGCCTGGATGCGCACCAGTTCCTCGCCCTCCTTGTCTTCGAACATCAGTTCGTTATAACCGCCGCCGCCCTTGGACGAATTGGTCCGAATGCCCAGCTGGGTGGCGTTGTCCGGATAATTGAAGGCCGGCTTTTTCGGCTTGTTGTACAGCATCCCGGTACAGATCGGGCGGTCGGGATCGCCTTCCTCGAACTGGATGACAACCTCCTGGCCCATGCGCGGCAGGGCCACCATGCCCCAGCCGGTGCCCGACCACGGCGTCACAACCCGCACCCAGCAGGACGAGTTCTCGTCATTCTTGCCCTCGCGGTCCCAGTGGAACTGCACCTTGATGCGCCCGTGTTCATCGGTCCAGATTTCCTCTCCCGACTTGCCGACCACGGTTGCGGTATGCAGACCCGCGATTTCCGGCCACGGCGTCACCAGCGGCGCGCGATAGGGTTCCAGTTTCGGCACGGCACCAAAGGTGCAGGCATAGACCTCGTCCTTCATTTCATCGGGAAATTCGCGTTTCATCGCGGGCAGGTCGAAACGGCTCTCGGTTTCCTCGAAACAGTTCGGGTCCTGCACATAGTGCTTTGCGTCCGACACCAGAAAACCGGATGCGTTGCTGGTGATCGGGTGATCCTCGATGAAAAACGTCTGTCCGACGCCCAGCGCCCGGATATTCGCCGCCGCGGAATAGCGCATGTGCTTTATCGCCTCGGCCTCCATCCGAACCTGCGCCCGCTTGTCCCCAAGCGCGGTTTCCTTGCGGTAATGCCCGGGATAGTCGTAGATTTCCTGCTTGTTGCGACTGTGCTGGCCCTTCGCGATCGCCTTTTTGACCTTCAGGTCCATCGTCGGGCTGAGAAAATCGAAATCGTTCAATGTCACCTCGCCGCTGGTCACGCTTTCGGTGATCGACCATTCCGCGATGTGGTTGTCGCGTGAGCGCTCCAGGCCGCGTTTCATCTGGCGCGGGTGATACTTGATGGTGTTGTGCCCCGGCACCGGGCCGTGGGCACTGACCGAGTCACACAGGATCAGTTCTTCGACATTCGTCGAATCCAGTTCGTTCTTGAAATAGTAGTAGATGCCTTCCTCTTGCATGAGGCGGCAAATGAAGTCGAAGTCGGATTCCCTGTACTGAACGCAATAGGTGCGTTTTTCATAGGTGTCCGTCAGCTTGTCGTCGAAATCGGAAAACCCGTGTTCCGAGAATATCTGCTTGATGATCTCGACCGCTGACAACTCCTGAAACACCCGGCAGTCCCGGGTGCGGGTCAGCAACCAGAACCACGGACGGACCTCGGCGACGTAAATGCCATACCCGCCGCGATCCCCGACGCTTTCCACCGAAATGCAAAGACCTGTATACATCCGTTCCTTGTCGTCTTCGGTCATCATGTGCACGCGCATGGTGCGACCGACGATCTTGGACAGATCGATCTTGCGTTTGTAACTGGTGAACATGACCGACATCTCGGTCAGGGTGCTCAGCTCTTCGTGGATGACCGCCCGGGTCAGCCGCAGCCCGTCGACGTCGTAGTCGCCCGACATCCATGTCCGGGCTTCATCATAGGGTTTGCTGTCAACCATGGGCTTTCCTTTCGCCTTTGGCCGGGCCACGGCGGCATTCGTTGTTCACTTGAAACTGTGTCACTATAAATCCTCCAGCAATGCGGCGAGGTCTGCGTCGATATCGCTGTCGTCGCCATCATCGTCACTGTCTGAATCGGTGTCGTCGTCATCCCCGAACCCGGCCAGCAGGTCGTCCAGATCGAGATCGTCATCGTCGTCGTCGCCGGTGTCGTCCTTCAGATCGTCATCGTCGCTATCCGCGGCAGCGACCGGCGCGGGCTTTGGCGGCGACGGCGGTGGCGGTGGCACGTCCGACCACGGACCCAGAATATCGCCCCCGGCCAGTGACTGGAAAGAGGCCAGCCGGATTTCATCGCGCCCCTTGATCGACACCAATGGCATGACGCCCCGCGCCATCGCCTTTTCGACCTTGTCCAGCGTCAGGTTCCGCTCCGTGCAGGGCAACGCGACCTGATCCCCGTAACGATCCGTCACCACATGAAACGGCATGTCGCCCAGCGACATGATCGATCCAAGGCTCATGTGAGCGCCGTTTTCCCTGAACGATTTGGCCAACAGGATCGCGACCAGCGCGGCCGGGTTGGCCCAGAGCATTCCGCCAAGACCCTCGGCCATCGTGAATTCCTCGAAATCGAACTCGTAGATCGGTTCCGATTTCGCGCCATACGGCCGGCGCAACAGGAACCGGGGCGAGGCCAGCCCCAGATGCCCGGCTTCGGGCATGCCGCGCAACGTGTCCCAGGCCTTGGCGACCAGCGGGTGCCGGTCTTCCTTGGCCACGTCGAGAAATCCGGGCGAAAGCGCGGCGACAAACGGTGCATCGACATGCGCGGCAACGCGGGCGATGCGCCCCAGAAGCTCGGCATGGGGCGGCGTTTCCTCGAACGTATACAGTCCGACCAGCGCCGAATACCCGCCGCGCCCGTTTTCCGCGTCAAGCGGTTCATCGGTCAGCAACCGCACAAAACCGGAGTCCGAAAGATCGTCCGCGGCGGCCAGGTCGGCACCGATTTCCTCGGCAGAGATGTCATACAGAATGACCTCGAGCGTATCGTCGGTTTCGATACTGCGGGCGATCAGGTCTATGGTCCGCCATTGCGCTTCGACCGACTGGAACTCGGGATGGTGCAACAGCATGCGCATGGCAGATGACAAGGCCGCGTCCACGGCCGTTTGCATGGCCGCTGCATCGGCATCCGGCACCGCGCGGATATGCGGGCCGACGACCCGCGCCAGCAGGTCTTCGATCGGTGAGGCCTCGGCGAGGCGCCCACCCGAATCCCCGATCAGTTTCTGGAAGTCCGACAACCGCAGATCGGCCGGAACCGCGTTGCCGCCCGACCGTTTGCGCGGGGGGGACACCGGTGTTCCATGGGCCTCTCCCCAGGCGCGCAGCCGATCCGCAGCGCCCGCCGCCGTGGCCCCGGCGGCCAGTTGCCCGCGCAGGCCGACAAGTTCGGCAAAAAGCGCAACATTTTCATAGAGTTCGTCCGGATGAAGATCGTCCAGCCCGCCCAGCTCCACCGCGACCCCGGTGCCGTCCCTGCCGATCGGCAGGATCAGCGTGGTGGCAAAGCTTTCGATCACATCCTCCACCGTGTCCGGGTCAAGCAGGATCGCCCGGCGCTGCGCCAATGCATCACCGGTTTCGATCAGACCCCGCGCGGCACGCCCCGAGAAATCGCCCATCAGCGCCAGCCGGAACCTCTTTCTCTGCAACCTGTCCGGGGCGGGCCTGTCGGCGCTCATCAGGCCAAAGGCGAATTCCGGGTCACCGGAGTGCAGACGGGCCGTGCCGGCCGTATTCCCGTCATCCGTCGCGGCATCAACCATGAGATCATCCGTGTCGTCATCCGCGTCGTCATCAAGATCGGCCAGAAGGTCATCAAGATCGTCGTCTGAGCCGGCGTCATCCGTGTCGTCATCCGTGTCGTCATCAATATCGGCCAGAAGGTCGTCCAGATCGTCGCCCGATCCGGCGTCATCCGTGTCATCATCCGTGCCGTCATCAATATCCGCCAGCAGGTCGTCCAGATCGTCATCCGATCCGGCGGCATCCGGATCATCATCAGTATCGTCATCAAGACCGGCCAGCAGGTCGTCGAGATCGTCATCCGATCCGGCGGCATCCTCGACATCTCCCAACAAATCGTCCAGCTCATCCTCTTCAACCGTGATTTCTCCACCGGCATCGGCAAGCACTGATTGCGCCTGTTCCTCGTCGTCAGAACCGGCCAGATCATCCATGTTCAGATCCGAAAGAAGATCGTCAAGATCATCCCCGGACGCTGCCATCTCTGGCTCCGGCTCCGGGCCTTCCGGCTCGACAGTGATATCCTCGTCCTCCGCCAGGTCCCCAAGCAGGTCATCCAGGTCATCGGTGTCGATGGTTTCCTGCGGGGCCGCAGCGGCCAGACCGGCCAGCGTATCCTCGGTCGTGTCGGCAGGGGCGTCCCCGATCTCGACCTCGGCGAGGCTGTC
>CAYGNE010000090.1:0-3794 GCA_964351155.1 uncultured Rhodobacterales bacterium | reverse complement strand
TCGTCGCTGTCCGCAACCTCTTCCGGGGCCGCAGCGGCAAGGCCGGCCAGCGTGTCCTCGGTCGTGTCGGCGGGGGCGTCCCCGATCTCGACCTCGGCGAGGCTGTCGAGCGCGGCGGTGAGGTCGTCGCTGTCCGCAACCTCTTCCGGGGCCGCAGCGGCAAGGCCGGCGAGGACATCACCCGTGGTGTCGGCCGGTTCGGTTGCTTCGGGCATGGATTGCGCCAGGTTTGCCAGCGTGTCGGCCACATCCGGCTTGGGGGCCTGCTCTGCCGGCGCGGCGGCGCGCAGGGCATTCAGGGCATCCGCCTGGGCATCCCGCTTTGGCGTGTCCGGCGGCGCGGCCCGGCGCAGCCCTTCCAGAACGGCCGCACCATCATCTGTCGGCTCGGGTTCGGACGCACCAGAGGAGGCAAGTGCGGCCAGGACGTCACCGGTGCGGTCCTCGTCGGGGGTATCCGCCGGGGCCTCGGAGCGGAGCCGCTCCAGAACGTTTGCGGACGTGTCGGCCTCATCAGGTGTATTGATCTGCACGGCGCGCAAACTGTCCAGGGCGGCGCTGGTCTGATCGCTACCGTCCCTGGCACCCGCCAGCGCCGTCAGCAGCGTCGGGTCGGCAAGGATCTTTTCGATCAGCGCCTCTGCCCCGACCTTGCCATCCATATAGGTCGTCAGATCCGACAATTGCGTTCGCGCCTCAAGCAACGCGCGCAACGGTTCGATACGTGCGGCGATGGCCTCGGGTTTGAAATCATCCATCCTTTCGAATGTCAGATCGACCTCGAGGTTGCCCTCTCCGGTCAGCGTGTTGGGTACCGAAAAGGCGGTGCGCGGTTGCATCGCCCGCATGCGATCGTCGAAATTGTCGGCATCGATCTCGAGAAACTTGCGCTCCTCGATCGCAGGCTGGGGCGCCCGCGACTTGCCCGCAAGGTCGGACATCACCCCCATGACAAAAGGCAACTGGACCGCCTTTTGCGATCCATAAAGCTCTACGTCATACTCGATCTGAACCCGCGGCGCGCGGTTCCGGGCGATGAACTTCTGCGAGTTGCCGCTCATCCACCATCCTCCTTCAGCCTGGCAACCTCGGTCCGCAGGGCGCGGACCTCTTCCAGAAGCTCGACGACATGGGCGTCAACGATATCGGTTTCGGTTTTGACCAGTTCGCGCAAATTGCTGAACTCTGCCTCTGCATCCGCCTCCACCGCCGCCTGCATCGTGTTGACCAGGAGACCGATGAACAGGTTGAGAACCGAGAACGCGGTGATGATGATAAACGGTACGAAGAACGCCCAGGCCATTGGATGTGCCTCCATCACCGGACGCACGATTCCCATGGACCAGCTTTCCAGGGTCATGATCTGGAACAACGAATACAACGACCGGCCAAGGGTGCCGAACCATTCGTCAAAACCGGGTCCGTACATGAGTGTCGCCATGACCCCGAACACGTAGAACACGATCGAGATCATGATGATCACGGCGCCCATGCCCGGCAAGGCGTCCAGAAGCGCCTGAACCACCGCGCGCATCTGCGGGATCACCGACAGAAGCCGCATTGCCCTTATGACCCGCAGGCCGCGCAGCGCCGACAGCCCGCCCTTGTCCGGCAGCAGGCCCAGCCCGACCACCACAAGGTCGAAGATATTCCAGGCATTGCTGAAGAAGCGCAGCCCGTAGGCATAGAACTTGATCAGCAGCTCGATCACGAAAATGGTCAGAACCACCTTGTCGATCATTGACAATGTGTCGCCGATACTGGCCTGGACCGTGTGCGACGTGCTGAGCCCCAGCGTGATCGCATTGAAGATGATGACCCCGAGAATGGAATTTGTGACGGCTGGCCGCTCGATGAATTCCCGGGCACGGTCACGCATGCTCATGCTGGTCTGGGCGCTGCTGTCCACGGTTTGTCTCCACTCGGTTATTTCTGTGCACCGGGCGCAGTCTGCGCCCGGCTTGTTTCGTTGGTTCAGTGCTGCGCCGCTCTCTCAGCGCAGCGGATCGAGGCCGTAATTGACCTGGAGGTCCTTCATCCAGGTCAGGGCGGATTTGTCCCTGGCCTGCTTGATCTTGGCAAACAGGGCCTTGGCCTCCTTGTTCGCCGCCTTCTTGGCGGTTTTGTCGCCGGCTTCGAACTTCTTCTTCTGCTTCTCCAGTTTCTTTTCCAGCGACTTGATCTCGGCCTTCAGGTCGTCCTTTTCGTCCTGCTTGGTCGGCATGACGGAATTCTTCGAGCCGTCGTCATTGGTCGAGGCGGTGCCAGGCTGGCCGACCACCTTGCAATTGATCCCCTTGGCCTTGAGCAGCTTCCAGACCTTGCCGGCAAAGGTGTCATAGTCATAGTCCTTGCCCGGAGGCGCGATGCCGCCGGCGGCCGTGAAACAGCCCGACAACAGAACGGTCCCCTTGAAGCTCTTGGAAAGGTTGCGTTTCTTGTCGCTGTTTTTGGTCAGCAGATCGACAATCTGATCGGGCGTTTTCTTGCCCAGCTTGGTGCCGATCCAGGTGCCGTTTATCTTTTCGCGCGACCCGTGCGCGCACAGGGCGATCGTGCCGTTCCTGATGTCACCGAAATCCGCCTCGCTGGTGTCGTGGACCTCGGTCTTGTAACGCTTGGCCTGCTTTTCGGCTGCGCGGTTGATGATGTCGTCACCGTCCTCGAACTTGTCAACGAGCTTCTTGTAGACGGGATGCTTGACCATCTTCTTGACGTCGCCGTCACAGACCGCGGCCAGCTTGTCCATCGTCTCTTCGATGATCTGGTAGTTCTTCTTCGTCATGTTGACGACTTCGTTCTTGTCGCCCGCCAGTTCCTTTTCCAGCTTCAGCCAATCCTTGCGGACGATCTGGGTCTTGTCGAAATTTACCGGCGGCTTGCCTGCCTTGGATGGCGGCAGCATGCCGGTGATGCTGATCGACAGGTGCCCCGACGTGTCGATCCCGCCCACAACGCTGAGTTCGGGAGTGTGCCCCAGATCCTTGACCTGGGAGGAGTTTTGCGCCGCCTGCTGTACCTTGATGCATTTGGCGACCAGATCCTGCGCCTTTTTCAATCCGGGCAGCTTGATACCCTGCGCCTGCAACCCGCTCGCCTTGAGGTGCTTGCCCAGTTCCATCGCCAGTTTCGCGACATCCGCCTGGGCAACGTTCACGCCACCATTGCCGCCGAGAAAAATCTTCCTGTACTGAGTGGCCACTTCACATTCCTCCTGTTGAATCAGCTGATCTGGCTTCAATCGAACCCATAAGCGAACTCCCCGTCTGTAATGTCGATCACAACCTTGTTCACTTCTTTGCCTTCCATCATCCGGCGCAGGAACTCGGCCGAGACTTCGGGCAGCATGGTATTGGTCACGATGGCGTCGATCATCCGCCCGCCGCTTTCCAGTTCCTGACAGCGACTGACGATTTCCTCGACCACCGCGTCGGAATACTCGAACGGAACCCCGTGTGCCTCTTCGACCCGCTTCTTGATCCGGCCCAGCTGCAGCTTGGTGATCTCGGCGATCATGTGCGGACTGAGCGGATAATACGGGATCGTGACCATCCTGCCCAGCAGTGCGGGCGGGAATACTTTCAGCAGCGGGTCACGCAGGGCCTTGGACAGACCTTCGGGATCGGGCAGCAGATCCGGGTCCGAACACATGTCCAGCACCATTGCCGAACCGGCATTGGTGGTCAGCAGGATCAGGGTGTTCTTGAAGTCGATCACCCGGCCTTCGCCGTCCTCCATGACGCCCTTGTCGAAGACCTGAAAGAAGATTTCGTGCACGTCCGGGTGGGCCTTTT
>CAYGNE010000089.1:0-12904 GCA_964351155.1 uncultured Rhodobacterales bacterium | reverse complement strand
CTGTCCGCCGGCGGCGGCGGCCTGGGATTGTTCCAGCGCCAGTTCGCAATGGCCGAGAGCCCACACCCCCCGTCCCAGCGCGATAGAGCCCGCCGACACCAGGATCACGTCGGCCCCGGCGGATTTCAGCCAGCTCACGTCTTCGCAAAGCGACCGCAGCCAGTCGGCCCGCAGCGCGCCTGTTGTCCGGTCCACGAGCAGTGCGGAGCCGATCTTGACGACCAGCCGCCCGGCGTCGGTCAGGGCCGCCACGGCTGGGCCTCTTGGGCGGGTTTGTGCCGCAGGCGGTCCTGTGCGATCTGCTTGCGCAGCGCGCGCAGCACCTCGGTCAGGCCTTCGCGGCTGACCCCGGACATCATGAGAACCGGCCCGCCGGATGCGCGCTCCAGCCCGGCCCGGGCGGCGGCGCGTTCCTCGTCATCCAGCGCGTCGATCTTGTTGAGCGCGGTGACGCGCGGTTTGTCCGCGAGGTGGCCGCCATAGGCTTCGAGCTCTGCGATGATCGTCTGGTAATCCTCGATTAGCGTTTCGGAGGTTCCGTCCACCAGGTGCAGCAGCACCGAGCAGCGTTCCACATGCCCGAGGAACCGGTCGCCGATCCCGCGGCCTTCATGCGCCCCGGCGATCAGCCCGGGGATGTCGGCGATGACGAATTCGACGTCGTCCACGCCAACCACGCCCAGGTTCGGATGCAGGGTGGTGAACGGGTAATCGGCGATCTTGGGCCGCGCATTGGAGGTGGCGGCGAGGAAGGTGGATTTGCCGGCATTTGGCATCCCCAGCAGGCCCACATCGGCAATCAGCTTCAGCCGCAGCCAGAGGGTGCGTTCGACGCCCTCCTGCCCCGGATTGGCGCGCCGGGGGGCCTGGTTGGTCGAGGATTTGAAATGCAGGTTGCCGAACCCGCCATTCCCGCCGCGCGCCAGTTCGACGCGCTGGCCGACCTCGGTCATGTCGGCGATCACCGTTTCCTGATCCTCGTCCAGGATCTCGGTTCCGACCGGCACCCGCAACACGATGTCGTCACCATCCTTGCCGGTTCGCTGGCGGCCCATTCCGGGCTGGCCGTTCCGGGCAAAGAAATGCTGCTGATAGCGAAAGTCGATCAGGGTGTTCAGCCCGTCCACGGCCTCGGCCCAGACCGAGCCGCCGGTGCCGCCATCGCCGCCATCCGGTCCGCCGTATTCGATGAATTTCTCACGCCGGAAACTGATGCAGCCGTTACCACCTGCACCGGAGCGGATATAGACCTTTGCGAGCTCGAGAAACTTCATGATCGTGTCCTAATGCAAAGGCCGCCCGGGGCCAATCAGTGTTTTCGGCTGTATGTCCAGGTGGGCACGGTGGTGTCGCGCGCCACCGAGAAGCTTTCGGCGTCACCCAGGTATTCGAACCCGCAGTGAATCAGGACCCGCGCCGAGGCCGGGTTGTCCTGGAACACGCTGGCGAACATCGTGGCGTTGTTCAGCGGATTGGTATTGACCAGCGCCGAAACCGCGTCTGACGCCAGACCGGTGTTCCAGTAATGCGGCGCCACCCAGTAGCCGACCTCGGACTGGTTCCGGTCGAGCTTCTGAAGCGAGATCAGCCCCATGAGTTCACTGCCGCCGGACTTCGTGCCATCCATTGCCCAGACATCCTCGTCGCGGTCCTCGGCCATGGCGCGCTGGATGAAGGCCTCGGCCGCACCGGGCGGGAGCGGGTGCGGGATGGATGTCGTCATGCGCGCAACCCGTTCATCCCCGCCATACATCTCGATCAGGCCCTTGTCGGACCGGCGCAGCGGGCGCAGGTCGAACCGTTCGGTTTCGATCACAGGTTGGTTTATGATCGGGTCGAGTTTCATGTTCTTGTTCCTCCTCCGAACAAAACAAACAGCACGGACAACACGGTCAGAGTGGCCAATGTCCACATCAGGTATGTTTCCGAAGCGGTTCCTGCAACCGTGGCGGCGATCCTGTCGCCTGCGAAACACCAAACCGGATGCAGGACAAATTGGCATCCAAGCAGAACCGCGGCGATGGTCGCGGTGGCCTGAACCGGCGGTGTTCCCGCCGCGACGAACCCGGTGAAACCGGTGACGATCATCGCCCAGGCCTTGGGGTTGAGCGGGTGAACGATCAGCCCGGCCCAGAACCCGGGAACCCGGCCTGCCCCCTGCCCCGGCGCCAGCCGCAGGTTGGCGACTTTCCACGCCAGCCAGCAGATATAGGCCGCCGAAATCCATTTCAGCGTTTCGAAAACCCAGGGCATCCGGTCGGCCAGTTCCATCAGTCCGAAGCCGACCGGCCAGATCACCAACTGCTTGCCCAACGCCACGCCGGCCACGAAGGGCAGCGCGGCCCGGAAACCATAGCGCGCACCGGTGGCCAGCAGGGCCATGTTGGCCGGGCCGGGCGTGCCGACCTGACTGGCGGCGAACACGATGAAACTGGCGGTGGCGACTGCCATGATGAACCTGATCTGCAACGAAAAGGGGACCGGCGATTTCCGCCGATCCCCTCAATTTTCCTTCAACTGCCGGGTGCGGCTTATTCTGCGGCCTCCGCCACTGGCAGGACCGAAATGAAGGTGCGGCCCTTGAGACCCTTGTGGAAGGTCACCGCGCCTTCGGCGGTTGCAAAGATGGTGTGATCCTTGCCCAGACCGACGCCCTGGCCCGGCCAGAACTTGGTTCCGCGCTGACGCACGATGATGTTTCCGGGAATGGCGGTCTGGCCGCCATAGAGTTTCACGCCAAGGCGGCGACCGGCAGAGTCGCGACCGTTACGGGAGGAACCGCCTGCTTTTTTATGTGCCATGCTTTCTCTCCTTAGCCTTTGGCCAGTTCTTTGGCCTGGTCGATCCAGCCTTCACGTTCGATCCGGCCCTTGAACGACAGTTGTTCGTCCATAGCAGCAACGTCGTCATCCGTCCATGCCGCGATCTGGGCAAAGGTGGTGACGCCGGCGGCGTGCAGTTTCTTTTCGAGCGCGGGACCGACACCGGACAGTTTCTTCAGGTCATCGGCACCTGCGTCTGACTTGGGCGCGGCTTTGGCTTCGGCCTTGGCCTTGGGCGCGGCGGGCTTCCCGGCGTCGCGCGCGGCAACGGCGACCCCGGCGACGGAGCCTGCGCCAATCGCGGCCTTGACGCCGGACTTGTCCGCGCCGGAGGCAAGAATGTCGAGAACCTTGACCAGGGTCAGTTTCTGGCGGTGGCCCTTGGTGCGCTTGCTGGAATGCTTGCGGCGGCGCTTGACGAAATGGGTGACCTTTTCGCCCTTGATCTGGTCGACGACCTCGGCCTGAACGCCGGCGCCTTCGATCAGCGGTGCGCCGACAACGGTCTTGTCACCGCCCAGCATCAGAATGTCGTTGAATTGTACTGTTTCGCCAGCGTCCGCAGCCAGTTTTTCAACGCGGAGCACATCGCCCGCCTGAACCTTGTACTGCTTGCCGCCAGTCTTGAGGACCGCAAACATGCGTCTGTTCCTTTTTCTGCCGCGTCCTGTGGTCCCCTTGCGGGTGTTTCGGCCCGGATCCGATCAGGGCCACCTCGAACAGCGCGCCCGGTTTCGGGCGATTTGGTAAGTACACCCGAAACCGGGCGATATGATAGGTAAACCCGGCGCGATTGCTCGGGCCGGGATGCGTGCTTATGGACAGAAGGCTTTTGCCTGTCAAGCGGGAATCCGGCTAAATATCGCTGCCTTCCATCGCCAGCGCGACGGCGGTTCCCAGCGCATAGGAAATATCGCCATACATCACCTCGAAGCCGGCGAACAGGGCGCTGTTCAGCGCCTGGCCCGCCGGCGATCCGGAAAATTCGAGATAGGCCGACAGATCCGCGTCGCTCAGCGGGCGATAGGCCAACAGGAGGAACCCGAACAGCCAGCTCTCCATGTCCTCGCGCAATTCGGCCTCTTGTGCCCAGACTTCGGTCAGGATGTCGTCCTCGCCCATCCGGACGCCGCCGCCCTCGGACAATCCGCGATAGAACTGGTAACTTGACCCCAGGGCCGAGGCCACGTTGCGCTCGACCAGGTCATTGATCTCGACGAAGCGGGCCACGGCGGTCAGCCGGGCATCCCCTGCCCGGTCCAGGTCGGCATAGGTGGCGCGGGCGATATCTTCGACATCCGGATCGGCCATTGCCACGCGCGCGGTGTTTTCCAGCGTCAGAATGCGCTGCCCGCGCGCGGTGTCGAAAAACTCCAGCACCGCATCGATCTCGTCATCCGTCATCCCGGCGCGCAAGGCCCCGCGCATCGCGTCGCCCATGACGCCGGTGTCATAGATGCGGTCGATGCGGTCGCGGAAATACTGCCCGCCCCCGTCTGCGAGATCGGCCTCCATCTCGCCCGCCGAACGCAGGCCTTCGTCGCGCAGGATCAACACCACCTCGTCCAGACGCATGGCCCGGTTCAGCGCCTCGGTCCGGGTCTCGGCCCATGCGGGCAAGGCGGGCAAGGCGGCGAGGCACAACCCGATTGCGGCGGCCAGAATTCCCCGACGCAGCACGATCAGATATCCTGGCCCGGATGCAGGTCGGCCATCCGACCGGCCAGCTCTTCGAACCGGTTGGCCATGATCTCGTATTGCACAGCGTTCAGCAATTCGTAGACCTGCATCATTTCCGGCTGTTCCAGCGCCGCGGCATAGGCCTCCATGTCGGCATCCGAAAAGTCCTGATAGGTATAGGCCGCGCCGGCCAGCGCGGATTGCTGCAGCAGGCGACGGGTTTCGCCTTCCCGGGCCTTGAACATCGCACGCAGCTCGCCGGCATCCACCTTGAGATCGATGACGCCGGCGGCAGAGGCGGCCAGCAGGAACCGCATCTGGATTTCCTGGATCGCGCGCAGGCTGGTGCCCGAGGAGTCGATCGCCAGGTTCAGCCGTTTCAGCAGTTCCAGCCGGGGCGCACCATCGCGCACCATGTCCGCGACGATCTGGCGGCCCTGCGCATCCTTGGCCGCGTCATCCTCGATCATGTGGGAGTCGTTCTCCGCAACCACGAGGCGCTGGCCCAGATCGGTGGCATAGAAGTCCACGGCGTGGTTCAGCAATTCGTCGGTCAGCGTCTGCTCCAGTATCTGCAGCGCCAGGTCGTGCATGATGGCGGTGTCGAACACCTGACCCGAAATCCGTGTCCATTCCGAGCCGAAGTCGCCGGCATCCATGCCCAGCATCTTGGGGGCCGATCCGGCCGACAGGGCGATGCTGTCCAGCGCGACGTCAAAGCCGGTGACGGACAGGAAAGCCTCGATCCGGTCCCGGTCGGCGGCCCGGGCGACGCCCGGCAGGGCCAGCATGAGCACAAGGCAGAATACAAGCGCGTGATACAGGCGGACAGGCGACAATCGGAACACGGGATAGGTCATGTGTGAAACCGTAAGCCATTTGACGGGCCGGGCAAATGAAAAACGCAGGATCGGCGGTGTCGGCCAAAACGGGCCTTGCCAGCCCGGAAAATCCCGATTACACGCAGGCTCCAGACCCCCGCGGAGAGGTGCCGGAGTGGTCGAACGGGGCGGTCTCGAAAACCGTTGTGGGTGCAAGCCCACCCAGGGTTCGAATCCCTGTCTCTCCGCCACAATCCCTTGGTGAATCACGGATATCACGCTGCCGGGTGCGGCTGTTTTCGCGATTGTGATCGCGCAATGGCGCGCGGGTCACCGGCGGATCCGTCGGTTCAGCCCTTCTTCTTCAGCATCGCGGCGAGGATCGGGACGATCATGCCGGCGGCCGAGCCGAGGGGGTCGCGATGCAGGGTCTTGAGGCTGCCGGTCAGCTTCTGCACCTCTTGGGACAGGTGTTCGACGTCGCGCTCCAGTTCCTCGACCGCCAGGTCGCGGACTTCGACCGCGGGAGCGATTTCCTTTTCGACATTCAGGCGTCCGGCAACCGCGACGAGCCCTGCGGCGACCAGGAAGTTGGCCAGGGCAACCAGCAGGGCCGCGAGCGCGGGCGCAACCACGGCCGACAGGCCGAGATAGGCCGCGGCGCTGAGCATGATCAGCCCGATTCCCGCCACGACGCAGGCGAACACCATCAGGCCGGTCTGGTTGCGGACCACCTCGAGCCGCCGCTGGGCGATCAGCCGTTCGGCGCGATAGAGAATGGATATGTTCCTGCTGATCCGGCTCATGTCATTGCCCCCGTTTGGTCACCCGGCCAGCGAGCACACCCAATGCGAACACCGCCAGCAGCGTGACGATCGGCTTGTCGCGCTGCAACTCGGTCAGTTCATGGGTCAGCCGGGGCCAGATATCCTCGATGCCGTCCAGATCGATGCCCTGGGCGCAAAGCTGTTCGGCCAGGGCCTTTGGCAGGCTGGGGCCCGCATCATCGCCCGTGTCGGGTCCGGTCTCTGACCCGGCTATGTCAGCCAGCTGTTTCTTCAGCTCGGCAACTTCCGCTTCCAGTTCGGCCTTGGTCGGCATCAGAACACTCCCGCTGGATCGACTTGGGGCCAGCAAAGCCTTTTTCCGGCGTGCTGGCCAGCCCCTGCGACGAAAAACCCGGATACCGCCGGGCAAATGCGCCCGGGGAAACGTCAGACGAACCGGTTGACCATGTTCTCATAGATTTCCTGCTGGCCGGATTTCGGTTCGGGGTCAATGCCCTCTGCACGCACCCGCGCCTCGATCTGTTCGAGGGTCGCCCCGGTCAGCAGTGATCTGGACGGACCGGTCTCCCATCCCGCGTAGCGCTCGGACCGCTTCCGCTCGAGCGCGCCGTCCTGCAGCATGTCCGCCGCCGCGATCAGCGCGCGGGCGCAAACGTCCATCGCCCCGGCATGGGCCGCGATCAGGTCCTCCGGATCCAGCGACTGGCGCCGCAACTTGGCGTCGAAATTCGTACCACCCGTGGTGAACCCGCCACCGCGCAGGATTTCAAGATAGGCCAGCGCGACCTCGGGCACGTTGTTGGGGAACTGATCGGTGTCCCAGCCGGACTGGTAATCGTTGCGGTTCATGTCGATGGAACCGAAAATTCCCAGCGCGTTGGCCAGGGCGATCTCGTGTTCGAAACTGTGACCGGCAAGAATCGCATGGCCCTGTTCGATATTGACCTTCACTTCGTTTTCGATCCCGTAGCGGCGCAGGAACCCGTAGACGGTCGCCACGTCGTAATCATACTGGTGCTTGGTCGGCTCCTGGGGTTTCGGTTCGATCAGGATCGTGCCCTTGAACCCGATTTTATGCTTGTAGTCTATGACCTTGGACAAAAATGCGCCGAGCTGGTCCAGTTCCCGGCCCAGGTCGGTGTTCAAGAGGGTTTCGTAGCCTTCCCGCCCCCCCCAGAGGACATAGTTCTCGCCGCCCAGGCGATGAGTCGCATCCATGCATGTCTTTACCGTCGCGGCGGCATAGGCAAACACATCGGGGTCGGGATTGGTCGCGGCACCGGCCATGAACCGGCGATGGGAAAACAGGTTGGCGGTGCCCCAGAGCAGGCGTACCCGGGCGGTTTCCATCTTCTCGGCAAACAGATCGACGATTGCGTTCAGCCGGTCGGTGCTCTCGGCGAAATTCGCGCCTTCGGGGCGGATATCGGCGTCGTGAAAGCAGAAGAACGGCACATCGAGGATGCGGAACATCTCGAACGCCGCATCGGCCTTGATCCGGGCGTGGTCCATCGTTTCGCCGAACCACGGGCGTTCGAAGGTCTGGCCGCCAAACGGGTCGCCACCGGGCCAGGCAAAGCTGTGCCAATAGGCAACGGCAAACCGGAGATGATCCTCCAACCGCTTGCCCATGACGATCCGGTCGGGATCATAGTGTCGAAAGGCCAGCGGGTTGTCGCTGTCGGGACCCTCGAATTTCAGCGGTGCGATACCGTCGAAAAAATTGCTCATGATCGGACCTCTCCCCTGGCGGCGTCATTTTCCCGTCAAAGTGATACGCCCGATGGCCAACCCGTGGCAACCACGCGGCGCGGCGCCGGTTCAGGCGTCGAGCCGGCTGGCCTGGTATTGCGAGCGGGCAAGCCAGTCCGGGTTGATCTCGACCCCCCATCCGGGGGCGTCGGTCACGGTCGCCCTGCCCGCCTCGATGGCAAACGGATCGGACAGGAACAGCCCGTCCTGCCCGGGGTAGTAGTCCGACCCCTCGATCGAGAATTCGAGGTATTTCCCGGCATTGGGAATCGCCCGCAGCAGGTGCATGGTGAACAGGGTGACAAGCGACAGGTTCGCACAGTGCGGCGTCACCGGGAGACCCGCCTGTTCTGCCATCCTCGCCACTCTGAGCGTGCGGCTGATCCCGCCGAGATAGCAGACATCGGGCTGGATCACATCAACGATACGGCCGTCGATCATCGCCTTCCAACTGGCCATCATGCAGTCCTGTTCGCCACCCGTCACGTCGATATCGAGCGCGTCGGTCACCTGTTTGGTCTGTTCGAACTCCCAGTAGGGACAGGGTTCTTCGTAGTGCGATATGCCATTGTCCTGCAGCAGGTGCCCGACCTCGATGGCGCGGGCCGGCGAATAGCAGGAATTGGCGTCCACCAGCAGTGCAACGTCATCCTCCATCGCCCGGCGCATGGTCGGCACGATCTCCTCGGTCCGGCCCGGCCATTCATCGCGGTCGCGCCCGACCTCGGCGCCGATGCGGAACTTGAACGCATCAAACCCCTTTTCCTGCCGCAGCCTGACAAGGCGGTCGGCCTCGTCGCGCGCCGTGATGTCGCGTTTCATCGACGAGGCATAGGCGCGGATCGGGCCGGGTGTGCCGCCGATGAGTTCACAGACCGGTTTGCCTTCGCGCCGGCCGCGCCAGTCCCAGAGCGCCGTGTCCAGCCCACCCATGGCGCGGCGCAGGTACGAGCCGGGAAACTTGTGCTCGCGATCGCGCACGATATCCAGCGTGCCGTCGATGTCAAAGGCATCGCGGCCAAGCGCATAGGGGGCGACCTGCCGATGCACGACCTGTGCCGTGATATCGGCGTAATAGGGCGCAACCTGGCCCCAGCCCCGGGTTCCGTCCTCGACCGTGACCCGGACAAAACAGACGAATTCATTGGTGAATGTCTCTATCGCTGTGATCTTCATGCGTGTTCCGGCCCCGGATGGCAGATTGACTCGGGCTGACGATACTTCAAATTGGCACATGGAAAACGTCCATTGCGGCAGATTATGCAGACCAATTCGAAGGAGCGGCCCGAATGAAACGCGAAGCCGGTGCCCTGTTGTCCTCGATCCAGCTGGACCGCGGCCTGCGCAAGAACATCAGCGTGCAGCTCTATATCGCGCTGCGCGACGTTCTGGTGTCCGGCGGATTGAAACCGGGCGACCGCCTGCCCGCCAGCCGCACATTGGCCAAGGAAATCGGCGTGTCCCGCACCACCGTCGTTGATGCAATCGACAGGCTGGTGTCGGAAGGCATGCTGGTTTCGCATGTCGGGTCCGGCACCTTTGTCAGCGACACGCTGGAAAGCCAGCGCCCGTCCAACCTGCCGCCCGGGCCGGGAAAGACGCAGGCCGCCGCGCCGCGCCTGTCCTATTCGGTGACACAATCCGCCGCCGATATCGCGCCCCGGGCGTGGCTGCCGCATAATTCGCAGGCTTTCGTGACCGCACTGCCGGCACTGGATGCGTTTCCATTGCAGCAATGGTCGCGCATTTCGGCCCGCCACCTGCGCGGCGACCGCGACGACCTGATGGGCTATGGTCAGCCACAGGGATTGCAGGCGTTGCGGGCGGCGATCGCCTCGCATCTTGCCGCGGCGCGGGGGATCAACTGTGCCGCCGAACAGGTGTTCGTCACGTCCGGGGCCCAACATGCGTTTGCGCTGATCGGGCAGGTGTTTCTGAATGCCGGGGATCACGTCTGGCACGAGAACCCGGGGGCCAAGGGGGCGCGAAACGCGCTGGTGGCGACCGGTGCCAAGCTGGTGCCGATCCCGATTGACGACCAGGGCCTGGATGTTTCACAGGGCATTGAAAGGGCACCACATTTCCGCATGGCGCTTGTCACGCCGTCGCATCAGCAACCGCTCGGGACGGTGATGTCCCTGCCGCGCCGGTTCGAGTTGCTGGAAGCGGCGATCAATTCACAGGCGATCATCGTCGAGGACGATTACGATGGCGAGTTCCATTTCGGCAACCGCCCGCAACCGGCCCTCACCAGTATCGACAATCATGGCCGGGTGATCTATGTCGGCACCTTCTCCAAAACCCTGTTCCCGTCCCTGAGGCTGGGTTTCATGCTGGTGCCCGAGCACATGGTCGGCATCTTTGACGGCATCTTTTCATCCTGGGTCAGCGGGCCGCCGACATCGACACAGGCCATCGTCGCGGATTTCATGGACGAAGGCCATTTCGCCACCCATATCCGGATGATGCGGCGCCTGTACAAGGCGCGTTACGATACGCTCATGACCGCCTCGGCGATCCTGCCGGACAGCATCGCGATCCAGCCCGCCACCAGCGGGTTTCATACGGTGGCCTATCTTGATCCGGGGGTGGACACGCAGCAGCTGATCGCGCAGGCCGCGGCACGGAACCTGACGCTGACATCGCTGGGCGGATATTGCATGGAACCGATGACGCAGAAGGGGCTGGTCCTGGGCTTTGGCAGCGCCAAGCCCGAGGACATCGCTTCCGGTATCCGTCGTCTCGCGGACCTCCCGGCCCTGCAGGTTTAATTGGACCGCTCAAAAATCCATAATGGATATGAGGCCCAGACCAATGGACTCCTAAGATCGGGTCAACGCGCGGCCCGCGATCCTGCGGCGGGCCGGTTTTTGGGGAGGTCGGATGGACTCCGGTCATTTGGCACATGTCAGCCAGCAGCCATACTGGCTGGACGGGCTCGGTCCGGCGCAGGACCTGTCGTCGGCCCCGCCGGACTCTGCCGATGTGGTGGTCATCGGCTCCGGCTATACCGGGCTCAACGCGGCCATCGAAACCGCGCGGGGCGGCCGTTCGACCCTGGTGCTGGACTCCGGAGACCCCGGATATGGCTGCAGCACGCGCAATGGCGGCCAGATCAGCACCAGCGTGAAACCCGGGCTTGAGGCGCTGTCCGCCAAATACGGAGCCGGCAAGGCCAGGGCGATCCGGGCCGAAGGGGCCCGCGCGCTGGAATGGATTGAAGAACGGGTAGCGGAAGAGCGGATCGACTGCGATTTCAAGCGCTGCGGCCGGTATCATGCCGCCCATACACCGGCCCATTACGACGAACTGGTCCGTGATGCGGAGAAACTGAGCCGGGATGAAAACATCGATGCACGACCCGTCCCGCGGGATGCACAGCTGAGCGAGTTGGGTTCGGAGCGGTATTTCGGCGGCGTGGTATTCGGGCGTCATGCATCGCTGCACCCGGCAAAATATCATCGCGGGCTGTTGCAGAGCGCGATTGGCGCCGGGGCACAGGTGGTTGGACAGTGCACAGCGCAGCGCATCGAAAAGACCGGAACCGGATTTGTCGTGTCGACCGACAAGGGCGCGGTCCGCGCCGGGGACGTGATCGTCGCCACTAACGGGTACACATCTGGTCTCACCCCGTGGCTGCAGCGGCGGGTGATCCCGATCGGCAGTTATGTGATTGCAACCGAGGCGTTGCCGGAAACGCTGGTTGACAGGCTGTTCCCGACCGACCGGATTGCCAGCGACACCTGCAAGGTCGTTTATTATTACCGCACCTCGCCCGACCGGCGGCGCATTCTGTTCGGCGGCCGCGTGTCGGCCAGTGAAACCGACCCGCTGGTCAGCGCGCCCCGCCTCTATGACGCGATGTGCCGCATCTTTCCGGAGCTTCGGGACCACGGCATTTCGCATTCATGGACCGGCACCGTGGCCTATAGTTTCGACGAACTGGCCCATACCGGGTGCCATGACGGGATCCACTACGCGATGGGGTATTGCGGATCGGGCGTGTCGATGGCCAGCTATCTGGGCATGCGGCTGGGCCAGAAGGTGCTGGGTCTGCCCGAGGGGCAAACGGCATTCGATGACCTGCCGTTTCCAACCCGCCCGCTCTACTACGGCAAGCCATGGTTCCTGCCCGCAGCGGTGGCCTGGTATCGCTGGAGGGATCAGAGACAATACCGAAAGGCGTTGCAAATGGGCTGACACGCGTGGCGCGGGGCGTGCCGCCCGGGAGCAAGGGGCCGATACACCCCTTGAACCCGGAATGACCAATACGGGGATCAACCGCCAAGAGACCGGGAAAAATCAATCCAAATGGGAGGAAACAAGATGAAGACAACAACCTTACTGACAGTCGCAACCGCGCTGATGGCGACGCAGGCCGTGGCCGCGGACAAATCCGTGACAATCGCCTCGTGGGGCGGATCCTATCAGGAAGCCCAGAGCAAGGCGCTGTTTCAGCCGGCGTCGGCCAACACCGGCATCGCGGTCAAGGAAGAAACCTATGGCGGCATGTCGGACGTGCGTCTTCAGGTTTCGTCGGGGCAGGTCACGCTGGACATCGTGGCGAGCGGGTCGGGATCGGCC
This sequence comes from uncultured Rhodobacterales bacterium, assembly GCA_964351155.1. Classification (GTDB taxonomy): domain Bacteria; phylum Pseudomonadota; class Alphaproteobacteria; order Rhodobacterales; family Rhodobacteraceae; genus CAYGNE01. The sequence continues at coordinate 457 of CAYGNE010000089.1, read as the reverse complement.
GCGCGCGCCGGTGCCGAAGGTCTGCTGGAGGAGCTCGATTACAACATCATCGACGTGTCGACCTTCTATCCGACACTGAAATCGACCTATTGTGTCGGCGGCGACGTGTTCTCGACCGTCTTTGCCTGGAACACCGACACCTATGGCGAGGCCGGCCCGCAAAGCTGGGCGGATTTCTGGGATGTCGAGAAATTCCCGGGCAAACGCGCCTATCGCGGCAAGGTCGCCGGCGCGCTGGAACCTGCGATCATGGCGGACGGTGTCGCGCCGGAAGACGTCTACAAGGTTCTGGATTCCGAAGAGGGCATCGAACGCGCGCTGGACAAGATCCGCGCGCTGCGCCCGCATATCGACGTGTTCTGGACCTCGGGCGCGCAACATGCCCAGTTGATGAAGGATGGCGAGGTCGACATGACCACCGGCTGGAACGGTCGGTTTGACAACGCGGCCAAGGATG
>CAYGNE010000088.1:0-13069 GCA_964351155.1 uncultured Rhodobacterales bacterium | reverse complement strand
TATTCTCAACGTCGACGTGACCGTCATCGTCGATGGCTGGTACGGCGATACAAGCCGGATGTACGTTGCCGGAAAACTCTCGCGCAAGGCCGAACGCCTGATCGAAGTCACCCATGACGCCCTGATGAAAGGCATCGAAGCGGTCAAGCCCGGCAACACATTTGGCGATATCGGCCATGCCATTCAGGCCTATGTCGAAGCACACCGCATGAGCGTCGTTCGCGATTTCTGCGGTCACGGGCTGGGCCGCGTGTTTCACGCGCCGCCCAATGTCCTGCATTATGGCCGACCGGGCACCGGCGCGGTTCTTGAAGAGGGCATGTTCTTCACCATCGAACCGATGGTGAATCTGGGCCGGCCCGAGACAAAGACTCTGTCGGACGACTGGACCGCCGTAACCCGCGACAAATCGCTTTCGGCACAGTTCGAACACTCCATCGGGGTCACCGCGGGCGGCTGCGAGATTTTCACCCTGTCGCCGGGCGGTCGTTTCCATCCGACCTACGGCTAAATCCGGATTGTACCCAATGCGGGAGTATGGCCGCGGGCTCAGTCCTGATCGGTCTCTTTGGATTGTGCGCGCAGCAGTGCAAGCAAAAGCGTTTCGTCTCGAACGGGTGTGATAGCGTCATTGATGAACACGGGGGGGCGGCGCGGTTTTCGGGCCGGTCCTGTCGCAACCCGGGTTTTCTCGCCACGAATGCTTGGCCAGAATGGTATGTATGTCGCGCTGAGCATCAGCAGAAAGCATAGCACAGCCGGCTCGGACGTCAGTCATGTATTTTAAAGGCAGAGAAGCCGGGGGACGTCTGCCATATCGCCAAAAACCTGCGCGCCCAGTTCCGCCATCCTTGCCCCGTCATGCCCGGGCGCATACCCGAGGCATCGCATTCCGGCTCTCGCGGCGGCCGTTGCCCCGCTGACACTGTCCTCGATGACCACGCAGTTTTGCGGGCGCTGGTCAAAATGTGCGGCGGCGGCAAGAAACAGATCGGGATCAGGTTTGGCCACACCCAGGCGGTGCGCCGAAAACACGCGGTCCTGAAACCGGTTCCATATGCCGTTCTGGCCAAGGGTGATCCGCATCTTGGCCTCACTGCCATTGGACGCGACACAAGTTGGAATGCCCGCCGTATCCAGAGTGCCGAGCAATTCGGGGATGCCTTTCACCGCTGGCACGCCTTGCTGCAATCGCGCATGGATCTGTTCATGGATTTCGTCGATCCATCCGTCCGGAAGAGTGGCCCCCATCTTCCGCGCCTTGTCGCCGACACCGGCCATGGTGCCACCGACAAAGTGCTTCATGCAGTCCGCCAGGCTCAGCGACAGGCCATACCGGGCAAGGCTGTCGGCGATCACCTGGTTTGACGCGACCTCGCTGTCCACCAGAACGCCGTCGCAATCGAAGATGACCAGTTGTGGTCGCATTACCGCTCTCCGTTTTCATGGCGCAACAGGACGACATGGGTATCGCCATAGGTGCGGTGGTCTTCGGTCAGAAACCCGTCGGGTGCGGGCATGGGCGCGTTTTCCTCCCACACGATCAGCGCCCCGCGCGCAATCCAGCCACCATCGCAGGCGGCGCGAAGGGCAGGCAGCCCCAGACCCTTGCCATAGGGTGGATCCAGGAACACCAGGTCGCAAGGCTCCCCGGGGCAGGGGCCCAGCCGGGTCGCATCGCGCCGGACCAGATCGGTCAAACCCTTGCTGCCGGTCAGGTCGATGTTTTTGCGGATCAGCCCAATGGCAGTGCGGCCATCGTCGACAAAGGTGACATGCGCAGCACCGCGCGACAACGCTTCGAGCCCCAGCGCGCCGGTCCCCGCGAACAGGTCCAGGACCCTTGCACCCGACAGGTCATGCCGGTGCACCAGTACATTGAACAGGCTTTCACGGACACGATCCGTTGTCGGTCGCAGATGCGCAGACGCGTCCCCCTTGCCAACTGACGCCAAACTGCGCCCTCTGAAACGGCCTGCTATGATCCTCACGCGCGCAACAGGGCCTTCATGTCGGTATCCGGATCGGCGATGGTTTCGGGCGAGGGCGATTTGCCTGCTTCGATCAGCCTCTTGCCGATCATGTAGGCCCTTGGATCGTTCATCGCATCAACCGCGAGCAGCTTGTCGCCTGCATAATACCAGAACGACACAGCATCCTTGTCACCGGCACGGCTGACGATCCGGTCATACCCGGTATTCAGCCCTGCGATCTGCAATTTCACGTCGTATTGATCCGACCAGAACCACGGTTTTGGGACATAGGGTTTGCCGGCGCCCAGCATGTTTTCTGCCACGCATTCCGCCTGATCGATGGCGTTTGGTACGCTTTCCAGCCGGATACGCCTGCCCGCGTAGGGAAACGAGGCGCAATCGCCAGCTGCCCAGATCGACGGGTCCGAGCTGCGGCCGAGCTCGTCCACGGCAATGCCGTTCTCGATGGTCAGCCCGGCAGAATCCGCCAGCGCGGTTGCGGGCGAGATTCCCACACCGACCACGACGAAATCGACTTCGAGACCGCTGCCGTCGCTGAGTACCGCGCCAGTGACCTTGCCGTTCCTGCCGGTCAGATGGTCCAGCCCGACGCCTTCGCGGATGTCCACGCCGTGAGCGGAATGCAATTTGCGAAAATAGTCGCTGGTTTCCGGGGCGGCGACACGCTGCAGGATGCGATCTGCCATTTCCACCAGCGTGACGCGGACTCCACGCTTGGTCGCCACCGCCGCGGCTTCGAGACCGATATAGCCGCCGCCCACAATCAGTGCGCGGGCTCCCTCGGTGACAGAGTCGGCCATGGCATCGACATCGGCCAGTGTCCGCACAACAAACACGCCGTCTAAATCACCGCCGATTGCCGCTGGCAGCCGCCGGGGCTCCGAACCGGTGGTCAGGGCCAGTTGATCATAGGAAACAACCTCTTCCCCGAGCGAAACGGTCTTGGCCACCGGGTCGATATCTGTGATCGTCGTGCCAAGACGCAGCACGATATTCTGATCCGCATAGAAACTCTCGGGTCGCAGAAACAGCCGTTCCACAGCCATTTCGCCCAGAAGATAGGCCTTGCTCAGCGGCGGGCGTTGATACGGGGGGACAGGCTCTGCGCCGACGAGCATGATTTCACCGTCAAACCCTTCGTTTCGCAACTTGGCCACAAGAGAAGCCCCGGCCTGACCCGCACCGATCACGACAATTTTGCTCATTCCTTCAACCCGTCACTTGCAAGCGTTGTCCTGTTACTGACAAATCCTATCTGTGACTACGGTGCAAACGATTTTCCAAGAAAGGGATCCAGCATGACAATCTCGACAGGAGAGAAACTGCCCGACGCAACATTGGTTCAAATGGGGGCAGAAGGTCCCGAGCCGGTGTCGCTGTCGGCAAAGACCGCGGGGCGCAAGGTCGTGATCTTTGCGGTTCCGGGTGCGTTCACGCCGACCTGCCATTCTGCGCATGTACCGAGCTTCATCCGGACCAAGGCCCAGTTCGACGACAAGGGGGTGGACGAGATAATCTGCGTTTCCGTCAATGATCCTTTTGTGATGAAGGCATGGGGTGACGCCACCGGGGCCGAGGCCGCCGGACTGACAATGCTGTCGGATGCCGAAAGCGCGTTCACCAAGGCGATCGGTATGGACTTTGATGCCCCGCCCGCTGGGCTGATCGCACGATCCAAACGCTATGCGATGCTGGTTGACGACGGTACCGTGACGCTGTTGCAGCAGGAGGAAAACCCCGGCGCCTGCGAAGTGTCCGCAGGCGAGGGGCTTTTGGCATCGATGTGACAAAGCTGGCGATCATGCAGGCGTGAGCCAGCGTGATCGTGGCTTTCCTTACTGGTCGGGGTGCCGCCTGCTAGACTGGCGGCGCCCTTTCACTATCAGCGGCCGGGTCTCCGGCCTCAACCGGAGATTGCCATGTCCGCCGCAACTCGTCTGCTCATCCTTGGAATATTTCTGACCGCCTGCACTGCAACGGAAAACGCAACGCGCAGTGGACCAAACGGTACGGAAATCCAGATCCAGGATGGCAGGAATTGCTGGAAGAACAGGTGCCTGACCTTCGATTCTCGTTATCGTTCCATTGCCGTGACCGGCAAGAACCCGACCCGCATCCCGCGCGGTGTGGATGTCAGCGACGGTTACGTGACCGAAGCAGAGTTCGCGGCGATGTTTCAGGCCGCGAACATGGCCTATGGAACCGGGGTCGGTCGCCGCTAAAGAGATCAGACGAGGCTGTCCATCTTGCGGGCAAGCTTGGCATCCAGTGCGCTCAGCCCGCCAACATCATGGGTCGTCAGCACGACATGTACGGTCTTGTAGACATTGGTCCATTCCGGATGGTGGTTCCATTTCTCGGCCCAGATCGCGACACGTGTCATCCACCCGAACGCATCAACGAAGTTCTTGAAGTCAAACGTTTTCGCAAGAGCATCCCGGTCCTCAACAAGCGTCCAGCCGGTTGCCAGCAGCGGACCAAGAAGAGGACCACGGGTTTCTTCGGACAAGTGCTCGGTCATTGCTGTTCCTCCATTTGCGTTCTCCTGAACGGGCCATAGTCGGTGAGGATCTCGATCTCCTCGTCCACGGCTTGGCGTTCTGCATCAAGATACCGCGCAATTGCGTCGGAAAAACCCGGATCGGCCACCCAATGCAAACTGTGCGTTCGCGTCGGCAGGTACCCGCGCGCAAGTTTGTGTTCGCCCTGCGCGCCCGCTTCGACCCGACTCAAACCATTCGCAATGGCAAACTCGATAGCCTGATAGTAACACAACTCGAAATGCAGGCAGGGATGGTGTTCGATGCAACCCCAGTAACGGCCATACAGCGTTTCGCGCCCGATCACGTTGAGCGCCCCGGCTATCCAGCGCCCATCCCGTTCTGCCATTATCAGTGCCAGATCATGGCGTAGTCGTTCATGTGCAAGGTCAAAGAACTGGCGCGTCAGATATGGCGACCCCCATTTGCGCGCGCCGGTATCCTGATAGAAAACCCAGAAAGCATCCCAGTGTTCGGCGCGGATGTCGTCGCCGGTCAGCACGTGAATGTCACCGCCAAAACCGGCGGCGCGTGCGCGTTCCTTGCGGATTGTCTTGCGCTTGCGGGAGGAGAGACCAGCAAGGAACGCGGAAAAATCGGAGTAGTCCTGATTCTCCCAGTGAAACTGGCGCGTGACGCGCGTCAGCAGACCCATCTGCGCGCCTGCCTGGGCTTCTTCGTCGGTGCAGAACGTGATGTGCAGCGATGACACCTGATTGTCGGATGCAAGTTGCACCGCACCCTGAACAAGGGCCGAATGACCGATGCGTTCGTACCCCTTTCGGACCAGCAACCGGCGTCCCGTGGCAGGTGTGAATGGCACGGCAATCTGCAGTTTCGGGTAATACCGCCCGCCCGCGTTTTCATAGGCGTGCGCCCAGTTGTGGTCAAAGATGTATTCGCCCTGCGAATGCGATTTCGCGTACATCGGCGCGCAAGCAATCAACAACCCATCCAGATATGCGGTAAGGTATTGCGGCTGCCAGCCGGTTCCCGGGCCAACCGACCCCGAGTCTTCCAGTGCGGACAGGAAACGATGCGTCGTGAACGGATCGCCGGGACGTCCACCATCCTGGCTTTCCGGGGATGCGCAGCTATCCCACTCTACTGCCGGGATTTCCGACAGCGACCTGATGACCTGAATTTCGATCTGTGCCTGATCCATCAATCCCCCGGGGCATGCCCATTATCTGGGGTCGGTCTGGGTTGGATCAACCCGAATGCTTTGCCAGATAGTTTTCGAATGTCACGTTGTCAGCAAAACGCCGCGCGTCGGCCTCTTCTTGTTCGGACCGGATTGTCCAGCACAGAACCGGAACCCCGGCACTGCGCAGATCGGCGACACGCTGCCGGTCAAGATCGTCCTTGTCGTGGCTGATAAAGCTGGCACCGCAACTCTCGAAATCCGGGATCTCGCGTAGTCGATCTCGCGTCGACTGGTTCAATGCCCAATCCGAGGCGTCATAGCCGCAAGTGACAAGGCCGCGCGGGATTCCCGGCAACAGGTCAGCCATCTTACGTACACTGTGCGGGTTGAAAGACATGACTGCGACGGGTCCTTCGTAGCCTTTCAGTTCCCTTGCCGCGGCCTGTTCCAGAGGTCCGACATCGGGACCCATGCCGCCGTCCTGATCCTTTATTTCGATCAGTACAGGCGCACGGCCCCGGACCAGATCCAGAATGTCGCGCAGAGTCGGGATGGTTTCGCCATCGCCGTGTCGCAATGCAATCTTTGCCGTTTCTTCTGATTGACGCTGCCGAACCGGCCCGCGCTGATCCGTCAAGCGCGAGAGGGCATAGTCATGAAAGACAAGCGCCTGACCATCGGCGCTGAGCTGCAGGTCGATTTCTATGCCGTAGCCGGCCGCAATTGCCGCCCGGACCGCCGCACGACTGTTTTCCGGACGCAGGTCCGAAGTATCGTGCAGCGCGCGATGGGCGATCGGCACGGTCAGAAAGGCGCCGGGCAGCTCGGGGATCATCGGACTTGGAAAATGCCTTCGATTTCCACGGCGACACCCAGGGGCAGAGACGCCGCCGAAACGGCCGAGCGGGAATGCCGTCCGGCATCGCCGAGCACCTCGACCAGAAAATCGGATGCCCCGTTGATCACCTTTGGCTGGTCGGTGAATTCGCTGGTTGAATTCACGAAGCCCGTCAGCTTGATGACCCGAACCAACCGTTCGAGATCGCCATCGCAGGCTGCCCTGACCTGCGCCAGCAGGTTGATCGCACATCGCCGTGCCGCCGCCGCGCCTGCCGGGGTATCCATGTCATCACCCAGTTTGCCCAGGATCAGGCCGTTCTCGTCGTTCGAGATCTGACCGGACACATAAACAGTGTCACCCGAGCGAACAAAAGGGACATAATTTGCAGCCGGAGCCGGTGCATCCGGCAGCGTAACGCCCAGGTCAGCCAGCTTGCTTTCAATACTCATCGCGAGGTCCTCCGAATGCAACGATTTGCGGCGGACGCTAGCCGGGTTCGGATGCCGGGAAAAGCCCCAAGTCAGGATTCGCGGAAGGCTTTTGTGAAATAGTCGGCCAGAGGTTTCACCAGATAGGCAATGGGCGACCTGTCATCGGTGCGAATGAAGGTTTCGACCGGCATTCCGGGAATCAGAACCGTCCCTTCCGGCAACTTGTCCTGTTCACCGTCATTCAGCATGATCTCGGCCCGGTAGAAGGATAACTGGCTGGACTGGTCCTCGAACGCATCCGCCGAAATCTGTTTTACCGTGCCGAACAGTTCCGGTGTTTGCCGCTGATCGAGCGCGGAAAACCGCATTGTCACCGATTGACCCACGGAAATCTTGTCGATGTGGATCGGTTCAACACGCGCGGCGATCACCAGCGGCCGATCCTGCGGTACAAGGTAAAGGACCGCATCCGCAGGACGGATCACCGACCGGGGCGTATGCACGGTAAGACCGTAGACGATACCGGACACCGGGGCGGTTATGTCCAGCCGGTTCAGCCGTTCGAGAAGTGACCTGCGTTGTTCCGCCAGTTCCAGTTCTCGATATTGCAGGTCCCGCAGGCGGGTGATGGCCTCTTCGCGCTGGCGCGTGCCAAGTTTGAGGATCTCGATATCGATTTCGGTGATGCGGCCTTGCGCCTGCGCTTCGCTGGCAATCAGCTCGCCAAGGGAACCGTCCAGGTCGGCAGAGGCCCGTTCGAGGTTGAGCACGGTTCCGGCTTGCGCCAGGCCGCGATCCAGCAGGGATTTCTGGTTTTCCAGCTCCCTGCCAATCAGCTGAATCTGTCGCCTCATCGATGCCTGCTGCGCCTTGATGCCCTCGATCTGGTTTTGAATCTGGCCACGCCGTTTTTCCAGTTGTTCGGTCTCGCGGGCAACGGAATCGCGCCGGGCATCGAACAGGCGTGTCTGCCCGGCAATCAGGTCGTTCACCTCGGGCCGGGTTTGCGCGGCGATACGCACCACCGGGTCAAAGGTAATTTCGTCGGTTTCATCCCGTTCCGCTTCAAGGCGTCCGCGCCGTGCCATCAGTTCGAAAAGTTGGCCCTCGGCAATTGTCAGTTCCGATTTCAGCAGATTGGAATCGAGCCGGATCAGGATCGCCCCCTTGTCGACCGTGTCGCCTTCGTCGACAAGAATGTCAGCGACAACGCCGCCATCCGGATGTTGCACAACCTGCCGGTTTCGATCGACCTCGATACGCCCGGTTGCAATGATTGCCCCGGCGATGTTGGACATAACGGCCCAGGTGCCAAAACCGCCCAACAGCAGAAGCAATCCGAACAAACCGAACAGGACGGGCTTGCGGGCCGAATAAGCGTTTTCGCTCATCTTACACCTCCCATCGAGGCGGTTTTCTGCAGTTCTTCGTGATTGGCGACCATCTCGCGCATGACCTTGTCCTTGGGGCCATATGCCATTCGTGTTCCCTGATCGAGCACCAGAAGCATGTCGCATTCCTGTATCGCCGCAGGTCGATGTGCCATGATCAAAACGGATTTGCCTTCGGCCTTCAGGTCACGGATGGCCTGGTTCAGCGCAACCGAACCGTCATTGTCGAGATTGGAATTCGGTTCATCCAGAATGATAATGACCGGATCGTCATAGAGTGCGCGCGCCAGCGCGATCCGCTGCATCTGACCACCCGACAATCGGCCACCCCCGGCAGTCACACGTGTATTGTACCCTTCCGGCAGCTTGACGATCATGTCGTGCGCGGCGGCCTTCTTGGCGGCGGCGACGACCTTCTGGTCGTCGGGGTTCGCGCTGAGCCTTGCGATGTTGGCCGCGATCGTGCCGTCGAACAAATGAACTCTTTGCGGCAGATACCCGATATTCTGACCAAGCACGTCCGGAGCGTATTGATCCAGCGCAGCCCCGTCCAGCCGGATCGATCCGCCCGCCGGGCGCCATACGCCGGTCAATGCCCGTGCAAGTGTGGATTTTCCGGATCCCGACGGCCCGATGACGCCGACGGCCTGCCCCGGATCGACAGTGAAATTCACCGTTTTGAGTGATGCCTTTGTATCGCCGGGCGGAACGATCGTCAGCGATCTGACATCCAGCCGTGCCTTGGGTTTGGGCAGTTCCGTGCGGTCCACTTCGGGGGGCACTTTTTCAAGGAGGTCCGCAAGGCTGTTCCAGCCCTTTGTCGCGCGCTGCACCAGCGGCCATTGTCCGATGGCCAGCTCGATCGGAGCAAGCGCACGGCCCAGCAGGATCGACGCGGCGATCATCGCGCCAGCGGTGACTTCGTTCTGCAGGACCAGATAGGCACCAAGGCCCAGCATCGCCGATTGCAGGAACAGGCGCAGTGTCTTTGTCATCGAAGTGAACGTGCCGCCCACATCGTTTGCACTGATGCTTTCGGATAGCGACGCATCGCGCGCATGTTTCCAGCGTTGAAAGGCGGCATCCCGCATGCCCATGCTCTGGATCATCTCTGCCTCGGTCCGGATCTCCTCGGACAACAATGAGGCCCTGTGCGAGGACATATTGGCCTGCAACAGCGGGCCGCGGGAAAAGAACTGGTTCAGCAGGGTGATCAGGACAAGAACCGCTCCGCCACCCAGTGCCAGCATGCCCAGCCACGGGTGAAACAGCATGATCCCCGCAAGAAACACCGGCGTCCACGGCAGATCGAACACCGCCATGAGAACCGGCGAGGAAATCAGCCTCTGCACCGATTCAAGGTCCGCCAGTCCGGTCTGGGCCGACGCGTCAGGCGATACAGCCGACCTGCGCACCATGGCGTCAAAGACCCGGCGGTCCAGCGCGGATTGAAACCGTGCGCCGACACGGGCCATGATTCGGCCACGCGTGTAATCCAGGATACCCATGACTCCGTAGAGGAATGCCACAAGCAGGGACAACGCCACCAGCGTTTCCTCTGACCGGCTGCCAAGCACACGATCATAGACCTGCAGCATGTAGAGTGGCCCTGTGAGCATCAGCATGTTTGCGAAGAAACTGAAAATGCCCACAATCCAGTAGAGCGACCGCCCCTGCCTGCGAGCGTTTCGGAGTTCTTCGCGACCTGGGGCTGGCGTCATGTTTTCCTGCCTTACATCTGATTTGCCCCACATTCCGGGGGCGGGCTTGCGGCACGATCATGCGCAGCCAGAATATCTGCTGTTCCAAAACTGTCACAATGTCATTAAGTGAACCTGTACCAAGTGTGAACACTGCTTGTTTGCATTACATAGCGGAACACCCTAACTTTACACCCTTGTACCGGATACGATGAGCATGAAGTTGCCGCAGCGATCAGTTTTTCTCTTTTTTGTCATGATGTCGGCGATCTTCGTTTCTGCCTGCGCGACTCCCGAACCAGGTGTCAGGTCAAATGACGCACCGTTTGATCCCTATGAAAACGGAAACAGAAAGGTGCATCAGTTCAACCTTGCGGTCGACCGGGCGCTGTTTCGTCCGGCATCCAAGGGGTACACGAATCTCGTTCCCGACCCGATCGAGGACAGTTTCAACAGTTTTGCGGCAAACCTGTCCGAACCCGGGGATGCGATGAATTTCCTGTTGCAGGGTGATCTGCGACAGGCCGGAATTTCGCTTGGCCGGTTTCTCATGAACACGACCATCGGTTTTGGAGGGCTTGCCAACCCCGCCAGCGAGTTTGGCATTCCCGAGACGGAAACCGATTTTGGCGAGACCCTGGCGACATGGGGAGTCAGCGAGGGCGCCTATATCGAATTGCCGTTCTTTGGCCCGTCCACACAACGGGATTCGGTCGGCGTGTTCGTGGATTTCTTTACCAACCCGCTGACCCTGGCACCTCAGCGCCCGATCGAGAATATCGGTGTCTATGCCGAGATCGTCGAACGGATGAGTGCACGTGGCCGGTATTCTGACACGGTGGACTCGATCCTCTATGAAAGTGCCGACAGTTACTCTGTGGCGCGGTTGATCTACCTGCAAAACAGGCGCTTCCAACTGGAAGGCAACAGCGGGGACTCCTATATTGATCCCTATGCTGAATCGTACGCTGATCCCTACGAGGACCCCTATGGAGACTCCAATGCAGAATAACCAGCTGTATCGACGCGATTTTCTGATGTCCGCGGCTGCTGTTGCCGGGCTGTCGGCCCTGCCTATGCCGGCGATGGCGCTGACCGAGTCCGGTGCGCGTGCACTGGTCGATCAACTGGTCGCCGAAATCAACGGAGTGATCGCTTCGGGCAAGTCCGAGAGCGCAATGATCCGGGATTTCGAAAAGATATTCGTGCGTTACGCGGATGTGCCGATCATGGCGCGTTATGCGCTGGGCAATGATGGCCGCCGTGCAAGCAAGGCGCAAATGCAGCAATTCACCAAGGCGTTTCAGAGCTATATCTCGCGCAAATACGGCAGGCGATTCCGTGAATTCATCGGCGGACGCGTCGAAGTCCAGTCATCGCGCAAGATCAAGAGCGGCTATGAAATTCGCAGCACCGCCTATCTGCGCGGAGAACCGCCATTCGAAGTGACTTTCCTGGTCTCGGACAAATCCGGCCGGAACAAGTTTTTCAACATGTTCATCGAAGGTGTGAACCTGCTGTTGACGGAACGTACTGAAATCGGTGCGATGCTGGACCGCCGCAAAGGCAATATCGATCAGCTGACCGCGGACCTTCAGAAAGCTGGCTAGGTCATCTGTTGGCGTTGGATTGCGGTGGGCGCCCGTTGCCGCCACCGCCAAAGATGTCGCGCAAAACCTGATCGACGACCTGTCCCAGACCACCGCCGCGTTGTGGGGTGGGTACTCCGCCGTCGCGGTCCGCGACCACGCCTGCCGGCTCTCGCATCGGCAGGGGGCTTGGCGGGATACCTTTGTGCACCCGCACCATCGTTTCGTGCCAGATTTCCGCAGGCAGACCGCCGCCCGTGACGCCGGATAATGGCGTGTTGTCGTCATAGCCCATCCAGACGCCTGCCACATAGTCAGCGGTGAAGCCGATGAACCAGGCGTCGCGCGCCGCTTGCGTGGTCCCGGTTTTGCCAGCGGCCTGCCATCCCGGCAACTGGGCGCGTTTTCCGGAACCGTCGGAAACCACCTTCTCCATCATCCAGATCAGTTGCTGTGCCGCCTCGGTTTGAATGACACGTTCGCCGATTCCGCCCTCGGCTCCCATCAGGGGCTCGTTTTCGCCCAGTAATCTGAGTTCGGTCAGACCATAAGGCGTCACGGCCGATCCTCCGTTAAGTATGCCGGCATAGGCCCCGGTCATTTCGATCAGCGTGCTTTCGGAGGCGCCCAGGGCCAGAGCGGGTCCGTCAGCCAGATCGCTTTCCAGTCCGAACTGGCTTGCCACTTGCCGTACATTGTCTCGTCCGACCTTCTCGGACACCTTGACTGCCGGGATGTTGAGCGAGTCCTTGAGGGCATCCGCCAGGGTCACCCGGCCGTAATATTTGTTGGTATAGTTCTTTGGGCACCACTGACCCGAACCGGGGATGTCCATGCAGAACGGTTCGTCCATGACCGTATCGAGCGGTGAATACCCCAGGTCTAACGCCGCGGCATAGATAAATGGTTTGAACGCGGACCCGGTTTGCCGTTTGGCCTGGATGGCCCTGTTGAAGGCACCCGCCACCTTGGTTTCGCGCCCGCCAACCATTGCCCTGACCGCTCCGTCCGATGACATCACGACAATCGCGGCCTGCGCCTTGGACCCTTCGCGGACCTTGTTTTCGAACACGAATTGCATCGCTTCTTCGGCGGCGGCTTGCAGGCGGCGGTCCAGCGTGGTCATGATGATCACGTCCTCGGTCGTGTTGCGGGTAAAGAACTCGGGACCCGAAGACATCACCCAGTCGGCGAAGTATCCGCCCGCGCGTTCGGCGGCGGCCTGGGAAAGCTCGGCAGGATTGTCGCGGGCTTCGCGGGCCTGCGCCGGGGTAAGATAGTCCTGCGCTTCCATCAGGCCCACGATTACCGATGCCCGGTTCTGTGACCGGCTCAGGCTGTTTGTCGGGGCGTAGCGCGTTGGGGCGACGAGAAGTCCGGCCAGCATCGCGGCTTCGGCGGGCGAAACCGTCGAGGCCGATTTGCCGAAATACCGC
>CAYGNE010000087.1:0-13069 GCA_964351155.1 uncultured Rhodobacterales bacterium | reverse complement strand
CACGGCCGGCCTCGATGTCGAATGTCACCTTCTGGTTGTCGGCCAGGCCGGTCAGGCCCGCGCGCTCGACGGCAGAGATGTGCACGAACACGTCCTTGCTGCCGCCATCGGGGGCGATGAAGCCGAAGCCTTTTGTCGAGTTGAACCATTTGACGGTGCCAGTTGCCATCGTCGTTACTCCTGTTTTCATGTGCTGCCCGCGGAATGCGGCAGGTCGGCTAGGTCAGTGCAAGATCGCTAGACTGAGCCGTAAGGAGCAGTGTCGTCGATAGTGGTAACGTCGCGCGCCCCATATGGCGTCAATCCGGGTAAATAGCAAGCGGTTCCTGGTCCGCCGCGGTTTCGCGCCCCCGGCTGTCGATCCCGGCGCAGATGGCCAGGGGCCTTGCCCTAGATATTGCCCGCGCGGCTGAACACGCCGAAGAAGTTGCCGATCACGTTGGACACGGTCAGCGCGTCGTTGATCGGGGATTCGGTGGCCATGACCAGATCCTGCGGGTTGATCCGGAACCGGCGGGCGGAAAACAGCCCGTCCGCGGTGGTCAGGTCCAGCGTGAACACCACCCGGCTCTGCCGCGGGCCGCGCACGCCGGCGCGGCTGGCCGAGGCCGGGTATTCGCGCAGGATCAGCAGCCCCTTGGGATCGGCCTTGGCGTCCTGGAACCCGCCCATGATCGACACCGCGTCCATCGCCGACATCTCGTCCTTGGAAAAGATATGCAGGTCTTCCTCGCCGGTGGCGCCGAAGGACAGGAAATAGCGTTCATCCTCTTCCAGGAACACCCGGTCGCCGCCCTTGAGCAGCGTGTCCAGCCGCGGATTGTTCAGGAGCCGGTCCACCGAGGTGCCATAGATCGCCCCGCCCCGCATCAGCCGGATTTGCGGGTTGTTCAGGTTCGGGCTGATGCCGCCGCCCGCCGAGATCAGGCCCAGCACCGAATAGTTGCGGTCCGGCATCGGATAGGTGCCGGGCTGCAACACGCCCGAGACCAGGTCGACCGAATTGTTGCGCCCCTCGGTCATGCTCAGCTGTACCTGGGCCGAGGGCACGATGGTTTCGAACGCCATCTGCAATTCCTCGCGCGCGAGATCCGGGGTCAGGCCGATGACGCTGACATTGCCCACATAGGGCATGAAGATCGACCCGTTGGAGGCGACCTCGACACCGGACAGGTCGATCGCCTTCTGCTCGGTGGTGGTCAGCAGCGAATTGTCCGAACTGTCCCAGATGCGGATGTTCAGGCTGTCGCCGGGCTGGATGATCGATGTGCGCGCGCCCTGGCTGGCATTGATCCAGCCCAGATGCTCCTGGTTGCCGGTGGCGGGCCATTGCGCCACCGTCGGCAGGAACGCCCGGGTCACCGGATAAAGCGCGAAATCGGCGTTTTCCGCATCGGCCTCTTTCAGGATTTCCTCGCTGGCCGGCGCGCCGCCGGGCAGCCGGGAACAGCCGGCAAGGCCGAGGACCAGGCCCATTGTCACGAAGGTCGTCATCAGGATTTTCATCTGGGCAATGGCCTGTATCGGAATGTTCTGCGTTATCGGCGGTTTGCGCACCGCAAGATACTGTTACAAGGAAAACGGTCAACTGCGCGAGGGGGCAGATGCATTTTCCCGAGACCCTGATCATGGGTGCAACAGGCCGGATCGGCATGATCCTGCGCAAACAATGGCCGGATTCGCGGATTCTGTGGCAGGCGCGGCGCCCGCAGGCGGGGCCCGGCTGGCGGGTGCTGGACCCGCTGGGCGACCCGGGGGCGCTGGCGCGCGCGGCCGCGGGGCGGAAGGTGCTGTGCCTGTCCGGGGTGGTGCCGGGGCGCGGCGACCTGGCCGGCAACATCGCGCTGGCGCTGGCCGCGGTGCGCGCGGCAGAGCCGGGCGCGCGGGTGCTGCTGGCCTCTTCGGCGGCGGTTTACGGCGCGGGCGCGGGGCCGCTGGAGGAGGAGGCCGACCCGGTCCCGGTCTCGGATTATGGCCGCGCCAAGCTCACGATGGAACGGCAGGCCGCCCGGCTCGGCGCCGCGCGCGGCGTGGCGGTGACCAGCCTGCGCATCGGCAACGTGGCCGGGGTCGATGCGATCCTGGGCAACTGGCGGCCGGGGTTTCAGCTCGACCGTTTTGCCGATGGCCGCACGCCCCGGCGCAGCTATATCGGGCTGGCCACGCTGGCGCGGGTGCTGGGCGACGTGCTGGCCGCGCCCGGCCTGCCCCCGGTTCTGAACATCGCCGCCCCCGGCACGCTGGCCATGGGCGACCTGCTGGCGGCCGCCGGCCTGGGCTGGACGCCGCGCGCCGCACCGGATGGCGCGATTGCCGAGGTCCGGCTGGCCACCGCGCGGCTGCAGCGGCTGACCCGGTTCACCCCGGCGGACAGCCGCGCGGAAGAGATGGTGGCGCAATGGCGCGAATTCGGCTCTGATACGGGTGAAACGGCACGGAAATGACGCGGATATGACCCTGACAAAACGCCTGTTCGACCTGTTTTTCGCGGCCTTGCTGCTGCTGGTGCTGGGGCCGGTCCTGATCGGGCTCTTGCTGTGGCTGCTGGTCCGGCAGGGCCGGCCGCTGTTCTATGTCGCCGAGCGGATGAAGGGCGTGGACCAGCCGTTTGACCTGTGGAAACTGCGCACCATGACCGTTGTGGCGGCCGATTCCGGGGTCTCTGGCGGGGACAAGGACGCGCGGATCACCCCGGCCGGGGCATGGCTGCGGCGCAAGCGGCTGGACGAGCTGCCCCAGCTCTGGAACATCCTGCGGGGCGATCTGAGCTTTGTCGGCCCGCGCCCGCCCCTGCGCCAGTATGTCGAGGCCTATCCCGAGATCTACCGCGAGGTGCTGAAATCGCGCCCCGGGGTCACCGGGCTGGCCAGCCTGGTCTATCACCGCCACGAGGCGCGGCTGCTGGCGCGCTGCGAAACGCCCGAGGAAACCGACGCCACCTATCGCCGCATCTGCGTGCCGGCCAAGGCCCGGCTCGACCTGATCTATCAGCGCCACCGCAACCTGTGTTTCGATTTCGACCTGGCATTCCAGACCATCGGCACCCTGTTCCGCCGGTCTTGAGGGGAATGGGGGTGTTACCTGCTTCGCGGACTTTTCAGACCTTGACGCAGACCATCCCACCTAGTGCTAACGGCCCAAGGCAGCCATCTGAGCGTTTTGATGAGGTATGTCGAAACCGTGTCCAATACCCTGCCAAAATTGGGAACCTTGCGTCAGGTGCAGAACACTAGATTGAATTGAAATGTCCAAAAAGAGTGTCAGCGACTTTTAAGCCGACAGATGCTAGGGTGACCTATCGGCAAAAATGATTTGCAGAACATCTGCATAGATTTGCCGTGTTCCATAACTAAGAAAGACCCTTAAGAATGGCACTATACATGCTGATGATAAAATATACGCCTCAGGCTATTAAGTCGATTGTCGAAGGTGATTCGGATCGAGAAGAAGCGGCTCGAGCGGTCTGCGAAGCTGCTGGAGGGAAACTGATTGGTTTCTACGGGTTGCTCGGCCAAGAGCACCATGTCGCGCTGATTGCCGACATGCCAAGCGTTTCCGAATATATTGGCTCGGTTCTGGTCGCGACCATGGGTGGAGCGATTGAGAGCTTCAAAACAATCCCAATGTACAGCAGCGCCGAAAGCCACAAAGCGCGGGACGTGTACAAGAAAGTCAAAGGAAGTTATGCGCCTCCTTCAGGCTAAAGTGTCTGCGCCTCCATTGCACAGTCAGACAATACTAGGTTTTCTTTTTGAGCTGGCTGTGCGATTTCGATTTTGATGTGTTGTTTTCTCCGCTCAGCGAACCCAGCCGCAGCCAGCAACGAACGACAGCTTTCCGCCGTTCGCGACGGCTCCTGGTAATTTCTCCAAGGCTAAGTTAGGGCTCAGGGCCGACCTTCCCCGCGCCGATTGCAATCCGCCCCGGCTTTTCCGATACCCGGGAAAAAGGCGAGGACCTATGCAGGATCACGACCCGGAGCGGCCCGGCGGGTTCCTTTGGCAAACGGTCTGTATCCGCGGTTCGCGATCAAGACACACGTCGACTGAACGCCGGCGGCATTCAATTTGCTATTGGATATCGCACATGCAACGGTGCAAGCCCAAGGGAGATTCATAAATGATTGCTAATTCAAAGAAATTTCTGACGGTGCCGTTTGCATTCTGTCTGTTGGCATCCTGTTCGACGCCTTCAAGCAACGATGGTCAGCAACGTGTTCTTGCCGTGGTCAATAGTGGCTCGGTACCGATTATCTCCCTCTACGCAGGAAGACCCGGGACAACACCCGGGAGCAGACAACCAACCTTGGAACTCCTCTCGAGAAACGCTGAGGGCATGGTCGATTTCCTTCCTCTTGGAGCAAACATCCAGCCAGAAAAGGGCAGCAAGTTCAATGTTGATGACGGCAATGGAACATGCGTCTTCGAAGTGTATGTGCAGTTTCTGGATGGCGTTTCGCGGAAGAATGAAGGGGACGTCTGCAAAATGACGCGTGAAGACACCGTGTGGCTCGTTTCGAATTAGTATCTTTCGGACATGGAATTTCACATCAGCTTTATCCTCTCAGCGACCGCATGCCCGGCGCGTCACGCTGCATGGCGAACGGACATCCGGATTGGCGGCGCTGCCTTGCAAAGGCATCGAACACAGAAATCTTAGAAGGCGCCCCGCGCCATCAAGGGCTATGTCCGCTGATCGCACATCGCACCGGTTCGAACGGGGCGCGGCATCTGACACTCTGGACCCAGGGCCGACCTTCCCCGCGCCGATTGCAATCCGCCCCGGCTTTTCCGATACCCGGGAAAAAGGCGAGGACCTATGCAGGATCACGACCCGGAGCGGCCCGGCGGGCCAGGGAAAACCACGCAACAGGCGGCGCTGCGGGCGCGGCTCGCCCCCTTGCGGCGTTCCGACCCGGCGGCGGCGCTGGCGCTGCTGGACGCGGACGGCGCGGACCCGGATGCCGGGTGGCTGCGCCGCGAGCGCGCCGCGCTCCTGAACCGGCTCGGGCGCAATGCCGAGGCGCTGGCCGAACTGGACCGGCTTCCCGAGAAGGCCGAACGCCCCGGCGTCGCCCGGCTCCGGGCCCGGATCCTGATCGCCCTCGGCCATCTGGACCGGGCAGAGACCCTGATCCGGGACATCGGCCCGGATCGCGAGGCTGGCGCGGAGGGCCTGATGTTCGGCCTTGGCCGCGCGTGGCTGGAGGCGGGCCGGTTCACACGGGCGGCCCGCTGCCTGTCGGACGCCCGCGAGGCGGGGTGTGAGGCCCCGGCGCTGCGCTCCCTGGAACTGCAGGGCTGGCTGCTGGCCGCAGAGCCCGGGGGGCTCGCGGCGGCGCTCGACGCCCATGGCGGGGACATATCCGGCGCCCTGGCCCGGGCCGTGCGCCATGCAAGGACACGCCTGCGGACCGATGCGCCGGCGGCGCAGTCCGCCGCCCTGCTGCGCGGCGCCCTGCAGAGCCTGCACAGGCTCGACAACCTGCATGATCTGCGCCGCGTCAAACAGGCCCTGCGCGGAATCTGCGACCCCGCCGCCGAGGCCGGGATCATACAGCGCGCGCATGACCTGACCCCGGCCTCGATACAGGGCATCGCCCCGCCCCCGGTCGACACCCCGCCGGCGCGGCGGAACCTGCCCGGTCTCGCCCGCTGGCTGGGCATCGCCGAGGCCGACATCGCCGACTGGTCGCGCCGCGCCTGGGAGGGCTTTCACCACAAGCGCCAGCTGTTCAACATCATCAGCCGCTCGCTGCCCCACCGCGCCGAGCTGCGCGCCGCCCTGCCCCGGCTGGACTGGTCAGAGGTACAGGCCTGCACCGACCGCGGCCAGCCGGTCCTGCTCGCCGGCCTGCATTGCCACGCCCGCGCCGCGGTGCAGATCGAACTGCTCCGGCTGGACCGGCCGGCAACCTTCATCACCCGGGGCTGGGACCGGGTGGCGGATGCGGAATTCTCGCCCCTGTTCCAGCCGCCCCCGCCCCGGGCCGTCGAAACCGGCGCGCATGGTGATTTCACCGGCACCGAGATCATGCGCAACCTGCTGCGCGACCTGTCGGCGGGCGGCGTCGTGGCCCTGCCGGTGGACGGGCTGATCGGCGCGCGCGACCGCGCGATGCCGGACCGGGGCCTGCGCCTGCGCCTGCCGCCGCCGCAATGGGCCCTGGCCCGGCGCACCGGGGCGGCGGTGTTCTGGATGGGCGCCGGCTGGCGCGACGGGCGGCTGCGCTGCGATCTGACCCGCTGGGAGGTGCCCGATGGCAGCGATCCGCAGGCCGAAGAGACCCTGTGGTACAACCGGATGATCTCGGCCTGGAAAGCCGCCTGCCTGGCCGATCCGCGCAACGCGCTGCCCGCCAGCTGGATCTGCGATATCACCGCCACGCCCGATCCGGGCGCGCCGGAGGCCTGAAATCAGAGCGGCGGGGTGAAAAAGGCCGGCACGCGCGTGCCGGCCTCCAGATGGGCCAGGAACGCCCGGCCCGCATCCAGCGCCTCGCGGATGGTCACGTCCATGTCCAGGTAGCGGTAGGTGCCCAGCCGGCCGACAAAGCTGACCCCCTCGCTGGCCTCGGCCAGCGCCACGTATTCCTTCAGAAGCGCCTTTTCCGCCACCTGCCGGATCGGGTAATACGGGATGTCCCCCGGCTCGCAGGCGCGCGAGAATTCGCGGTAACAGACCGAGCCTTCATGGCGCTCCCAGGGGGCAAAATGCTTATGTTCGGTAATGCGCGTATAGGGCACTTTTTCCTCGCCATAGTTCATCACCGCACAACCCTGGTAATCGCCCTCATAGGTGAAGCGCTCGAAATCCAGCGTTCGGTAGCCCAGCCGCCCGCGCGCGTAATCGAACCAGCCATCCAGCGGGCCGGACCAGAACACATGGTCGTAACCGCTGGCCTGCGAGCGGTCAAAAACAGTCTCTAACAAGACCGAAATGCCCGGATGATCCAGGATATCCGCAATCATCGCGGTATAGCCCTCTTCGGGCATGCCCTGGAACCGGTGAAAGAAATAGTTGTCGTCGTAATTGAACCGCACCGGCAGGCGTTTCAGGATGCTCGCGGGCAGCGCGCTGGGATGACAGCCCCATTGCTTCATCGTGTAGCCCTTGAAGAACGCCTCATAGAGATCCTTGCCGACGAACCGCAGCGCCTGTTCCTCGAATGTCTGCGGATCGGTGATCGACATGTCGGCCTGCTCGCCGGTGATGAAAGCGCGCGCCTCGTCCGGGCGCAGGGTCCTGCCAAAGAACTGGTTGATCGTGTGCAGGTTCACCGGCAGCGAATAGACCGCGCCCCCCGTCGTCGCCTTGACCCGGTTCTTGTAGGGCAGGAACCGGGCATGGGCGTTGACATAGTTCCACACCTCCTCGTCATCGGTGTGAAAGATATGCGGCCCGTAGACATGCACCAGGACCCCGGTGTCGGCATCCCGCTCGGTATGGCAGTTGCCGCCCACATGCGGCCGGCTGTCCACCACCGTGACCGCATGCCCGGCCTCGGCCAGATGCCGGCCGATCACCGCACCGGACAGGCCGGCCCCGACGAGTATGATATCCAACTGCGCGCTCCTTCTCGTTCGTGTCTTTGCCCCCTGCCCCGCCCGGCGCCCTGCCGGTCAGGCCATGATCGCCTCATGCATCTCGATCGCCTCTTCCAGATCGTCGAAATACTGCATCCTGCCGTTTTCCAGAACCGCACCCGCATCGCAATACTGGCGGATCTGGTTCATGCTGTGATTGACCATGATGGCGCTGGAATATTTCATCCGCTCGGCAAAGACCGCCTGGCTTTTCCGCTTGAACACCGCGTCCCCGACCGCGGTGACCTCGTCCACCAGGTAGGTGTCGAAATGGATGCCCATCGAGGCGCCAAAGGTCAGCCGCGAGCGCATGCCGCTGGAATAGCTGCGCACCGGCATGTGAAAGGATTTGCCGAGCTCGGCGAAATCCTCGACGAAATCACAGAGCTCACGGGTGTCCACCCCATAGATGCGGGCGATGAACCGCACGTTCTGCGCCCCGGTCAGTTCACCGTGAAACGACCCGCCGAACCCCACCGGCCAGGAGATCGTGCCATCGCTGACGATGCGCCCGCTATCGGGGCGCATGGTGCCCGCAATCATCTGCAACAGGGTCGATTTTCCCGCCCCGTTGCGCCCCAGCAGCGCCAGCGACCGCCCCGCCGGCAGGGTCAGGTTCAGATCGTCGATCACCAGCTTGCGCTCGCCCCGGATGCGGAAACTCTTGGTCAGATGCTCGAACCGGATCACCGCGCATGCCCCCGCAATCGCCGGGCGGCGGCGGGATGCCGCCCCGCAATACCCGAAACCCGCGTCATCGGATCGTGCGCCCCATCCCGCTCAGCTCCGGTCCCGGATGCTGTAGAAGATCAGCGCCAGGATCGACCAGATCAGCAGCAGGAACAGCGCCGCCAGCCCGGCCAGGATCTCGCGCCGCGGGTACTCGGCCTCGCTGGCCAGGGTCGGCTTGATATAGGTCGCCAGGTAGCGGCTCTGCCGCGCCGCGTCGTCGCGCGCCACCTCCAGCGCGGTCAGCGCCGCGCGATAGGTTTCCTCGGCATATTGCCGGTCCACGTTGAGCCGCTCGAACTCGGCGATCAGGGTCGGATAATCCTCGCCCACGGCACCGGTATCGGTGTTGTCGCTGGCGAATGTCTGCCGCTCGATCACGATGCGGTCGCGGATCACGTCGATCTTCTGCTGCGCCTTGGTCAGGCGCGGGTCGTTGGCATTGGCGGTGCCGCGCAGCAGGTCGAGCTCGATCAGCGCCTCGGCCAGCTGTTGCTGCAGGTTGTTCATCACCCCCATGCGGCCCTGGATGTCGGCCTCGGGGTCGACGATCTTGGTGCGGGTGCGGAACCGGGTCAGCTCCTCGCGCGCCGCCTTCAGCCGGGCCAGCGCCTCTTCCAGGTCGGACCGGGCATAGCGCATCGCGTCCTCGCGCGCCTGGGTGTTCAGCGCGTTGATCCGGTCCTGGCTTTCCTCCACGATCACGCTGGTGATCGCGCGGGCGGTGTCGGCGTCAAAGGCCAGCGCCTGCACCTCGATCAGCCCGGTGCCGGAATCATACGAGATCCCGACGCTGCGCTGCCAGTACCAGACCAGGTCCTCCAGCGTTGCATCGGGCCACAGCGCAAACGCCCAGTCGGTCGGCCAGGGCGCGGTGTAATGGGCGCGCAGGTCGATCTTGGCATCGGCCAGTTCGACCATTTCCTGGCTCTGGATGAACTCATAGAGGATATCGCTGTCCGAGGCGGTGCTGGACCCGGCGAACTGGGTCAGCCCGCCCAGAAGCTCGGTGGCGCCGCCGCTTTCCTGGCTGCGCACGGTAAAGCCCGCGGTCGAGGCATACTGATCCGTGGCATGGGTCCAGAGATAATAGATCGCCGCCCCCAGCGGCAGCAGGACCATCAGCAGAAAGCTGAACACGAGCCCCCAGTGCCGCCGCCGCATCCGCGCCGGACCGGCGATCGGCTGCACCTGCACCACCGGGGTGGCGGGACCGGGTCCGCCCCGGTTGCCGCCGGCCCTGCCGCCGCCCTTGTTCCTGCGGGGGCCGCCGCCTTTCGCGCGCCGCTCCGCCGCGGGGGCCGGGCCGGTTTCGGCCGCCTGCCCGGTGTCGTCGGTGTTCTGGTTCATGCCCGCCCGTCCCGGCCCGAAGCCGTTTGTATCTTTCCCTGATTTCTTACATAGTCGGACGCGTAAACGCCAGTATCAGAGCGCTTTTCATGTCCGTTCTTCCGCCTGCCCGCCCATCGGACCTGTCCCCGGGGTCCGCACCGCCCCCCGGTCCCGCCCTGTCGCCGGCCGCGCCGCGCCGTTTTGCCGCCGCGCGCACCATCGGGGCGCTGATCCTGCGCGAGATGTCGACCCGCTATGGCAGCACCCCGGGCGGCTATGTCTGGGCGATCCTGGAGCCGCTGGCGGCGATCATCTTCCTGTCCATCGGCTTTTCGCTGGTGATGCGCACGCCCTCGCTGGGCACCAGTTTCCTGCTGTTCTATGCCACCGGATATCTGCCGTTTCACATCTACCAGAGCCTTGCGCTGACCACCGGGGCGGCGATCCGGTTTTCCAAGCCGCTGCTGAAATATCCCGCCGTGACCTGGCTGGACGCGGTGCTGGCGCGGTTCCTGCTGAACAGCCTGACCGGCATCCTGGTGACCATCCTGCTGCTGGCGATGATCCTCGCGGTGATCGACGGGCGCACCGTGCTGGACCTGCCGCCGGCGGTCGAGGCCATTGCCATGGCGATGCTGCTGGGGCTGGGCATGGGGGTGATGAACTGCGCGATCAGCGGGCTTTACCCGCTGTGGGAGGTGATCTGGTCGATCCTGACCCGGCCGCTGTTCCTGGCCTCGGGGATCTTCTATCTCTATGACAACATGCCGCCGCTGGCGCAGACGCTGCTGTGGTACAACCCGCTGGTCCATATCGTCGGCTGGATGCGCACCGGGTTTTACCCGACCTATACCGCGTCCTACGCCGAACCGCTCTATGTGCTGGGGATCAGCCTCGGCCTTCTGGCGATGGGGCTTCTGCTGCTGGGGCGTTATCATCACGACATCCTGAACCGCTAGGCCCGGCGCCCGCCGGGTCCGGGGAGGGATCTGGGGTGGGGGCCGGGGCAGGGGCGCCGGACAGCGCCAGGATCTGGGCGTGATCCACCCCGGTGCGCCCGGTCAGCCCGTCGCGCACCGCCCGCGCCAGGAGCCGCAGGAACAACGCCCGGTCGCCCTCGTGATGGCGCACCTTGGACAGCCATTTCGGCAGCACCGCCAGCAGCGCCGGCCAGAACAGCCAGCCCGCCGCCGCGCGGTAGACGATCAGCAGGTTGCGGTAATGGTAATAGCTCTTCCACAGGGGCCGGAAACGCCGGTCGCCGGCATCGATGGTCGAGAAATCATGTTCGAACCGCAGCCCCGGATCAAAGGCGATGGTCCCGCCCGCGGCGCGCAGGGTCAGCGTATAGAGCACGTCGTCGCCATAGACGAACAGCCGCCCGTCCGGATAGCCGACCCGGGCAATCGCGGCGGCCGACAGGAACAGCCCGACAAACGAGGCCCCGTCCACCGCGCGCAGCGCCGTGCCCTCGTAATCGGCGGGGCCCAGGTGGAACCCCTCGCGGCCGCGTCCCGCGGCGGTGCGCAGCAGCGCGGCACGGTTCCAGAACGGGTTGATCGAGGGCCGGTTGATGTCGCAGATGCGCCCGTCCGGATGGCGCACCGCCGCCGCCCAGGCATCCTGCCCGTCGCGCGGGCAGGCGTGGAACGCGGCGATCGCGCCGGGTTCGGGGCGGGCATCGTCATCCATCACCACGATCCAGTCCGGCGCGAACCGCGCCATCGCCAGCCGCATGCCCTGTTCGAACCCGCCGGCGCCGCCGGTGTTGCGGCTGTTGCGGTGGATGCAGAGGCGCGGATCGTCCAGCCCGGCGAGCCAGTCGGCGGTGCCGTCATCGGAGGCGTTGTCCATCACGACAATGGCCTGCAGCCGCGCGGCGGGTTCCGCCAGCAACCGGACCAGGGTCAGGCGCAGCTGGGCCAGGCGGTTATAGGTCACCACCACGGCGACCAGCGTCCGGCCGTCGGTCTGTTGCTGTTGCTGATCCCGGTCTGCGGCCACGCCCGCGCCCCTCTGAAGTCCCGTCTCCGGCTAATCCACAATTCCGGAACGGTGTCAAACCACGACGGCCGGAAATAGCGTAATACGACGTTTCGCGCGGATGCGGATTGTTTGTTTTCAATGGGTTACAGAAATTTGTTTCGCGCGCGAAACAATCCGGAATTGGAATGTGTTGCAGGTCAGCGGCGCGCAAGCCAGTCCTGAAGCGCCGCGAAGAGCGCCGCATCGACCCCGCCACCGGTCAGTTCGATCCGCCCGGCCGCGGCATCATGGCGGGCGGTGACGCGGGACTGCTCCAGGCGCCGCGCCACGGACTCGCCATCCAGGCCGGTGAGCCGGGGACGCGGGCCGGCGCCATCGGTCCGCGCGGGCGCGACCGGGGCCGGGGCAGGGGCGGCAGAAACCTTTTGCGCGCGGGTCCAGTCGCGCAGGCCACGGGTCAGCAGGTTCAGTTCGGCCTCGGCAGTTTCCGGCGCATCCGTTCTGAGTCTAAGCTGCAGGCTAGAGACGAATTCGTGATCCTCCTGCACCGCCTTTGCCAGCCCGAGACCAAGCTTTTCCGGGATCGCCGCGGGAAAGCGCAGCAGCGCGTCCAGGGGCTCGACCAGGGTCAGGAAGCTGCCGATCTTGGAACGGCGCGAGCGGCTGACCGACCCGAACAATCCGCGCAGCGCGGCGCGCGGGGTGGGATAGACGCCCTCATGCACGGCGCGCAGCGCGATGCGGCCTTTCTCATAAAGGCTGAGCCCGGCGCGAATCTCGTTTTCCTCGACCATCGCCACATAGGCGGCCTGGGCATCGGCCGGGGTGATCAGCCGCGCCTGCACCGTGGCGAACCGGTCCTCGCCGGTGCGCATGTGCAGCCGGCGCAGCGCGGTCAGCCGCCGCCAGCCCGAGATCAGCCCGTGGCGCGCGCCGTCCTTGCCCGGGTCGGGCAGGGCGACCACCTCGATCGGGGTCTGCTGGCCGCGCGCCTGAAGCGACGCCATCAGGGCCGCCATCTCGTCGGCATCCTGCACCATGCGGTCGCGCACCAGGTGGGTTTCGTCGATGTCGTCCAGCGGCAGCGTCTCGATCATCCGCCCCTCGGCGCGGGCCGTGCGCAGGGCCTCGGACAGCTCGCTCAGCGCCGCGCTGGCGCTGGCCTCGCCGGCCACCTGCGCAATCGGGGCGGCGCTCAGCGGGCCGCGCGGCGGGGTCTCGCCCCCGGGGTTCAGATACCCTTGCCGGGCCGGGGTCAGTCGCCTGCGTTTGGCCATGGGATCCCCCTTATTCCGCCGGTTCCGCCACCGGGGCGGCGGCGGTCTCGTCGCGCCGCCAGATGCCCAGAAGCAGCCGTTTGAACGCGGCATAGGTTTCGTCGAAGGTTTCCCGGCCCCTTGCATAGGTCTCGCGGTTGAAATCGCGGTAATCGGCCT
>CAYGNE010000086.1:0-13111 GCA_964351155.1 uncultured Rhodobacterales bacterium | reverse complement strand
TAGCCAACATCAAAGAAGCCCGGCGCGCGGTCGTAGTGAACGCTCTGCAACCCCACGCCGCAATTCGCAGCGCCACAGTGCAGGAAGTCAGTAAACAGTGAACGATGATAGGGGTGAGGGCGTCGCGATCGCCAATCTGATCGGGACCGATGGGTGCAGTGTTGTTGGTTGGGTTTATCGTTGGAGTACAGGCTCACATGCGGTGATGTGGGACGTCCAAGGGCCCCAGCCGGTATCGGAAACCCGGCCGGATATAAGTGACGAACAGAAGCAAGAAATCGACTTCGATGCGCTCACGCGGATTCGAAAAAGTGACAGTGGATAGGATTCTCACGCAGCCGCCAGTTCATATTGATGGAAAGGGTCTGCGAGCGTACCGGTCATTTGAGCTGATGGCAGCGAAGGTCTCGAAGGAGCCCAGTGCGGACCCCGGTCAGGTCGCAGCGAACGACTGCTTTTCGACTGACTTCTCGTAACTCATCACAAAACAGAAACTCTGAGAAGCTGGCGGTATTTTGATACTGAACTAGTCAAGTGACGTGGTGTTTCCGCAAGAGTTCGTGTATCTCGGAAGAGACCGTTTACAAAGATTCGGTATAGCGCATCTACTCAATGTCGAAGTGACCTTAGCCAAAAAGCTGCAGGCTCCCCGGACTGCCCATCATCAACTGCGAAGCCGCCACTATTATGGGTGAAGCACAAACTTCACGCCATCCGCGGCAAAGGAACGGTCAAAGGCTGTGCTCCAATGATTCAGCGGAAGGACATCCGTAATCAGCGGCCCCAGGCGCAGCTTGCCTGACTGCAACAGCGCCATGGCGCGGCGCCAGGATCTTGGGGTCGAGGCAAATCCGGACGTAATCGACAGTTCTTTGTAGCAGATGAGATCGGTGGGCAGGTCTGAGGTTTTTCCCGAAAGACCCATTTGAACCAGATGCCCGGCTCGTGATGTGAAGCGTAGCGCATCGGCATATCCAAATGAATTTCCTGAACACTCGATCACTGTGTCGAAGCTGTCTTCAGGAAGCTTGTCACCGACCGTCGAGGTATCAAAGCCAAGGGATGCAGCAAGCTTGAGCCGCGCGCCGTCACGGTCCGATCCTCTAACGGTGACGTCTGCCCCTTGCGCCGCCGCAACTTGTGCGGCGATGATGCCTATCGCACCTGGGCCTATGACAAGCGTACGGAGGCCAGGCTCGACATATCCATGTGTGCCAAAAAGCGAATTTGCGACGCAGGCGACCGGTTCGGCCAGGCTTGCCTCGGCGTCGGACAGGTCGTCTGGCGCCGCATGAAGATTGCCAAAGGGCACTTCGACCAACGAAGTCATTGCGCCATTAACGTGGCTTCCGATCGAACGCCGCTCCAGACAGAGATTTGGACGACCATTTCGACAGTGCTGACAGACGCCACACGTGGAATAGAAAGTTTCCGCAACAAAGCGCTTTCCCATCAGGGCTGCGTCCACACCCGATCCGGTTTCGACAACGGTGCCGCAAACCTCGTGTCCGAGAATGACGGGCGGCGACGACTTGTACTCATTCCGGAAAATGTGCAGATCCGTGCCGCAAATTCCTGCCGCCGCGACCTTGAGGACTACATGACCCGGGCGCGCCTCAGGTTCGGGCCAGTCCACAAGTCCCACATCCTCCGATGCGTCACTCCGCTTTGTCAGGCCCTGCATGTGCACCTCCATATCCCTGAATGAATTTATCAATCAGACCGCCATAGAGGGCAGCCATCTGCGATACCGCAGCTTCGTCGTCGATGTTTCTGGCAAACCAGTCCGCTGCCGCGTCTCCGAATATTGTCCGTCCGACCGCGAAGCCTTTGCAGCAAGCAGCTTGGGCAGACGCAGAGAGTGCCGCGCCCAGGCTTTCAGCAGGTTCGTTCAGTCCCAGCACGACCACCCCGCGGCACTGCGGGTCAAATGTGTCGAGGACGATTTCGAGTTCGCCCCAGCCGTCGGTGCTGTCCAAGGCCGGCAGCTTCCACCAGTCGGGGAACAATCCGGCCTCGTAGCACTGCGTGACGCCCCGGCACAGCAAGGCATCGCTGCGCGGGCTGTCGAGAGGCGGAACAAGTTCCAACATCCACTCGATCCCTGCGACCCGGCAGGCCGACTGCAGGTGATGCAGGCGTTCGATCTGAAGCGCGCGCAGGTCTTCGGCATCATCCGCCGAATACCAAACAAGGACTTTGGCCACCTGACCTGGACGCCACGAGGCGATATCGGCGGCAATGTCAGAACCGGCTTCAAACTCAATGGGGCGGGAGCCTGTGACTTCGATGGGGCGGCCGATCCAGTAGTCTTGAGCGGCAAGCCCATCAAGAACCTGGGCACCGTACTTGGGATCCATCAGCATTCCTGGCCTTGCAGATGCCAAACCTCCGGTCGCGCGGCGCATGCTTTCGAATACTAACTGTTTGAAGTGACGGGCGTCGCTGGCCGTCCTCTCGTTTGCCGCGACAAGGGCGTCGAACGGTTTTCGGTGATCGCACGCAAGCGCGAGGATCGGGCCCGCAATCTCAGGGCGCATAGACGTTCGGTGCAAGTGGTCAATCTTGGCGTCGGTCTGAGAATGTCCGGAACGGAAGCGTGCCAGTTCGCCGGGAAATGGCATTTCGTTGGCGCAGCCATGCCGTGCGGCGACCATGGCCCCGGCTGCATTGGCCTTCTTCAGCGCCTCCTGTTGGTTGTCCCCCAACTGGAGGGCCGCCAGATAATTTCCCAGAAACGCGTCGCCAGCGCCTACCGGATTGACGACGTCAATCCGGTGCCCCGGGACAGAGAATTCGACGCCCGGACCCTTTGTGCATGCCCCGTTTGGTCCCAGTTTGCGCAATAGCGTGCAACCGGGCGGCAGTTGAGCATCCGTCTCCAGAAGGAGATCGAGTTCCTCCTCATTACCGACAACGGTTTGCATGAGAGGCAGCGCGGAGCGGACGCGCCCGACCGACCCTTCGAGCGAGCCGTCGAACTTCCGCCAGAGGTCGCGTCTGAGATCGACATCAAGCACAATGTCGGCACCGGCGTTTGCAGCGGTCTTTAGAATTCTCAGGACGGACGTGTGGGACTCAGTATCGGCAAGATGAGTGCCCGTCACGGCCAGACAGGTTCCACTGTCCAAGTAGGCGTCGGGGATCACATCGGCATCTATGCAAATGTCGGCAGCATCCTTGCGATAGAAATCGATCTGGTCTGCCTCACTGTCGAGCATACCCAGAAAAGCAAGCGCTGTTCGTCGCGTCGGGTGGGTGGTCAAGACCGTTGTGTCCACGCCTTCACGAGCGAGGGTGTGCAGAAGGAAACGACCCATCGGGTCATTTCCAACAGCAGAAATCAGCCCAACGCGCGCTCCGGCGCGTGCCGCCGCAATTGCCATATTGCCGCATGACCCGCCGGGGTAGCGGGCGAAACTGCGCGTCTCTTCCAAAGGGGTCGCAGTCTGCTGGCCGTAGAGATCGACTGCAATACGCCCAAGGAAAAGCAGGTCCGGCGACATTTCAGGTTGTCTCAAGCACCGAAGCGTGGCTCGGGCACGCCGGATACGCCTAGCCCTGTGATGGCAAAGACGCTGCCACGCTGCACACCGTCTCCGGGGAAACGAGGCAGAGGTGGTTTGGCCATCGAGGTGACATAGAGCGTATCCAGATTTGGACCGCCGAACATCACGCTGGTGACCTTGCGCACAGGCATGTCGATCACGCGGTCGACCTCGCCGTCTGGCGTCCAGCGGTAAAGACGTCCGGCATAGACATTGGCGTTCCAGAGACAACCTTCTGCATCCACTGTCGATCCGTCTGCCGCGCCCTCATTTGATCTGTCGACGGTCACAAAATCCCTGCGGTTTGACAGGGCGCCTGTTTCAACGTCGAAGTCGTAGGCCCAGATCACACCTGACCAGCTGTCCGCGAAGTAGAACGTTTTGTCGTCCGGGCTGAAGCACGGTCCGTTCGAGACAATGATATCGGTATCAACCTTGTGTACGCTGAAATCAGGGTCCATCCGATAGAGTGCGCCGTTGGGGCCTTCTTCCATCGTATCCATGGACCCAGCAAAGAAGCGCCCGCGCCTGTCGACCTTGCCATCGTTGATCCGGTTTGCGGGCTTGTCGGGTTCGGGGTCGTGGATCAGTTCGCAATCGCCGGTCGCGAAATCGAGCGCATAAAAGCCACTGTCCAGCGCCACAATCGCGCCGTCTCCATCCTTGCGCAAAGCCATAGAGCCAATCTTACCCGGCACGTCCCAGGCGCGAAGCTCGGTGCTTTTGTCGGTGCATCGAAAGACGCGTCCGTCCAGAGAGTCGATAAAGTAAAACCGTTGTTGTTCGACGTCCCAAAGAGGGCCTTCGCCAAGCGTCGTTTTGATGTCGAGTAGGATGTCAATCTTCATGGGATGCCCTTTCAGAATTTCACCTGATCACCGCCTTTGAGGTCCAGCATTTCGCGGGCCTCTTCCGGACTTGCGACCCGTTTGCCCAAGCTTTCGATCAGGGCGGCGGCTTTCTTCACCTGGTCTGCGTTGGTGCGGGCCAGCTGGCCTTTGCCAATCCAAAGGCTGTCTTCGAGACCCACGCGGATGTTGCCACCCATCGCGGCCGACTGGGCGGCAATGCGGAATTGAGCAGCACCGGCGCCAAGCACCGACCAACGCAGATCAGCACCAAAGAGCCGGTCGGCTGTGCGCTTCATATGGGCGATATCTTCGGGATGATTGCCGATACCACCTAGAAGCCCGAAGACCGATTGCACAAAGAAGGGCGGCTTTACCAGCCCGCGATCCACGAAATGCGCGAGGTTGTAGAGATGGGAGATATCGTAGCATTCAAACTCGAACCGTGTCCCGATTGCGCCCGCAGCGGTCAGCACATATTCGATGTCCTGGAACGAATTGCGGAACACGAGATCGCGTGACCCTTCCAGATGATCACGCTCCCAACCTGAGATCTCCGGGTACCGCTTCAGCATCGGGAAAAGCCCGAAATTCATCGAACCCATGTTGAGCGAGGCAACCTCAGGCGCGAATTCTGTCGCGGGGCGCGCACGTTCTTCGACGCTCATATAGGGGGAGCCGCCGGTGGTCAGGTTCACAACCGCATTGGTCGCCTGTTTCACACGCGGCAAAAAGCGGGAGAAACCTTCGGGGGTTTGATCGGGTTTGCCGGTGTCGGGGTCGCGGGCGTGCAGATGCAGGATCGCCGCGCCGGCTTCGGCGGCTCCAATGGCCGCTTCCGCGATCTCATCAGGCATGACTGGCAAATGGGGCGACATATGCGGCGTGTGGATGGCACCGGTGACGGCACAGGTGATGATGACGGCGTCAGTCATGAGCGCGTTCCTTGCCTTCCAAATTGTTTGCGCGCTTGAAAGCTCTGAGCTCAAGCAGGCGCTTATCCCGCCATTCCCGGCGCGCAGCCAGTCGCCCGATCGGCAACCGCGAACGGCGGTCGGTCAGAACGCGGCGCAGGGCGTCGCCTTGCCAGCTCCGGCGCGGCCCGCCTCCTACATTCATCCGTGCGTACATCGGATCATACCGGTTGACGTAGTCTTCCAGCCCACCTGGGGCGTTCAAATCTATGGTTTCGAAGGGGCCCATGAGGGCCCAGCGAAGGGCCAGACCATCACGAATGCATTTGTCGATGTCTTCGGCTTCTGCATAGCCTTCACCGACCAGTCGGAATGCTTCGTCCAGCAACGCACCTTGAAGGCGGTTGACAATGAAACCGTCCAACTCGCGCAGAACCTGAACCGGATTTTGTCCCACTTCGACCATCACCCGTGCGGTTCGTTCCATCGTATCCGCCGACGTGTCTGGCCCGGGCACAAGTTCCACAGCGGGGATATGCGAGGGTGGGTTGATCGGGTGAGCGACAAGGCATCGTTCCCGCCCTTCCAGTCCTTCAAAGATTAGCGATGGCAGAAGGGCGGAGCTTGAGGTCGCCAGAATGGCGTTCTCCGGCGCGGCCTTGAGAATGTCCCTTGCCAACGCTTGCTTGATCGACAGTTCTTCAGGCCCACTCTCCTGAATATGCACGGCGCCATCCACTGCGGCGTCCAGCGTATCCAAGGCACTTATGCGTGCCAGAACGTCCGCCGCGCGTTCGCCGTTCAGCAGGTCGTGGCGTTCCAACTCGGCGGCGTCCCTCGCGCAGATGTCCTGCGCCTGCTTTGCTGCGTCTGGATCTAAATCCCAAAGCGCGACGTCAAAACCACCCCGGGCAAAGCTGATCGCCCATGCGCGTCCGATCAGTCCTGTCCCGACGATGGCAACTCTCTCTGCCATCAGAGCGTCTCCACATTGCCGTCGACGGCAATATTCTGACCGGAGATATTTGCGCCGGCTGGCGACAAAAGGAATGCAACGGTGTTGGCGACGTCGTCTTCGGTAACCATCCTGCGCATCGACACTTTCGACAGGTAGCTTTCGCGCATCGTCTCGACCGGAACACCCTCCTGACGGGCCCGGTCGGTGATCACGCCCTCCATGCGCGGCCCGGAGACAAACCCCGGCTGGATCGCGTTGACCCGGATGTTCTCCGGGCCGAGTTCCTTGGCAAGGCTTTGACACAGCCCCACAACCCCGAATTTGGTGGCGCTGTAGGGCGTCCGGTACGCATAGCCGTATTTGCCTGCGACCGAAGACATCCCGACGATGCTCCCGCCTCCGTTCTTGCGGATGAGAGGGACCCCGAAATGTGCGCAGTTGAATTGTCCGAGAAGGCCGATCCGGAGGCACGTCTCGAATTCCTGAGGTGTGATCTCGTCTACGCCTCCGGTTGGCCCCGCAATTCCGGCATTGTTGATGAGCGCGTCGAGGCCGCTCCACTCGGCTTCGATGAGCGCGAAGAAACGTCCGACATCCGATGCCTGACTGACGTCGCAGACCGTGGTCAGGGTGCCCGGCAGTTCGGATGCAACGCTCTCAAGCGCATCGGCGTTGACATCGCAAATCGCAATCTGCGCGCCTTCAGCGTAGAGACGTCGCGCGATTGCAAGCCCGATCCCGGACCCGCCACCGGTGATCGCAACCTTCTGGCCCTGAACAAGTCCCATTGTCATCCCCCCTGTTTCTCACGCAAGCCAATGACCGCCAGAAGGATGACAAGGCCGAAAAAGACGGCTCGATAAGCATAGGGCAAAGTCGACCCGGCCAGCAGCGTCTGCATGGCCGTCAGCAGGACCGCTCCTCCAAGCATGCCCAGGTAGTGCCCGCGTCCTCCCGTGATCAGCGCGCCTCCGACGACGACGATCGCAATCGATGGCAGAAGATACTCGTCTCCCATCCCAAGGCTTGCCTGTCCGCCAAAGCCCGTGAGCAGAATGCCAACGATGGCCGCGCAGACGGCGCACAACATGTACACGCCAATCAGAACGCGACCTGTACGCACCCCAGACAACTCTGCCGCTTCCATACTGTTCCCGACGGCGTATATGCGGCGCCCGAAAACCGTGCGTGTCAGCAAGAAAGTCGCGCCAATGGTGAATAGGACAAGCAGCGGAATAACCGGGGTAAGGCCAAGCACCTCGCCAGTCATTATCCACCGAAGCCCTGCCGGGGCAAAGCCGTCCGGCGTTCCGCCCGAATAGAGAAGGGTCGCGCCCTGCAACAGGCCATTCATTGCCAGCGTCACCACGATCGGTGACAGCCCGAGTGCGACCACGCCGATCCCGTTCAAAAGCCCCACGACCATTGCAACGGCAATCACGATCGGCACAGCGTAAACCAGCGCGATGTCCGAGCCCTGCGCGATCCCCGTCAGCATGACACCGGCTAGGCTGATCATCCATGGCACCGAAAGGTCCAATCCGCCAGTGAGGATAACTGCGCCTTGACCCAGGGCCAGAATGGCGAGGAATGCAGACAGCACCAACAGCGAGTCCCAATATCCCCAACCCGTGAAGACATTGCCGAGCACGACCTGCGTCAAAATCAGTACGCCGATGAGGCAGATCCATGCTGGCAGCACATGGCGCAGCGTGGCGGCGTTCCGGCGCAAGAACGGGGGAAGCTCGGGCGCGCTTGCTGGCTTGGCAAAGTGCAACCTTCGGTCAACGCGGTCGCGCTGTGCGGCCAAAGTGCCGGCGGAACGCGCCGCCAGCCAACGGCGCGCCGCGGCAAGCTGCTCAGCCAGCGCCGAACCGCGCGAAAGCGACCCAGCTAGGACGGCCGCCAAAAGGACGACGCTTTCAGCGATAGTTGAATAGTAGGCCGACACATTGGCCGCCAGAAGAATGTTGACGACGATCAAAAGGACATAGGCGCCAAAGACGGACCCAAGCAGACCGCCCTGTCCGCCCCCAAGCCGCGTGCCCCCAATGACAACAGCAGCAAAGATCGGCAAAAGCAGCGCATTGCCGACAAGTGGATCGCCGGACCCGGTTTGTGCCGAAACGAACACCCCGGCGAGACCATAGAGCCCGCCGGCAATCACATAGGTAAAAAAGAGAACCCATCTGACCGGCAGTCCAGATGCCTCGGCGGCCTCCACGTCGGAACCGATCGCATACAACGCCAGACCGTAGCGTGTGCGCTTCAGGATCGCCCAAAGGATCAGAACGGCAGCTATTAGCGCCACGGGCATAGGGATCAGGCCGGAGACAAAGTCACCGACATAAATTCCAAGGCTTGGCGAAATGAACCCACCGGGTTTGGCCATAATCAGAAGCGTGACGCCCTGAACGATGAACATGGTGGCAAGCGTGACCACGATGGGCTGAAGGCGCAGAAAAGCGATGAAGAACCCATTGAAAGCGCCGACACTCATTCCCACAAGCACCCCAATGGTCGTCCAAAGCGGCACCGACGCTTCGAAATCCGTTGGGTCCATGTACGTCGCGAGCACGGCGTTAACCAAAGAGATGACCGCACCGGCAGACAGATCGAATCCGCCCGAGAGGATCACAAGCGTCTGTCCCATCGCCGCGATCGCGGTCGTCGTGCCGCCACTGGCGATAAACGAGACATCGAAGTAGGAAAGCGGAAACGGGCTGAGCCAGTTTGAGAACCAGAACAGCCCCACAAACACCAATGCGGCAACAATCATGCCCTGCGATCGTTTTGCCTGTGTGGCAAGTCTGGGTGTCGCTCGCGTGTTCATTGGGCTGCTGCCGTCCCCGGCACTTTGGCAAGTTGCGTCGAACTTCCACCCAAAGCCACGTCCATGATGCCCGTTTCGGTGATGTCGGACCCTTCTAGCCAAGCGCGAATTTCGCCCTCGTAAATGACGCCGACCTGGTCGCTCAGGTGAACGATCTCAGGGATCTCGGTCGAGTAAAACAAGACCGCGCCACCCGCTTCCGCGAAGTCGCGAATGAGCTGATAAAGCTGGTGCTTGGTGCCGACATCAATGCCCCGCGTGGGGTCAAAAAGAAGAAGGATTCGGCTTTGGGTCACAAACCACTTGGCAATTGCGATCTTCTGCTGATTACCCCCTGAAAACGCCCCCGCCGCAAGGTAGTGCGCGCGTTCGTCGACCTCGACAGCCGAGAATGCGGAAGCAGCGGCGCTGCCTTCGGCATCAGCATCAAGCAATGCCCCTTTCCGAAAAAGCGGCAACACCGGAAGCGCCGCGTTTTCGGACCCTGAAAGCTTTAGAAACAGGCCTTGCGTCTTTCGCTCTTCAGGAACCAGACCGATCGCGACGGACTCGTCGATCGCATCGGCAGGCGAGTTGAGCGTGATCGGGACGCCGTCCACCCTGATCTCGCCCTCAACTAGCGGCTCCGCGCCAAAGAGCGTCATGAACAGGTCTTTTTGGCCCATCCCCTGAAGACCGGCGATGCCCAAGATCTGGCCGGGATGCAAATCAAACTCGACGTTCCGAAGCTTGGACCCCGCGCCCAGATTATGGACCGAAAGCACCGGCGCCGGCCAATCGCGAGCGGCTTCGTCGACGCGGGGCGGAAATGCCGTTTCCACCGAACGTCCGATAATCATCTCAACGACTTCTTCATCCGAGAAGTCCTGCACCTTGCCCGATCCGACAGTCTTACCGTTGCGCAGAATTGTCATTTCGTCGCAAAACGCCCGCACTTCCGGCATTCGATGGGAAATGAACAAAACGGTCACCCCATCCCCCTTGGCGGCCGCAATGCGCTGACCCAGCCAGTCTACATCCTGCCCGGTCAATGAAGAGGTCGGTTCGTCCAGAAGAATGACGCGAGGTTGGCGCAAAAGTGCGCGTGCGATCTCGATTTTCTGCCGATCAGAGAGCGAGAGTTCACTGGCAAGGGCATGGATGTCGATCTTGAGCCCCAGTTCTTCCAGATGTGCTGATACGGTTCGCGCCATGTCACGGCGTTTGAGCGTACCAAAGGCTGTCACCGCGCCCCGCGGGATCAGCATATTCTCAAGAACCGTGAGGTCGGGTATCAGGGTAAGTTCCTGAAACGCCGTTCGAATTCCAGCCTCATGTGCTTTTTTTGGCGTCGAGAGGCGGGTCAGTTCGCCTGAAACGCGCAGCTCGCCTTCGTCGGGCGCTACAAGCCCCGAGAGGATCTTCATCGTGGTCGATTTGCCCGCACCATTTTCACCAAGAAGTGCGTGCACCGAACCGGACGCTACAGAGAACGTAACATCGTCGTTTGCAACGGTTGCGCCGTAGCGCTTGGTGATGCCAGTCAATTCAATTATGGGCGCGCGCGGCGTCATGCGTCCGATCACTTTTGGATTGGGTGTCAGTCTGGACGACCATACACAAATAGTTGCGATACGCGCTGACGGCTAGAAGCCATCCATGCGCGCATCGCCAGGGAGGATCAGCCCTCGGGCTGGCCTACAAGGGCCGCGCCCAAACCGACCTGTGGGAGGTCTTCCGAGAAGATCGATGCGAACCAACCCGGATTGGAGACCAGAGACGGCAGGAACGCATTGCAACCGGCCTTCATCTCTTCCCATGTGCCTGTTTCACAAAGCTGCACCGTTTCGCTCGTCACGATGGGAAGCGGAAGCTCTGTAAACTTGGGAACATCCTTGCCGTCCAGGACATCGACTGCGAGCTTGAACGCCAGTGCGCCAGAGTAAGGCGGCGAAGCGTAGCTGATACGCGGTGCGCCAAGCGGGGCATAGGCGCCCGAAGCACCTTCAACCTCAGTGCCCGCAGGCAACATCTGGATGCGTCCGCCGTTGGAACCTTCGCCCGCGCAGGGCTTGAGATCCTCGGCGGCAATTCCCGCCTCAAGCTGCATCGCGTTTGCCGTGAAGCAACCAGCCTGCATCCAAAGCCCATCGATGTCATCCCAATCGCGCGTGGCCAGGATTTTGGAGAGTTCTGTCCGGGCGACGGCTTGGCTCCACATGCCTACGGCCTCGCCAACGACCTCGATGCCTTCGTGAGCGTTGAAGACTTCCATCGCCCCTTGGGTCCGCTCTGCATCAACCGATGTTCCGGGAACGCCGGTGATTGCAATGATATTGCCCTCGCCACCAAGTTGATCCACCAGCCACTGTGCCGGAACGCGCCCAGCTTCGATCTGGTTGATATGGGTATTGTAGGCGCAGGGTTCGGTGATCTCAGCGTCATACGCAAAGACGACCACGCCCTTGTCGCAGGCATTCTTCACCACATTGTTGAGCGCAGTCGGTGAAATCGGGAACGTGATGATCGCGTCAGCGCCGGATTGAACCATGGCGTTAATCTGCTGGATCTGTCGCTGCGCATTCGGCCCGGACACCTGCACCTGCAGATCAACCCTGTCGGCATAGTCCGGATGAGCGGCAATCGCCTTGACCATATTGGCTGCTTCGGCTTGCCAGTCATTGCCGATATAGCTCATCGACAAGAAGATCTTGTACGGCTCGTCAGCAAACGCGCCGCCGCTCACTCCTGTCAATGCGGTCGAGAGTGCGAGAATTCTCGCGGTGGATTTCAACATGATTTCCTCCCTGCTGTTATTAGTACTACTAAGATTGATCTTTGATCAAAAGTCAACGATCAAAAAATCAGATAGACAGGATGGGTGCGAATTGCGAATGTAGGCACATGGCAGACCTATCAAAAATGCAGCCCGTTCGCCGCGAAAATCTTCCCGAGATTGTGTTCGAGCGCATGTGCCAGCTTATCCTCGAAGGAGGTATCGAACCCGGGCACGCCGTTACCGTCGCGTCCTTGAGTGACGTTCTCGATGTAAGCCCCATGCCTATCCGCGAGGCGATGGCGCGTCTTGCGCATATTGGCGCACTAACACGACTGACCGGGCGCTCAATGGGTGTGCCAAACCCCAGCCTTGAAGAACTGATCCATCTTCGCGATACGCGGATCACGGTCGAAGAGGCTGCTGTCCGAATGGCGGTCGAAAATAGAGAAGCACAGTTTGAAACGCGGCTTCACGATCTGCTATCGGAGATGATTGAAGCCGAGCACACTCACGACAACCTAAGGTTCATCAATCTGAACTACCGTTTTCACTTCTTGATTTATGAACAGTCGAAAAACCCGGTCCTGACCGAAATCATTCGAAACCTTTGGCTGCGGATTTCGCCCAACTTTCATATCCTAAACGTGCGAGGCCACCTCAAGGTGTCCAACGAACTCCACAGAAAGATCATTGACGCTATCGCAGGCAACGATGCCGCGACGGCCTGCATGTGCCTCCGGCTCGATATCGAAAGAGCCCACGACCAGTTGATCGCATGCCTTGGATTGGAAG
The DNA here is from genome assembly GCA_964351155.1 of uncultured Rhodobacterales bacterium. Taxonomy (GTDB): domain Bacteria; phylum Pseudomonadota; class Alphaproteobacteria; order Rhodobacterales; family Rhodobacteraceae; genus CAYGNE01. Next base: position 460 of record CAYGNE010000086.1, on the reverse strand, counting down.
CCACCAAAGGACTGGTTGACGCGGGCAAGTAATGCTTCGCGCTCTCTGGAAGTCTTACAGCACTCGAGGCCAATCGACAGTCTCAAAAGATACTCTAAGGAACGGGCGATTCCGACCTTTGGTTCAAGATCAGCACCCAGGCTTATGAAATTTCGTGGTGGTTAGCTGAGCGCGAAAGTCTGCAACGACATCGCAAACAATAAAGATTCCGAACTCGACTCAAACGCGCTGTATTGAAGCCGACATTGGCCAATTGGTGGCTTTGTCCCGCTCTCCGGACAAACGCACCGAAAGCAGCGAAGGGCCGGTATTTGAACAACTCAGCACGCTAAAATTCTCGCAGCATGATGGCAAAGCTGTCTTTGTCAGCGCTAGTAGTTCACCTGTTCGAAGCCGTAATTGCCCTCATAGTCACGCCAATCGACGAAGACAGATCGGTGATAGATACCCGGGCAATTCT
>CAYGNE010000085.1:7472-13143 GCA_964351155.1 uncultured Rhodobacterales bacterium | reverse complement strand
CGGGCGGATGGCAGCCATGTCGTGGTCGCGGCGGCCGCGTTCGGGGCATATATGGCGATCAATGTCGGTGCCAATGACGTGGCCAACAACATGGGCCCAGCGGTCGGTGCGAATGTGCTGACCATGGGCGGCGCCATCGTGATTGCCGCCATAGCCGAAAGCGCAGGTGCGTTGCTTGCAGGGGGTGACGTGGTCTCGACCATCTCCAAGGGGATTGTCGATCCCGCCTCGGTGCAAAACAGCGAAGTGTTCATCTGGGCCATGATGGCGGCGCTGATATCTTCGGCCATGTGGGTCAACCTGGCGACCTGGATCGGCGCCCCTGTGTCCACCACGCATTCAGTCGTGGGCGGGGTCATGGGTGCAGGCATTGCAGCAGCGGGCCTGAGCGCGGTGAGCTGGGGCACGATGAGTGCAATTGCAGCCAGCTGGGTGATTTCGCCGATACTCGGGGGGGCGGTTGCCGCGGCTTTTCTGGCGCTGATCAAGTCGAAAATCCAGAATCAGGACGACAAGATCGCCGCCGCGCGCAAATGGGTACCTGTCCTTTTGGCGGTGATGGCGGGGGCCTTTGCCACCTATCTGTCCGTCAAAGGCCTGCAACGGATCGTGCATATCGACCCCAAGATGGCCCTGTTGATCGGGTTGGGCGTGGGGTTGCTGACCTGGTCCGTGACCGTCCCGTGGGTCAAGCGCAGATCCGAAGGGATGGAGAACCGGACCCGGTCGCTGAAAACCCTGTTTGGCCTGCCGCTTGTGATCTCGGCCACGTTCCTGAGTTTTGCCCACGGCGCAAATGACGTGGCCAATGCGGTCGGCCCGCTGGCCGCGATTGTCCACGCGGTCGAGTTCGGAGAGTTCGCCGCGAAAGTTCCAATCCCGCTTTGGGTGATGATCATCGGAGCGTTCGGAATTTCCTTCGGCCTGTTCCTGTTCGGCCCCAGGCTGATCCGGATGGTGGGCCGCCAGATCACCAAGCTGAACCCGATACGCGCCTTTTGCGTCGCCCTGTCGGCGGCGATCACCGTGATACTGGCCAGCTGGCTTGGCCTGCCGGTCAGTTCGACCCATATCGCCGTTGGTGCAGTTTTTGGCGTCGGCTTCTACCGCGAGTGGGATTCCGAGCGCCGGCGCAAGCAGGGAAAGCTTCAACGCACAGCACAACGCCTCGCCCCGGAAGAATACCGCCGGCGCAAGCTGGTACGGCGGTCGCATTTCATGACCATCGTGGCCGCATGGATAGTCACCGTGCCCGCCGCCGCAACCATGTCGGCCGTCATTTACTGGGTGCTGACCGCGTTCGCCTGAGGGAGACCGTCAGAGCCGGATCTGTTCCGGCGACAACGGGTGATCGGGTGCATGTTTGATCAGGTCGGACACCTGCGTGCAGATGGGTGTTGGCACTCCGGTTTCGTGACCCATCCGGATGATGTGACCTTGCAGGCTGTCAATTTCCGTTTGGCGTTCGGCCATGAGGTCATAGGCCATGGACGTTCGCGCGCTCGGGTCGATGGTCAGCATCCGGGCCGCGATGCGGGAAAACAGCGGTGTCGGCAGTCGCAGAATATGCGGGGTCATCCATGCCGGAAGCGGTGTGGTCGAGGCCACGGGATGACCCGCCGCCTTGAGGACGGTCAGCGCCTCGGACATCTGATCCGCCATGAGATTGCGCCAGTCGCGGTTCATCAGCTGATCCACCAGCGTGAGGCCCGACAAGGCATTGAGCGCATTGTTCAGGTTGATCACCAACTTGCCCCATTGCACGGCTTCGATCTGGTCGCTGGATATGACGGGAAGGTCTGCGCTGCTCAGCTGCGCGGCCAGATCACCGGTGCCGCTTTGGATGACGATCTCTCCGGACGTGGCCCGATGATAGGTGGCGGGGCCGTTTGGCACCACATTGAACGGAACCATACCCGCACGCACATCGCGCCCCGGCAAGGCCTCACGCAATGTCGCGGCAGCTTCGATACCGTTTTGCCAGGACAGGATCGGGGCAACCTGCCGCGCAAAGTGCTCAATTTGCTCGGCCATGTCTGCGGTTGCACCCGCTTTGACGGTGACGATGACCAGTTCGGCCTGATCCAGACAGGCCGGATCTTCGCTGAGCGTCAGAGATTCCGGCGGGACCGTGTAATCAAGGCCGTCAAAATCCGTAACTGTCAGCTGGTGCTCACGGATCGGGTCCAGCACACGGGCGCGACCCAACAGGGTTACAGCGTGGCCCGCGCGGGCCAGCAAGGCACCACAGTAACAGCCAATGCTGCCCGCGCCTGCAAGGACAAGTTTCATGATACCCCCTCCGGTACACCCGAAAAGGATCACCGCAAACGTCCCGTGACACAAGCCCGCTTGCCCCCGACGTCACGCGCTAGCGGGCCAGCCGGGGTTTGGTGCGCTCAAGCTCTTTGGAAATAGGGATAAATTCCTGATCGTCACCCGGAGGCAGTTGAAATGCACCATTGGCCCAATCGGCGCTTTTCCACTCACGGGTTGCGGTTTCGATCTTTTCCTTCGAAGACGAAACGAAATTCCACCAGATGTAGCGGTCTTCATTCAGGGTCGCTCCGCCCAGCAGCATCAGCCGCGCGCCCAGCGCACCGGCCCGGACAGACAGCTTGTCCCCGGGCCGGAACACCATCATGCGGCCCTCGTCAAACCCGTCACCCGCGATTTCGACCGAACCTTGCGTAACATAGACACCGCGATCTTCGTGGTCGTCAGGCAAAGGGAAAGACGCGCCAGGTTCCAATTGCACGTCGAGATAGAAGGTTTCGGACAGCATCGTGACCGGGCTGGTCTCACCATAGGCCGAACCCAGGATCAACCGGGCGCTAACGCCTGCATCCTGAAGATGCGGCAATGCGGCCTGTTTGTGATGTTCGAAATCCGGAGCCATATCCTCATGCGCTTCGGGCAAGGCGATCCAGGTCTGAATGCCGAACAGGCTGTGTTTCCTGCCACGTGTCTCGTCACTGGTGCGCTCGGAATGGGTGACGCCACGCCCTGCAACCATCCAGTTCACAGCGCCCGGTTCGATCCACTGATCTGTGCCAAGGCTGTCGCGGTGCTCGAATTCACCCTGGTACAGATAGGTGACCGTGCCCAGTCCGATATGGGGGTGGGGGCGCACGTCGATGCCGCCTTCGGTGATGAATTCAGCGGGCCCCATTTGATCGAAAAAGATGAACGGGCCCACCAACTGTCGTTTCAGCGAAGGCAACGCGCGGCGCACCTCGAACCCTCCCAGGTCACGGGCACGCGGGATGATCAACGCATCCAGCGCCGGATTCTCCGAGATGCAGTCCGGATTGTGTGTCGGGTTCCAACTCATTTCAGCTCTCCCTTCGTTGCAGATGGTCAGGCCACCCGCGTTCACTCAGGTAAGAAATAGCTACGCGAAGCAGCCCATAAAGTGCAGGGTCGCACAGACTAAGTGCGGCGCCGTTCCAATCAACGCGGCCAGAGTTGCGGGAAAAACGGCCCGTCAATCCGATCCCCCTCGCCATAGCCTGCTGCCTCGAACTGCGCACGCTCGTCCTTGGCCCAGTCGCCGCGATACCGGATGACACCATCAGGTGCCGTCATGCGAAGGGTGAAGCGCCGCACCGTTTCCGACGGCGTGGTCGAGGACAGCCCGCCATGCAGCGTGCGCATGTCGAAAAAGATGCAATCGCCAAGCTCCAGATCCCATTGCAGCAACTCATACGCGCCGGGGTCGGCATTGACATCGGGTGGCGGGTGATAGGTCAGCCCGGCGACCTCGGTGGGCTCATGGCTGGGATGACCATCGGCAAACCGCACCCGCATGAACAGCTTGTCCCACAGGTGTGAGCCCTTCACGAATGCGATGCCGTTTTCCTTGGTCACGGGCTCCAGCGGCAGCCAAAGGACGCACATCGTGCCTTCGAAGTCAAAATACGAAAGGTCCTGATGGAAGGGCGGGCGCGAGGTCGAGCCGGCCTCGCGCAGGAACCAGTTGTCCATGACAAGGTTGATGGACGGCGCCCCCAGCAACCCGGCAGCAAGCGGTGCGCAGGGGAACTTATGAACGAATTCGTTGAATTGCGGGATTTTGTTCCAAGCCCAATAGTCTTCGAAATAGCCCGGGGCGTTCGGATCCTTGGTATGACGGGTGAAATTATCGGTCGGCGTGTCAAGATCGGCGTCGATACCAGCACGCAGCAAGGACAACCAGTCGGATGAGAATTTCGACCGCAGAACAACAGCACCATCGCGTTGGAAGGCGGCAATGTCTTCCTGTGTAACCAGATTTGCTGTCGTCATGGAAGGATCATCCCGATGTGGTTCGGTGGCCCCGAGCATCGCACCACGCACCGCGAGAGGTCAAAGAGATTCGTTTCGACGACCCGGAATCACTCACGGAACCGCAAGGGCGCAGGGATCCAACCGCGCACGGCCTCGGATTTTGAACGAAACATGCTATGTTTCAGATGGAAGCCGCAGACTGACAAGATTGGATCGCGTATTGGAGGTTTCTCGATGACAGATGCGTTGCTGTCCCGTCGTTCCCTGATCACCCAAGGTGCTGCCATTGTGGCAACCGGGGCCGCAGGACTTTTGGTGCCTGCCCGCGCAGCCGGGCTTGCGCCGACGCCTTCGATGCGGGGTGGATCAAACAACTATCGCCCCGGCGCGCCGGATCGGTGGCGGCGGGTTCTGGATGACCGGCACCGTACGACGGGCGGGCGACGGCGCACCCCTGCCCGGCCAGCGCATTCAGATCTGGGCCCATACCACGGAAGGCCACGAACGTGACCCGCAAAGCCATGGGGCGACCTTGACGGATGAAAAGGGTGAATTCCGCCTGGAAATGCCGCAGATCGTTCCTGCATTCGGTCAACCGCACGGGCATCTGGCATATGACAGCGGCGCGTTCGAAACCGTGTTTCTGCGGCCTGTGATGTCCAGTTCCAGGGACAAGTCACTGGCTGCGCATTTCGTGTTGCAACCGCTCTGATCCCGGTGATCCGAACCGGTGTCATCTGGGCGACCCTGATCGCCGCCCTTGCGGTTCCCCTGATCGCTGCGGCAGGCAGCCCGTATCTTGCGTGGCGCGATCCAGCCTATATCCTCGGCGGGTTTGCCGGAATTCTGAGCTTGGGTCTGCTGTTGCTGCAACCGCTTCTGGCCGGAAGATACCTTCCGGGCCTGTCCGCAGTGATGAGCCGCCACATTCACCGCTGGATCGGCCTGACCCTGGTGCTGGCGGTTGTGGTCCATGTCGGGGGGTTGTGGCTTACAAGCCCGCCGGATGTGGTGGATGCGTTGTTGTTCGTATCGCCAACGCCGTTCTCGGCCTGGGGCGTGATAGCCATGTGGACCGCTTTCGGGGCGGCCCTGTTAGGGGTCTTCCGCAAACGTCTGCGCCTGCGCTTTCGCCTTTGGCGGCTGGGCCACACCGCACTGGCCGGGGTGACGATTGTCGGCAGCCTTGTTCACGCCATGCTGATCGAAGGCACGATGGAGATCGTGACCAAAACAGCGCTTTGCGCACTGGTCCTCTTGGCGAGCGCAAGTACGCTCGCCAAGTTGAAAGTGTGGGATATCCGTCGACGCCCTTAGACGCCCAGGCACCAGCGCATCACCGCCTTTTGTGCATGCAGACGGTTTTCGGCCTCATCAAAAATGACCGAAAACCGTCTGCATG
>CAYGNE010000085.1:0-7462 GCA_964351155.1 uncultured Rhodobacterales bacterium | reverse complement strand
CTCTGTGCGCGTGAAGGCGGTGTTCGGCGTCATCCGAGGTCGCCGAGTTCGGTCCATCCACGACCTCGGAGGTCGCTTCTTCCTCGCGGTGGGCGGGCAGGCAATGCATGAACAGCGAATCCGGTTTGGCATGCGACATGAGTTCAGCATTGACCTGATATGGACGCAGCATGTTGTGGCGGCGTTCCTTGGCCGACTGGGAATCATGCATCGAAACCCAGGTGTCCGCGACGACGAGGTCCGCGCCTTCCACCGCTTTGTGCGGATCCCTTTCGATCACGATTTTCGAACCTTTCTGGCGGGCAAACCCCATGAACTCCTCTTCCGGGTCAAGCTGAGCGGGACCGGTGAAGGTCAGATCGAATCCGAATTGACCGGCGGCGTGCAGGAAGGAGGCGCAGACATTGTTGCCGTCGCCGGTCCAGACCACCTTTTTGCCGGCGATGGGGCCGCGGTGTTCCTCGTAAGTCAGAACATCGGCCATGATCTGGCAGGGATGGGTGCGGTCGGTCAGCCCGTTGATCACCGGCACATCCGCGTATTCGGCCATTTCGGTCAGAACGCCTTCGTCGAATGTCCGGATCATGATCAGGTCCACGTAACGGGACATGACCCGCGCGGTGTCGGCGATGGTTTCGCCATGACCCAGTTGCATGTCGTTACCCGACAGCACCATGGTCTGCCCGCCCATCTGGCGCACCCCGACGTCAAAGGACACGCGCGTCCGGGTGGACGGTTTTTCAAAGATCAGCGCAACCATGTGCCCGGCCAGCGGCTGTTCGTCATCCGGCGTTCCCCGGGGCCTGCCAAGCCGGGCCTGTTTCATCTGCCCGGCATGGTCGATCATCTGCCGAAGATCCGCCGGGTCGGTTTTGTGAATATCGAGAAAATGTTTCATTTCGGTATCTTGTCCTGTCGCCCGGCGCGGCTCGCCCCGGTTCTGGTCTGGTACGCGGCGGATCAGCCGGCGGAAACCTGCGTCGCGGCGCGGTCAAGCCGGCGCACGGCCTCGTCGATCTCGTCCTCGGAAATGTTCAGCGGCGGCAAGAGACGGATCACGTTATCCGCCGCCGGAACCGTGATCAGGTCACAGCCATAGGCGGCGTTGACCACGTCCAGGTTGGTCGCCACGCATTTCAGCCCCAGCATCAGGCCGCTGCCGCGTACCGCGCCGAACACGTCCGGATGCGAGGCCACCAGCCCTTCCAGCGCCTGGCGCAGCCGCCCCGCCCTGTGGTTGACCGAGGCGAGAAAATCGGGCTGGGCAACGATGTCCATCACCGCACAGCCAACCGCACAGGCCAGCGGGTTGCCGCCATAGGTGGACCCGTGCGTGCCCACGGTCATGCCCGAGGCGGCGGATTCCGTCGCCAGCACGGCCCCCAGCGGAAACCCCCCGCCGATGCCCTTGGCCACCATCATGATGTCCGGCTCGATCCCCGCCCATTCATGGGCAAACAGCCTGCCGGTCCGCCCGACGCCGCATTGCACCTCGTCCAGAACCAGCAGGATACCATGTTCGTCGCACAGGTCGCGCAGGCCCTTCAGGCACTGATCCGGCAGCGGGCGAATGCCGCCTTCGCCCTGCACGGGCTCGATCAGGATCGCCCCGACGGTGTCGCCGATGGCGGCCTGCAACGCGTCATGATCGCCCCAGGGCAGATGGATGAAACCGGGCAGCAGCGGGCCGAACCCCTTGGTCATCTTTTCCGACCCGGCGGCCGCGATGCCCGCCGAGGACCGGCCATGAAACGAGCCGTCAAACGTGATGATGTCGGTCCGTTCGGGCTGTTCCTTGTCGTGCCAGTACTTGCGCACCATCTTGACGGCCAGTTCACAGGCTTCCGTCCCCGAGTTGGTGAAAAACACCGTGTCGGCAAAGGTCTCGGCGACCAGCCGGTCGGCCAGCGCCTGTTGCTGCGGGATCTGATAGAGGTTGGACACGTGCCACAGGTTCTGCGCCTGCGCGGTCAGCGCCGAGACCAGAGCCGGATGGGCGTGGCCCAGCGCGTTGACCGCAATCCCTGCGCCAAGGTCCAGGAAACGTCGGCCATCCGCCTCGATCAGCCAACTGCCTTCACCTTTGACAAAGCTCAGGGGCGCACGGTTATAGGTCGGCAGAACGGACGGGATCATCGGATCATCCTTTATAGGCAAGAAGCCCTGTGAGTGACTCACTTTGGGCGGTTTCGTCAACGATTTTTCAGAGGGGTCTTCAGATGAAGCAGTGCGCGCAGGTCGGCGCGCGCAAACAGAGGGCCGTTACGCGCGGCGGCGTCGGCGTCGAACCATCAGGGTATGTGCATCTCTGTTCATGGGATGTCTCTTAGGACAGCGGCGCGCGAAAGGAAAGCGGTTTTGCACACCCGCGCGGCCGCAAAACGCGCCCGGTCAGGCGGCCCCGCTCCACCGGTCGAGCTTGCCCATGCCACGGGTAAAGGCCCAGGCCAGGATGCGCGGCATGCCCTTGCGGGTCAGCGCCTCGACGCATTGCGCCTGAAACTCGGCGAACGAGGCGTCGGGATGGACAAAGGCGCCGTTTTCGTAACACAGCGAACAATAGATGCGGCTGCGGCCGCCATCCGCCTCGCTGCCCCCGCCCAGAGGATCCTTGCTCAGTGGCATGCCGCAGCTCTGGCATCTGGCTCCCATGTCAGGTTCCCTTTCATTCAAGGCAGGCTTGCCCGGTTCTGGCTGATCCATTATGCTGAAAACCATGGAGTCGAGTCAACGGTTTTATGGAGACTTATGCGAATTGGTGAACTGTCCCGCCGCAGCGGGCTGAGCCGGGACACGCTGCGATATTACGAACGCCAGGGCCTGATCCGGTCAGAACCGGGTCCCGAGGCCAGCAACAGCTATCGGGATTACCCCGAAGACGCGGTTCTGACCCTGGATGTGATCGCGGATGCACAGGCCGCCGGGATGACGATTGCCGATATCAGCATGCTGCTTGGCCAACTGGACGCGGCGGATGTCGAGGATTTTGACGGCGAGGCGTTTCTGCAGGAGCGGATCCAGGAGGTCGAGGCGCGGATCGAACGGTCGCAGCGGTTCCTGGCCTCCCTGCGCGCCGCCAAGGACGCGCTTGCCAAACCCGGATGAACCGCACGGGCCTTTCGTTCCTGCCAGATTGCTGAAATGATCCCGGGGCACCCAATGAAAGGCCGCTCCCATGCCCGACACCTCTCACGCCGCTCCCGATCTGGATGTTCTGATCATCGGGGCTGGCATATCCGGCATCGACGCGGCCTGGCATCTGCGACAGACCCTGCCCGACCTGCGCTTTGCGATACTCGACAGCAAGGACGGCATCGGCGGCACCTGGCACACGCACCGGTTTCCCGGCATCCGGTCGGACAGCGATCTCTACACGTTCGGCTTTCGCTGGAAACCCTGGACCGGCGTGCCCATCGCCACGGCCAGTGAAATCCTGACCTACCTGAAGGACGCCATCGCCGAAAACGATCTGGAAAGGCACATCCGGTTCGGCCATTCGGTACAGGCGGCGTCGTGGAACAGCGATACGCGGTTATGGACGGTCGACGTCACACATGACGGCGCGGCGCGCCGGCTCACCTGCCGTTTCCTGTGGATGTGTTCAGGCTATTACCGGCATTCCGAAGGATTCCAGCCGGAATGGCCCGGCATGGAGCAGTTCACGGGCGACATCGTGCATCCCCAGACCTGGCCCGACGATCTGGACGTGACCGGCAAGCGGGTGGTCGTCATCGGGTCCGGCGCAACGGCTGCCACCCTGATCCCCGCGATTGCCGGCAAGGCCGCCCATGTCACCATGCTGCAACGCTCGCCAACCTATTATTATCCACGCCCAAAGACCGACGAATTCGCCGAAACGCTCAAGGCGCTGGACCTGCCCGATGACTGGGTACACGAGATCATGCGCCGCAAATTCCTGATGGAGCAGCGGGAAACCGTGCGCCGGTCTTTTGCCGAGCCGGAGGCGCTGGCCAATGACCTGATCGGCGCGGCCCGCCAGTACCTGGGCGAGGATTACGACGTCCAGACACATTTCACCCCGTCCTACCGGCCCTGGCGGCAGCGGGTGGCGATGATCCCCGATGGCGATCTCTTCATGGCCATCAGGTCGGGCAAGGCGTCGGTGGTCACCGATACGATCACGCGATTCACCGCAGACGGGATCGAACTGTCCGGCGGCGAGGTGCTCAAGGCCGATATCGTGGTCAGCGCCACCGGCCTTGTCCTAAATGTCCTGGGAGACGTGGCCTTCGAAGTGGACGGCGAGGCGCTGGACATCTCGCACCGCTTCACCCATCGCGGCATCATGCTCAGCGGCGTGCCCAACCTCGCCATGGTGTTCGGATACCTGCGGTCGAGCTGGACCCTGCGCGCCGACCTGGTGTCGGACTATGTCTGCCGCCTGCTGACCCATATGCAGGAACGCGGGGCCGACGCGGTCGTGGCCGAAATCCCCGACCGGGACAGCGACATGCCGGCCCGGCCCTGGATCGACCCCGAGAACTTCAACCCCGGCTACATATCCCGCGCGCTCGAACGCATGCCCAAACAGGGCGACCGCCAGCCATGGGTCATGACCCAGGACTATTTCTCAGACCGCGAAACCCTGCCCGCGGCGGATTTCGAGGATGGCACGCTGATCTACCGCTGAGACGGCGAATTGGGCTTGTCAGCGGTCGGCAGGCATTCCAAACCTTGGCGATGTTCACACCCAAGGCGCAAAATCCGGGGGCGGCGGCCGCCCTGATCCTGCTGGCGACCGCGTTCATCGCGGCGACCACGCTGCTGGCCAAGGCGCTGGGGACAGACACGCTCGGTCCGCCGCTCAATCCGCTCCAGATCAGCCACGGGCGGTTCCTGTTCGCCTTTCTTGCAATTTCAATGGTTGCCGGGGTTCTGCGCCCGCCGATCGGCCGCCCGCACTGGCGCCTGCATATCGGGCGCACGGTGTTCGGTTGGATGGGCGTGACCCTGATGTTTGCCTCGGTCGCCTATATCCCGCTCGCGGATGCCACGGCGATCACTTTCCTGAACCCGGTTCTTGCGATGATCCTCGCCATCCCGCTGCTGGGCGAACGGGTCGGCCCGGTCCGCTGGGTCGCGGCGCTGGTCGCCCTGCTGGGCGCGATGATCCTGCTGCGCCCGACCCCGGCCAGCTTTCAGCCCGCTGCCCTTCTGGCGCTGGCCGCCGCAACGGCGATGGGGCTGGAGCTGATCTTCATCAAGAAACTCACCGGGCGCGAGCCGACCTTCCAGATCCTCCTGTTCAACAACTTGATCGGGCTGGGTGTTGCCACGGCGGCGGTTATCGCGGTGTGGCATCCGCCGACCGGGGCGCAGTGGCTGGCGCTGGGCGCGCTGGGCTGCCTGATGGCCTGTGCGCAGGCGCTGTTCATCAACGGCATGGCCCGGGCCGATGCCAGTTTCGTGGCCCCGTTCAGCTATGCGACCCTGATCATGGCCGCAGTGTACGATTTCATCGGATTCGGCGTCGTGCCGGACCTGATTTCGGTGGTCGGGGCCGGGACCATCGTTGGCGGCGCCCTGCTGCTGGCCACGCGCGAGGCGCATTTGCGCCGAAAAAAATCTTCGCTCTGAAGTCCATGCGCGACCCACGTGTCGAAAACGCTACAGAACCGGCCCGCCGCCGCGCCAAGCTGCCGATAAAACACGAGGCCGAACATGCACGAGAAACGCATTCCCGAATGGCTGCGCCATGCGCCGGCACCGGGTATCCGGGGGTTTGCCACCCTGACCGGGCTGGAGGCCGTCGCCCGCGGTATTCTGATATCGGTCTACCCGTTGGCGCTCTACCGGGCGATCGGCGATGCGCAAACCGTTTCGGCGCTGTATTTTTCGGTCGGCCTGGTGTCTCTGGTGACCGGCCTGATGGTGCCCTGGGCGATCCGGTTCATGCCCCGGCACCTGATCTATGGCACCGGCCTGTCGCTGAACATTCTCGGTGCCTCACTGGCCATCGGGGGCGGTGCGGGGGGTGTCATTTCGGCACTGGCACTCAACACGGTGGGCACGGTCATGACCTTTGTCTGCCTCAATGCCTATGTTCTGGATTACGTCGCGCGGGTCGAACTGGGCCGCTGCGAAACCTCGCGCATGCTGTACAGCGCGCTGGGCTGGACGCTGGGCCCGGTTGCCGGTGTCACCCTCATGGCGTGGTCGGAACCGGCGCCCTTTGTCGTTTCCGCCGTCGCCTCGATGATCCAGCTGGCAACCTTTCTCTACATGCGGCTGGGCAGGGGCAAGCTCATCACCCGGGCCCACCGCCCGCCACCGAACCCGCTGGCCTTCCTGCCACGGTTCTTTGCACAGCCCCGGCTGGTCGCCGGGTGGCTGTTCGCGGTGATCCGGTCCTGCGGCTGGTGGGTCTACGTGGTCTACCTGCCGATTTTCGCGGTCCAGAGCGGATTGGGTGACAAACTGGGCGGACAGGTGCTGTCCCTCACCAATGCCGGGCTGTTCGCGGCCCCGCTGATCCTGAAATGGATGCAGCGCCGGTCGCTGCGGCAATCGGTCCGGGCCGGGTTCGGCGCGGCGGGGGCGCTTTTCCTGATCGCGACGCTGACGTCCGGTTTGCCCGCCGTTTCGGTTTTGGTCCTGGTGGCGGCCTCGTTCTGTCTCATCGTGCTGGATGTCTGCGCGGGCCTGCCCTTTCTGATGGCGGTCAAGCCTTCGGAACGCACCGAGATGTCGGCGATCTATTCCAGCTTCCGCGACGTGTCGGGCATTGCCACACCCGGGCTTGCCTGGCTGGTGCTGCTGGTCGCGCCGGTTCCGGGCATCTTTGCCGCCGGTGGTGCGGCGCTGCTCATGGCCTGGGCCATTGCCGGGCGCCTGCATCCCCGGCTGGGCCGGGCGCGCCGGCCCCTGCAGACCGCCGGCTGACCGGGGTCAGGGTTTGAGCCGGTAGCCGGTGCGCAGCATCCGCCAGGCCAGCAGGCACACCAGAACGGTCGACGCCAGGCACACCGTGAAACCAAGGGCCGGCGCGCTGTCGGACACGCCGATCACGCCGTATCGCACCCCGTCGATCAGGTAGAAGACCGGGTTCAGATGGGTGATCTGCGACAGCACCGGCGGCAGCGACTCGACCGAATAGAACGTCCCCGACAGAAAGGCGAGCGGGGTGACGATGAAGTTGGTGATCGCCGCCATCTGGTCGAACTTCTCCGCGACGATCCCGGCCACGATGCCCAGCGCACCCAGCAGGGCCGCCCCCAGCACGACAAAGGCAATCGCCGCCACCGGGTGCTGCGGAACGATCCCGAGCACCAGAACCAGCCCCAGCGCGATGGCCAGCGCCACCGCCACGCCGCGCAGGATACCCCCGGCAAGATAGCCCAGCACCAGTTCGCTCGCCGACAGGGGCGGCATCAGCGTGTCGACGATATTGCCCTGCACCTTGGAAATGATGATCGACGAGGACGTGTTGGCAAAAGCATTC
>CAYGNE010000084.1:0-13219 GCA_964351155.1 uncultured Rhodobacterales bacterium | reverse complement strand
TGGCGGTTCACAACGACGCGTCCGGCAAGGCGCTGGAAATCGGCCTGTCCTATTGTTCCGCCATCGGCGGCGGGCGATCCGGAATCATCGAAACCAACTTCCGCGAGGAATGCGAAACCGACCTGTTCGGCGAGCAGGCCGTTCTCTGCGGTGGCCTGGTTGAACTGATCCGCATGGGTTTCGAGACGCTGGTCGAGGCAGGCTATGCCCCGGAGATGGCCTATTTCGAATGCCTCCACGAGGTGAAACTCATTGTCGACCTGATTTATGAAGGCGGTATCGCCAACATGAACTATTCGATCAGCAACACCGCCGAATACGGCGAATATGTCAGCGGTCCGCGGGTCCTGCCCTATGACGAAACAAAGGCGCGAATGAAGGCAATTCTGACCGACATCCAGACCGGCAAGTTCGTGCGCGACTTCATGGCCGAAAACCAGGTTGGCCAGCCGTTCTTCAAAGGCACCCGCCGTTTGAATGACGAGCATCAGATCGAGAAGGTCGGCGAAACCCTGCGCGGCATGATGCCGTGGATTTCCGCAGGCAAAATGGTCGACAAGGCAAAGAACTGAACCTGGCCCGGGCGCGCTGTGGTGCGCTGACCCGGCATGACTTGCAGTCGCCCCGGCGCCGTGACCATTACGGCGCCGGGGTTCTTTCATCCGCATCATCGGATAACCATGGCACAACCACCTGAAATTACGAAGAGAAGTTGGATCATGGTGGCTATCCTGGGCTTTGTCTGGGGCGGTACGTTTCTGGTGATCGAAGTGGCATTGCGCGGCATCACGCCATTTTGGCTGGCCGCTGCGCGCATCGGGTTTGGCGCTATTCTGACCACGCTCGTCTGGCAGTTGCGGGGTGGTCTCCTGTTTGCTACCAGACCTACGATTGCCCAATGGGTAAATCTCTGGGTCGTCGGGGTTCTGAGTTCTGCACTGCCCTTCATGTTGATATCCTGGGGTCAGCAATACGTCACTGCGGGATTCACCGGGGTGTCGATGGCAAGCGCCGCCCTGATCGTACTGCCACTGGCGCATTTCCTGGTACCCGGCGAACGGATAACGCTGCGCCGCGCAATCGGGTTCCTGATCGGGTTTGTCGGGGTTGTCATCCTGATCGGCGGCCAGGCATTTGAAAGCACCGGTGTCGCGCTCGAGCTACCCGGTCGGATTGCCTGCATCACCGCTGCAGCCTGTTACGCGATCAGTTCTGTCTTGATGCGCCGCCTGCCGCCGGTGGACCCGGTTGGATTGTCCGCGATACTGCTGATGATCGGCGCTCTGCTCGTCATTCCGGCGGCATGGGTCAGCGAGGGACCGCCGCCGTCAACGAATGCCAGCACATTGTGGGTGCTGACCTTTCTGGGTCTGGTCCCGACTGCCGCCGCCAACCTGCTGCGCGTGACACTGGTGCGCAGCGCCGGACCGGTCTTCTTGAGTCTCGTCAACTACCAGGTACCGGTTTGGTCGGTGCTGCTCGGCGCTCTGATCCTCGGCGAGCCTTTGCCGCCATCATTGATCTGGGCACTGGCGCTGATCCTTGCCGGCGTCGCGCTGAGCCAATACGGGGCGCTGAAACGGTTGTTCTCGCGCTGAGCCCCGCACTCACCTGTGTTCTCTCAAACAGAGACGGCGTCGGAAACCGCATCGACCACACTGTCCACAGTGCGGTCGAGCAGATCCGGGTCCTCGCATTCTGCCATGACCCTGATCAGCGGTTCAGTTCCCGATTTCCGGATCAGAAGCCGTCCCTTGCCAATCAGTGCACCCTCGGCATTGGCGATCGCCGCTTGGACGCTCGGCAGGTCGAGCGGTTGCTGACCGTTTTCGTAACGAACGTTTTTCAGAAGTTGCGGAACCGGCTGGAATTGCTGCGCCAGCGCGCTTGCCGGCTGGTTGGAGCGCACCATCTCGGCCAGGAAATGCAATCCGGCCATCAACCCGTCGCCGGTGGTGGCGTGATCCGTCATCACCACGTGACCGGATTGTTCACCGCCAAGATTGAAACCGCCTTCGAGCATTCGCTCCACGACATAGCGGTCGCCAACCCCGGTGCGTTCCAACCGAAGTCCCTGTGCCTGGAGATGCCGCTCCAACCCGAGATTAGACATGACGGTCGCCACGAGCGCCCCGCCCGTCAGTCGGTCATCGGCCGCCCAGCGCGTTGCCAGCAAGGCCATCAACTGATCACCGTCGGCCACGGCGCCCGTTTCGTCGATCATGATGACCCGATCGGCATCACCATCCAGGCAAATGCCGACATCCGCACCGTGGGCAATCACGATTTCGGCTGCGGCCTGCGGTTTCGTCGATCCGCAATCGCGGTTGATGTTGAAACCGTCCGGGGACACACCAACCGGTATCACATCCGCGCCCAGTTCCCAGAGCGTCTCGGGCGCTGTGCGGTATGCGGCCCCGTTGGCGCAGTCGATCACCACCTTCAACCCGTCAAGCCGCAACCCGCGCGGCAAGGAGGATTTGACCCGCTCGCCATATCGGAACCGCGCATCGTCAATCCGTTTCGCACGACCTATATGGGCGGACTCCGCCGGTTCGACACCGGCTTCGATCAGGGCTTCGATTTCTATCTCGGCCTGATCGGAGAGCTTGAACCCGTCCGGCCCGAAAAACTTGATGCCATTGTCTTCTGCCGGATTGTGGCTGGCGGAAATCATCACACCCAGATCGGCGCGCATCGACCGGGTCATGAGGCCGACGGCAGGTGTCGGTACCGGACCCAGCAACAAGACGTTCATTCCTGTGCTGGTCAGCCCGGCGGTCAGTGCGTTTTCGAACATGTAGCCGGACAGGCGGGTATCCTTGCCGATCACAACCCGGTGGACACCCCCGGCTTCGCGCCGGAAGTACCGTCCGACTGCGGCGCCTATGCGCAACGCCATATCGGCAGTCATCGGGTGTGTATTGGCTGTGCCACGCACCCCGTCGGTCCCAAACAGTTTTCTCATCACATACCTTACCTTACAGCCGACCAAAGACGCAGCGCCTGCACCGTGTCAGAAACATCATGCACCCTGAGGATTTGCACACCCTGGGCCAGTGCGGCAAGTCCTACTGCAATCGAACCGGGTGCGCGATCAGCAGGAACAGGCGCGTCGCCGATCGTGCCGATGAAACGTTTTCGGGATACACCCAAAAGAATGACGCAGCCCAAGCCGTGGAACAGGCTGATATTTTTCAACAGATCAAGATTGTGCGACAGCGTCTTGCCAAATCCGATCCCCGGATCGACCAGGATGTTCTGCCGCGCAATCCCTTGTGTCACAAGCGCATTGATCCGCTCATCAAGGAAATCATAGACATCCAGCAATACGTTGTCATAGCGCGGATCGTCCTGCATGGTGGCCGGATCACCCTGCGCATGCATGACACAGACCGGCACGCCGGCGCGCGCGCACAGCCCGGCGAGTTCGTCGTCATAGGTGAACCCCGACACGTCGTTGACCAGCGACGCGCCGGCATCCATCGCTGCGGCAGCCACGGCGGCCTTTCGCGTATCGACGGAAATCGGAATGGCCGATTTCTGCCGAAGGGATTGTATGACCGGTTGGGTGCGAATTGTTTCCTGTTCGGCGGAAACGATTTCAGCGCCCGGGCGAGTCGATTCTCCGCCGATGTCGATGATTGATGCCCCGGCTTGGGTCATTGCGAATGCGGCTTTGGCCGCGCGCTCCGGGTCAAGATGCACCCCGCCATCCGAAAAACTGTCCGGGGTCACATTGACGATTGCCATGATCTGCGGGCGTGTCATTTCCAACCCTGCCACAGGCGCGCGTGGCGCGGTAAGCCGGTTGAGACACGCGGCGGGCAGTTCCGCCGCGGGGATCAGCCGTGGCGACTTGCTGCGATGCAAGAGTTCGGCATGTGTGAACCAGAGCGTGTCAGTACCGGCTAGCGGGACCGCGTTTTCTGGTCGCGCCGCGCCATGCTGAACGAGCGGCCTGGCATACTGCGTCACAGGATCGATTGCTCCACCGGCACGGCACGCAACGGCACGCCCGGATCCTCGGGCAGTTCGGCCCCGATTACCATCATTTCTCCCGCCTGGAACGTGGCTGCAAACCACGCCGCCAGTGCAACGGCATCCGATGGAGCGGCCGAAGGCCCATCCACCGCGTCGAGCACGATCTTGGAGGGTGCCCAGACGCTGATCTGCCCATTCTTCATGGCCCAGTCCAATTCCGTGCGTGTAGACACTACCTTGCATCGAAGATCTCGCGCCGCCAGAACCCATGCATTCTGTTCGATGGCCAGCAGGTCGATCCGGCGCTGTGTCATCTTGTGCCCAGTTCGCGGAACCGCTTGTTCATGCGCCCCGACGCATAGCACCAACGGACGTTCACGTGCCGCCATCTGGTCTATCCAGCCCGTCAGATTGTCAGACGCAATGGCCGAAGCCGACAAATACATGAGCCGGGGATGCGGTTTGTCCCCATCTCCAAGATGACTGTCCACCTGATCCCGCCCCCGGACGATTTCCACACCAAGGGCGCCGGGGCCCCGATCGAGCTTCTCGACGCGGACGAAAACGCGGATCGCCTGTGGTTCCAGCAGAATCCTTTCGGCAATTCGTTCCGCAAGGGTTTCCAGAAGGTTCAGACGCTCTTCGGCCAATTCGTGGGCAATCGCCTCAGTGACCCGGTCATAAGACAGAATCCGGTCCACATCATCGTCGATGGGACCGGTCAGTGGCTGCACCTCGACCACGACGTTAAAGCAAACACGCTGTGTGGTCCCGCGTTCGGCCTGAAACGCGCCTATCTCCACTTCGACGATATGGTCGCGTAGCGAAATCCGGTCCAGCGGTCCTTGTTGTGCCGTGGCCCGGGCACGCTCGGACGGGTGCGAGAAAGCAAGGCGTATTTCAGAGCTCATTGAAGGAGGGGCCTTTGGATCGGGGCTTGGGAAGGGCTGGCGAATTCGATCAGTGTAGCAGGCCGGACCCGACCGTTCCAGAGCATCGCGAAACCCGGTTGTCGACGATGACTGATCGCACGAAATGTCATGGCCGGCAACAATGCGGCACACTCTTGTGCCAGAACCAAACGCCCTCCTGCGCGCTCGCTTCCGGCCCATACCTCAACGTCTCGACGGCCGGCAAAAGGTCGATCGCGACCCACTCCAAGTGCGACGCAGATTAGTCGTTGCTCGCCGTACGATAATTCTGACGGTAGAATACATGCACTCCGATGCGCGCGGTCTGGGTGTACACCTTGGCCCAGGACGGTCGCACGGATGTCGTGTGGTAGTGCGTCGCCCCGTCGGTCAGCTTTTCCTCAAGCCCGTCCAACGCGGCACGGGCCACCTTGGAGACCCGGGCAAAAGCGCGCGGTTCGGCAATGACTTCCTTGTTGCCATCGCAAGTGTAGGTAAACTGGCACTGGTACTTGCGCCCCGTGCCCTGGTTGATCACACCACAGGGTGTATCCGGAAATCTCGAACTGTTGACCCGATTGAGGATCACTTCCGCCACGGCAAACTGACCTTTGACCGTTTCACCGCGCGCCTCAAAGTACAGCGCTTCGGACAGGCAACGCCACTGCTCTCCGCCATTCGGCGCAGGCTGGGCATCCAACCATTTCTTGGTATAATTGGCAGTGATCGGTTTGACCTCTCCCTTCGGCTGGGTTGCGGTCAACAGGGATTTGAGAAACGGGCCAAGCCCGTTGGACGCGTGCCTTTTCTTTGCCCCGTTGTCGGCCGGTTCGGTCAGTTCGGCCTCTGCGGCGGCGGTCGTCGGCAGACCTGCCAGAGAAAAGACAACAAGCGAAACAACCGCAAATACGGTAAGGAAACGGTTCATAATAGCCCCCAAAAGAACGATCCGCGTTGGACCCTCCCGCGACAAACGCAGGGCAGCGCATACCCAAGAAATGGCCACACGTCCAGTTTTGCGGGGATTGCAAGTGCCGATTGGGCCTGGATCGGCAATAAATCACCGACCTTTCGCCTTTATTGTGCCACAATATCTTGTCTGCGGCGAATCAATCGTCGCAGATGTGGTGTCCGATCGCCAATTGTGCGGCAGCTAGTCGCGCCACCGGAACACGGAACGGAGAACAGGACACATAGTCAAATCCAGCGGATCTGCAAAAGGCTATTGATTCGGGGTTTCCGCCGTGCTCGCCACAGATCGACAATGTGATGCCGGGGTTTCCCGCCCGCCCCCTGTCGGCCCCAAGTTGCAACAGTTCGCCAACCCCATCCGTATCCAGAACGTGAAACGGGTCCTCGGGGAACACCCCCTGTTTCACATAATCCGACATGAACCGTCCGGCATCGTCACGCGAAAGGCCATAAGTCATCTGAGTCAGATCGTTGGTTCCGAAGCTCAGGAACGACGTATACGGAGCCAGCTCACCGGCGCGAAGGCAGGCCCGCGGAGTTTCGACCATGACACCCAGGCGGAAATCGAAATTCCGCCCACGCTCGGCGCGCACGGCGGCCGCCACGGCATCGATACGCCCCTTGACCAGTTCTACTTCGCGCCGGGCGCTGACCAGCGGGATCATGATCTCGGGCACGACCGGGGCGCCGTCTTTGCTGGCCTCAAGCGTGGCTTCGAAAATCGCACGCGCCTGCATGTCATAGATTTCCGGCACCGTGACGCCCAACCGGACGCCACGCAAACCAAGCATCGGGTTGTATTCTTCCAGCGCTTCGACCCGGCGCACCACGTCGCTGACCGGCAGGTCCAGGGCATCGGCCAACTCGCGCTGCCCGGTCCGGTTGTTGGGCAGAAACTCGTGCAATGGCGGGTCAAAGAGGCGGATGCAGACCGGTTGGCCCTCCATGATCCGGAACAGCTGAGTGAAATCCTCGCGCTGCATGGGAAGCAGCCTTGCCAACACGGCGGCCCGCCCCGACGGTGTTTGCGCAAAAATCATTTCGCGCATCACGATCAGACGTCCTGGATCAAAAAACATGTGTTCGGTCCGGCACAAACCGATGCCTTGGGCATTGAAGTTCCGTGCCGTCTGAGCGTCGGCCGGGCTGTCGGCATTGGCCCGGATACCGATGTCACGTGCTTCGTCGGCCCAGCCCATCAGGGTCTGGAACGAGTCATCCAGGGCCGCCTCGAGCATCGCCGGCTGGCCCGCCAGCACCTGACCCGAACCGCCATCTATGGTGATAATGTCGCCCGCCTTGAGAACCCGCCCGTCGGGTGCGGTGACCTGTTTCCTGTTGACCCGGAACTTGAGTGAGGACGCGCCCACGATGCAGGGCAACCCCAACCCCCGTCCGATGACTGCGGCGTGGCTGGTTATTCCTCCACGCTCGGTGAGGACGCCTGCCGCGGCATGCATTCCGCGGATGTCCTCTGGCGAAGTTTCGCGACGAACCAGAATGCAGGGTTCGCCCCGCGCCGCGGCGGCCTGCGCCTCGGCTGAGGTAAAAACGATCTGGCCCGTCGCTGCCCCAGGGCTGGCACCGATACCGGTGGCCAGCACATCACGCTTTGCGTCCGGGGCAACCTGGCGGTGTAGCAATTCATTCAAGGCATGCGGATCGATCCTCATCACCGCCTCTTGCGGTGTGATTATTCCGTCCAGCGCCAGTTGGACCGCGATGCGTACGGCCGCGCGGCTGCTGCGCGCCACGCGGACCCCGTCGAGAATGTGAACGCGGCCATTCTCGATGACGAATTCGACCTGCATTTCTTCGCGCAGCTTCCTGCGCATCAAGGCGGCATGTGCCTTGAGTTCGGCAAACGCCTCGGGGGCCGCTTCTTCAAGCGAGGGACCGCGAGAATCCTTTTCGATGTACAGCGCTTCGGCCCCTGCCCCCAATGCATCACGCCCCTGGCTCTGGCTGAGATAGCGGCCGGTCGTCTGGAGCTGGCCGGTCCTGGAGTTCACCAGCTGCAGGACACCCGATCCGCTTTCCCGTTGTCCGATGCCGGGAATCATCTCCTGCACCACCAGGCCCAGCCCGGCATCGGCAGGCGCGCCCTTGGCCTGTCGCAGAAGCCGGGCCGAGGTTCCCTCCCAGGCGCGCGCCATCGAGCGCAAAACCCCAGCCAGTTGTTCCGCCGGATCCTGTGGGAAGTTCTCTTCGGTTTCAGCCTCGTAAGCGCGCAGCGTCTGCTTCAGTCCCCGAACCCCTCCGGCGGCAACGTCATCGAACATGTCGGGGTCCAGCCGGGCGACATGAATGGCGTAGGACTGGACAAATCGCAGGTAGAGTGCGCCAGCCGCATCCCGTCCCAAGCTCTCGCAGAACTCCTCATAGCGGGCATCATTCATTCCGATGTTCAGAACCGCCCCCGGCCCGCCCCAATCCGGATCCTCGGAGGACGGGCGCACGCAGACAAGGGCATCCTCGGGGAATTCCCCGAGGATGGTGGCGATGTCAGGCAAGTCCCCTTCGGCGATGCGATGAACCGCCGAAAAAGACAGCGCGACCGTGCGCGGAACAGGAAGATCGAGCCGGACCAGTCGTTGCAGACACTTGGCCCGGCCACCATGCGTCGCTGTCGACACGGGCGCGGAGGGTGTGATCAGCGTGGTATGCGGATTATTCTGCACTGCGGCACCTTTTGTTCTGCCGTTGCAGCATAGGCCTGCTTGCTTGCGAAGCAAGAAAAAGCTCGCCGAATTCGCGGGCGGCGGGCGTGAGATTCGGGTATTTCGGACCAGAAAGAAGCAGAAGGATGCGCGATCCGGCGTGGGCGGGCGATCAGCCTTCTATGCGCGTCAGGTCGGCCACCGAATTGCAGGTCGCACGAATCTGGTTGAGCAGGTTCAGGCGGTTGCGGCGCAGTGTCTGGTTGTCCGCATTGACCTGCACGTCTTCGAAGAAAGCGTCAATCGGTGCCCGCAGGCCCGCCATGGCGACCATCGCTGCGGGGAAATCCTCTTCCTCGAGCGCTGAAGCGATCCGGATCTTTGCCGTGTCGAGCGCGACGAACAGCGCCTTTTCGCTCCCCGTTTCGGCGAATTTGGGGTCTGCGCCATAGGAGTATTCCACCCCATCCATTTCCTCGGCCTGGGTGAGTATGTTGTTGGCCCGTTTGAACCCCTGTACGAGGTTTTCGCCGTCGTCGGTTGCGATGATTTCATTGAGTGCGCGAGCGCGTTTGACCAGCAGGTTGAGATCGTCGTTTCCGTCCATCGCGATGCAGGCGTCGATGATGTCATGCCGGATGCCCTGATCGCGGAGGTAGACCTTGAGGCGATCGTGGAAAAAAGACAGAAGATCACTCTTCATATCAACCAATCGACTATTGATATCGCTGGCAATCTTCTTTCTTTGCTCATCGATTGTGATGTTCAGCCTGTCGGTTTCGCCCGGTGCCTCGTCTGTGAGCTTCTCAACTTCCTGGTGATCTTCGACGGACTCTTTTTGTTGGACCGAAATCAGGTCATCCAATTTCATCTCGCAGGACCTGTGGAAAATCGGCAGCAGTGGCAACTCAAGCCCTCTTTCCAACACCAACCGGATCACGCCAAGCGCCGCCCGACGTAGCGCGAAGGGGTCTTTGCTCCCTGTCGGTTTCTCATCGATGACCCAGAAACCGGTCAGCGTGTCGAGTTTGTCGGCCAGCGACACGGCAACCGAAAGCGAGGCCGTGGGAACGCCATCCGATGGGCCGAGTGGGGAATAGTGTTCCTGCGCAACGGCGGCGATTGCATCGGGTTGACCTGAGGAACTAATGTAATATCGCCCCATAAGTCCCTGAAGTTCCGGGAATTCATAGACCATTTCGGAGCTGAGGTCCGCCTTGGCCAGAGTTGCGGCTGTTTCCGCCTGATCGGGATCGGCGCCACAGATGGGAGCAAGTTCGCGGGCAAGGGCGGCAATCCGGCGGATGCGGTCGCCCTGGCTGCCGAGTTTGTAGTGGAATGTCACGTTTTCAAGATCTTCCAGCCAGACGTTCATGTCCGATTTCGCAACACGAAGATCGTTTTCCCAAAAGAATTTTGCATCGGCCAGACGCGCGGACAGCACCTTCTGGTTACCGGCAAGTATCGTAACGCCGTGATCTGCGGTTTCGCGGTTTGCCACGGTCACGAATCGTTCGATACGACCTGTTTCGGGATTGCGCACGGAAAAGAACTTCTGATGTTCGCGCATGCTGGTCTGCAGAACCTCAGGCGGCAGGCCGAAAAACGCCTCGTCGATTTCCCCCATCAGCACCACCGGCCATTCTACCAGACCCGCGACTTCGGCCAGAAGCCCCTTGTCCTCCACCACCTCAAGTCCGGCAGCGAAAGCAAGGTTGGTTGCGTCGTTCCAGATATGGTTCTGGCGTTCTTCTAGGTCGAGAAGAACATGGGCGCGCTTCAGTTTTGCCTGGTAATCCTCAAACGACGTCACAGAGATGGCATCCGGTGCCATGAACCTGTGGCCCCGTGTCGTGTCCCCGGCCGTCAGTCCGTCGATTTCCATCGGAACGATACTGGCGCCGTTTTCATCCGTCAGAATGCAGAGAATCGAATGCAAAGGCCGGACCCAACGCAGCGATCCAGCCCCCCAGCGCATGGACTTGGGCCAGGGGAAATTGCGGATCGTGGCCGTCAGAACTTCGGCAACGATTTCGGCGGCGGGGCGGCCGGGCTTGTCAAGGATCGCAAAATAAACCGATCCCTTGGGGGTTTCCCGTTCGACCAGTTGCTCGCGGACGATGCCGGCCCCCCGCAGGAAACCTTCTATTGCCTTGTCGGGCGCATCTACACGCGGTCCTTTGCGTTCCTCACGCAGATCGGGCGACGCAGTGAGCAACCCGTCAATTGCAACGGTCAGGCGGCGGGGCGTTGAGAATGCGGCCGCGGCTGAATAGGTCAGGCCAGCCTCGACAATGCCGTCGCACAGGCGTTTCTTCAGGTCTTCGGCAGCGCGGGACTGCATCCGGGCCGGGATTTCTTCGGAAAACAGTTCAATCAGCAGGTCGGGCATGGCGGGTCCTCAGAAATTCACGATGGCCTGAATGACGACGGCATTGGCGATATCGACAATAAAGGCGGATACAAGGGGGAGCACGACAAAGGCAATAGGCGAAGGGCCATAGCGCTTGGTCACCGCGGTCATGTTGGCGATGGCAGTAGGCGTCGCACCCAGAGCGAACCCGCCGAAACCGGCGGCGAGAACGGCCGCCCGATATCCGCGCCCCATCAGCGGAAACAGGACATAGAGTACAAACATGACGGTGAATACCGTCTGTGCCAGCATGATGACGGATATGGCAAGCCCGAGTTCAGCAATGGTCCAGAGTTGCAGGCTCATCAGGGACATGGCCAGAAACGCACCCAAAGCGAATTCCGAGATCAACGCCAAAGACGGGGTACGGGTCACCGGCGGCGCATTCGGAAACAGGCGGTCGCGCAGGTTGGCAATCAGGATTCCCATCATCAGGCAGGGCACAAACAGGGGCAATTTCAAACCGGCCGCGTCCAGCGCGGAATGCAGGATATATCCCAGCAGGATCGCCAGATTGAGATAGAGGAAGACGCGCATGATCGACAGATGGTTGATATCAGCCCCGGCGCGCGCCGGATCCTCGACCAGTCCAACGGTGTTCACCTCATCCGGGCGGTCCGGTGACAAGGAGTGGGTGTCGACCAGGTGTTTCGCAATCGGACCACCGACCAGAGCGGCCAGAATGAGGCCCAATGTCGCCACCGCAACGCCCAGTTCCGACGCGCCGTCCAGCCCGGTTGCGTTGGCAACATCGGGCGCCCAGGCAATGGCCGTGCCATGCCCGCCGATCAAGGCCGCAGACCCGAACAATACGCCGGATTGAAACGGATACCCGAACAAGACCGCGCCGGCCGCGCCGATCAGGTTTTGTGCGACAATGGTCAGAAGTGTCAGAAACGCAAGCAACAGTAATGGTTTTCCGCCTGAAATCAAATCCGACAACCGAGCGTTCAGACCAATTCCGGCAAAGAAAAGAACCAGCAGGAAATCGCGCGTATTCAATTCAAAACTGATTTCAGTGCCGGTGATCAGATAAACCACCAAAAGGATGAACGCCATCACCAGCCCGCCGGTCACCGGTTCGGGGATGTTGAACCGACGCAGGACTTCCATGCTGGCGTTGGTTTCGGCGCCGGCAATGAAGACCGCAAATCCCAATGTCGCCGTGATGAAATCAGGAACAACAAGAGTGTTTGTCATGTCGCCGTTCTCGACTTGCATCAATTGGCGGGGCGTGGCGGGCATGTCTCGCCGACCACGGTGCCGTCATAGGCCTTGGTGCCGCAGTCGTTCAGTTCGTTCCAGGCGTATCCATATCCGTCATCGGTGATGGCGACGATACGGTCGACACCATAGTGAACGTTCTTTTCGCCCAGAAAGACCTGCGCCTTGCCCTGTTCGATCAGGGCCGCGATTGCTGCCGCATCAAAGCATTCGAACCATGAAGGAGCGTTGCGGGGAACGGCATCGGATCGAACCTGGTACTTTGCGGCCAGCGCATTCGGGTCGGCACCGGACGTGAAACAGGCACGAAACCGGATCGGCGAACTTTCGGCGTCGATGGCCCGGAATTCTGCGTGCGGGACGGGTTCCGGAGCGCCATTGGTCAGCGGAACCAGCATTACATCCGTTGGCCCGCTGGCAGGCACCTCGCGGTAGTAGCCATAGACCTGCAGATAATAGAGCGCAGCACCAGCAAACAGCGCGCAAGCCAGAATGAGAATTGCGATCGGCTTACCGCTCATCCGGTGTGACCACCTGCCGGGGTCTGCACGAAGGCGTCGGCACATTGCTTGGCCAGTGCCCGGACCCGGCCGATATACGCCTGCCGTTCGGTCACCGAGATCACGCCGCGCGCGTCCAGCAGGTTGAAGATATGGCTGGCCTTGATGCACTGGTCATAGGCCGGGTGCGCCATCACGATGCGTTTGCCGGTCTTGGGATCCTCTGCCGGCTGGGCGAGGATCGCCGCGCATTCCTGTTCGGCCTCTTCAAAGTGCCGGAGCAAGATTTCGGTGTTCGCCGTGTCGAAATTCCAACGCGCGTATTCTTCCTCTGTCTGCTTGAACACATCGCCATAGCTGAGCGGGATCGGCGCGTCGGGATCGTTGAACGGCATATCCATGACATGCTCTACCCCAAGCACATACATCGCAAGCCGTTCCAGACCATAGGTCAGTTCACCTGAAACCGGGTTGCAGTCGTGCCCGCCAACCTGCTGAAAATAGGTGAACTGGCCGACCTCCATGTCATATGGCTGGAGAATTGCGCAGCCTTTC
>CAYGNE010000083.1:8893-13220 GCA_964351155.1 uncultured Rhodobacterales bacterium | reverse complement strand
ATGAAAAAGGTTCTCTTCGCAACGACTGCGCTGATCGCTCTTGGCAGCATGGCAGCAGCAGACGTTCGCCTGAGCGGCTATGGCCGTTTTGGTTTGGACTGGAATGAAGCAAACGAGCGCGTTGTTGGCCGTTCCGAAACCAACATCACCAGCCGTCTGCGTCTGCAGTTCGACATGTCGACCGAAACCGACGGTGGCGTAGGCTTCAACGCACGTTTCCGTGCGCAGGCTGAAAGCCGTGACGGTGTTGCCGGTGGCGCAATGTTCAACGGTGCCCGTTTTGGCGTTTCCTACGGTGGCCTGCTGGTCAACGTCGGCAACATCATCGGCGCAGTTGAAAACGCTCCGGGCCTGTACACAACCGGCACCCGCTCGGCTGGTACCGGCATTGACGGCATGGGCTTCCACTCGGTGCCGATCAAGTCGCTTTCGGTTGACACCACCACCACTCCTGGCACTTCCATCTGGAGCGGCGGAACCGGCTTCAACTGGGATGCATACAGCTCCGCTGGCGTTGGCTCGAACGGTGTGGAAGCAATCTACACTGCTGGTGGCTTCACCGGTCACGTGTCCTACTCGCAGCGTAACGGTGGCACCGTTGCTGGCGCGGCCAATGGTGAAGAGCGCACTGGCGTGATGCTGACCTACAGCTTCGGCGACTACTATGTCACCGGTGCTTACCAGTCCGCAAGCAACACCACGACCATCGTTGCCGCCAACGGCACCGTGTTCGATCCGAACGATGGCCTGTACTTTGTCGCTCTGGGCGCTGACTGGGGTCAGTTTGGCGCACGTCTGGCCTATGGCTCGACCGACGTCGCAGACTCCGTGACGGTAGAAGGCAACATGGACATCGGCGCAGCCAGCAACATCCTGCTCTGGGTGAACAGCACCGATGTTGACAGCGCTCTGACTGCAGCTGCGAACGACACCGCAACAAGCAACCTGGGTGCAGCATCGCGCGGCCTGGACGGTACGTCCTGGGGCATCAACTACCAGTATGACCTGGGTGGCGGCGCTACCTTCGTTGCTGGTTACGTTGACGAAGCCGACAACGACAGCCAGGTTCAGGCAGGCGTGTACTTCAGCTTCTAAGCTGATCCACATCTGACCTACGATTTGGGCGGGCCCTTCCGGGCTCGCCCTTTTCTTTTGCCGCCGGTTGGTGTTTTCCTTCTGCCAAAGTTCAGAGGAAACCGGATGTCGCTGGAAGATATCAGAAACCGGATCGCCGCCGCGGAAACCACAGCCGGGCGGACACCTGGGAGCACGACCTTGATTGCCGTGTCCAAGGTTCAACCCAATGACCGGGTCGAGGCCGTGCTGCGGCAGGGGCATCGGTGCTTTGGCGAAAACCGCGTTCAGGAAGCCGCCGGAAAATGGCCGGCATTCCGGGAACGATTTGACGGCATCGATCTGCACCTGATCGGGCCGTTGCAGACCAACAAGGCGCGTCAGGCTGTTGAACTCTGCGATGCAATTCATTCCGTTGACCGACCGAAACTGGCCGACACCCTGGCCCGTCTGGCCCAGGAACGTGGCAAATGTCCCGCGTTGTTCATTCAGGTCAACACCGGCGAGGAAGAGCAGAAGGCCGGTGTATTGCCTGCCGAGACGGATGGGTTTGTTGCCCGGTGCCGGGACCTCGACCTGCCGGTTGGCGGGCTCATGTGCATTCCGCCGGTCGATGAGGAACCCGCCCTGCATTTTGCCCTGTTGGCCAAACTCGCCGCGCGCAACGGGCTGCGCGGTTTGTCCATGGGCATGAGTGGGGATTTCGAAACAGCGATTGCGCTCGGGGCCACCCATGTACGTATCGGCTCGGCGATCTTTGGGGAACGGACGCCGGTTTCGGGCGGCTGATGCCGGGAGATTCGGGTATTTAGAACCAGAAAGAAGCGGCAGGGACGCGCAACCGGGTTCCGGGCACGGCACGGCGGGCTATCCAGCGCAGGTGATCCGGGCGGAGGGCGATGCAGCCTTCTGTCGGAAACCCCGGTCTGCGCCACCGGTGCAGGAAGATGGCGGAGCCGAGCCCGGGAATGGCTTCGGGCCAGTTCCAGTTTGTCAGCAATATCAGATCATAAAGCGGGTCGGCCCGGCGCAGCGTTTCGTGTTGAAACGGGTGAGGTGCGCGGACCAGGTGGTTATAGTCCGGATCGGTCACGTCGTCGGACCAGAGATCGCCCGGCAGGATCGGTTTTGCCCAGGGCGCGGGCGAAGTCATGCGATCAGGCCGGTACATAACCCCGACGACATGATGCACACCCTGCGGCGTCGATCCGTCGCCTTCGTGTTTGTCGGCGGTGACGCCACCCCTGCCCACCGAACAGGGAAACCGACGCCCCAGGAACGTCAATCCGGTCGGGGAGAGCACCATGTCATGCCCGGGACGGGCAGGCACCCGGGCAAGCCGGGCAGAACGGCTCACAGAAGGTGGCCCGACTTGCGGGCCTTGGTTGCGAGATAGGCGGCGTTCTGGACGGTTTCGCCGACCTTCAGGGGAACGCGTTCGACCACCTTGATACCGGTTCTTTCCATCATCTCGATCTTTGCCGGATTGTTGGTCAGCAACCGGACGCCTGAAAACCCCAACGCCTTCAGAATATCGGACCCGATCCGGAAATCGCGTTCATCATCCTCGAAACCCAGCCGGTGGTTGGCCTCTACCGTGTCAAAGCCCTGGTCCTGCAGGCTGTAGGCGCGCATCTTGTTTGCCAGCCCGATGCCGCGCCCTTCCTGGTTGAGGTATAGAAGAACACCGGCGCCTTCGTGACCCATTTGGGCCATCGCCGCGCGCAGTTGTGGGCCGCAATCGCATTTCAGACTTCCCATCAGGTCGCCGGTGAAACAGGCGGAATGCAGGCGGGCCAGAACCGGGAGGTCCCGGTCCGGGCGGCCGATTTCCATCGCATAATGTTCCTCGCCACCGTCTCCGGGGCGGAAAACGTGCAGTCGCCCGGTCTCTGACACCTGCACCGGCAGCCGCGCGCTGACCACCGGGGAAAGAGGGCTCCTATCGGTCAGATGGGGGGCTGCAAGTGCCTGATCGAGAAGCGTCAGTCCGTTTTGGGCGGCGAATGCAGTGCCGTCCGTGAGCCTCACGACGATGACCGCGGGCAGCAACCTGGCGGCTTTTGCCAAATGAAGCGCCGTGCGGAACAGATCGGCGGCGCCGTCGCGTTCCGTGACCAGGGGGCCCTTCATCGGCGAAATCAGGTCATCGGCAGGATCGGCAACGTCAAGTACCCAGCGTGCATCGGCATCATCCGGGATGATCACGCGTGCCAGATCCCCGTCATACGCCCGCGCCTTGAGCGTTGTCGCGCGCCGGTCGGTGATTGCAACGATTGGATGCGGGTCTATCCCGCGCAGGTCCGAAAGCCGTTCCTGGGTCAGCGTTTCGGCGCTGAGCGCCAGGATCGCACCAGTGGAACTGCGCAGCACGACAGGCACGCCCATTCTCAGGTCGGCGCGGGCCCGGGACAGCAGTTCGGTTATGTTCGGTGCAAGGCTCATTGGCATCCGATCCGTTCGATTGTGATGCATTACCTAAGCGTTGTTTGATGGAATGTGAAACAATTCCCCCACCCGGGACACGTCAGCGTGAACCGGTGCAGCAATCCTTGCCCACGGGCAATTGTGCGCACATCTCATTTGGGGACAGACAGGAGGAAAGCCCAATGGCGCAACTCAAGAAAATATTGCTGGTCGATGATGACGACGATCTGCGCGACGCGTTGAGCGAGCAGCTTGTCATGACCGAGGATTTCGACGTGTTCGAGGCCGGCGATGGCCAGGGCGCCATGGAACGCGTCAAAGAGGCGTTGTACGATCTGATCATCCTGGATGTCGGCCTGCCCGATACCGACGGGCGCGAACTGTGCCGCCTGATGCGCAAGCAGGGGGTCAAGTCGCCGATCCTGATGCTGACGGGCCATGACAGTGATGCCGACACCATTCTGGGGCTCGACGCCGGGGCAAACGATTATGTCGCGAAACCCTTCAAGTTTCCCGTGCTGCTGGCCCGCATTCGCGCCCAGTTGCGCCAGCATGAGCAATCCGAGGACGCGGTGTTCACGCTTGGTCCGTATACGTTCAAACCGGCGATGAAGATGCTGATTACCGAAGATGATCGCAAGATCCGCTTGACCGAGAAGGAAACGAATATCCTGAAGTTCCTGTACCGGTCCACGGACGGTGTCGTGGCGCGAGATGTGCTGTTGCACGAGGTTTGGGGGTATAATGCAGGCGTCACCACCCATACGCTGGAAACCCATATTTATCGGTTGCGCCAGAAAATAGAACCAGATCCGTCAAATGCCCG
>CAYGNE010000083.1:0-8883 GCA_964351155.1 uncultured Rhodobacterales bacterium | reverse complement strand
AATCCGGCGGTTATCGTCTTGTGGCCTGACATGAAAGATTTACATGTTAAGTCGCACACGCTATGGTTGAGATAGTTGATGCAGGTCAAAGAGTCACGCTGGCATCATCTATACAACGGACTCATCCCGCGTATGTCCGGGTTATGACATACAACCTCCCTGTTGGACTTGGCCGGGCTTGATGCCCGGCCTTTTTTTGTCGTCGACCCGGAATGTCCGGTCGTGCCACCGGTTCTGCAATGGTAACTTGTGCGATCCCGGTTTAGGGTGCGCCGACAAAGGCCCATCTGCGAGATCTTCATGCCATTCTCTCTTGCCACGTGGAACATCAATTCAGTGCGGTTGCGCGAGCCCATCGTGTTGAAACTGTTGAAAGAAAATGCGCCCGACGTGCTGTGTCTGCAAGAGTGCAAGTCACCGGTCGAAAAAATCCCGACCGAGGGATTTGCTGCACTGGGTTATCCACACATGATCGCCCGGGGGCAAAAAGGGTACAATGGCGTGGCCATCCTCTCGCGTCTTCCGATCGAGGAAGTCGGATCGCAGGATTTTGCAGACCTGGGTCATGCGCGCCACATTGCCGGGCGGCTGGAAAACGGTGTCACGATTCACAATTTCTATGTCCCGGCTGGCGGCGACGTGCCGGATCGCGAAGTGAACGAGAAGTTCGGCCAGAAGCTTGATTATCTGACGCAGATGCGGGACTGGTTCCATGCTGACCGGCCGAAAAAGTCGGTTCTGGTCGGTGATCTCAATATCGCACCGCGCGAAGATGACGTCTGGAGCCACAAGCAACTGCTCAAGGTGGTGAGTCACACCCCGATCGAGGTCGAGCAACTCTCGGAAACACAGGACGCGGGCAATTGGGTCGATGTCACGCGTCAGGACATTCCCGACGGACAATTGTACAGCTGGTGGTCCTATCGCGCCCGGGACTGGTCCGCAGCCGACAAGGGGCGACGACTGGATCATATCTGGGCCACTCCGGATATTTCCTCCGCCGCGCATTCCAGCCGAATCCTGCGCGACGCGCGCGGCTGGGACAAGCCCAGCGATCATGCGCCGGTATTTGCAACATTTGATCTCTGATCCGGGCCAAACAGAGCCATCTTTCTCTTGGTTTCTGGCGCGTCAGCTTTCATATAGAGGCCAAGCTCTTAAGGAGAGAATGATATGATTGAACTGTCGACTGGCCCTGCTGCACCCGCTGACCTGATCAAGGACACGACAGAAGCCACGTTCATGGCCGACGTGGTCGAAGCGTCCAGGGACATACCGATCATCGTCGATTTCTGGGCGCCATGGTGCGGTCCCTGCAAGACTCTCGGCCCGATGCTGGAAAAGGCGGTGACGGCGGCCAAGGGTGCCGTCAGGATGGTCAAGGTAAACGTGGATGAGGCCCAGATGATCGCGGGCCAGTTGCAGATCCAATCCATCCCGACGGTTTACGCATTTCACAAAGGTCAGCCCGTGGATGGATTTCAGGGCGCATTGCCGGAATCCGAGATCAAGGCGTTTGTGGATCGGGTTATTTCCGCGACTGGCGGCGAAGCGCCGGGCGACTCGCTGAACGAGGCCGTGGAAGCCGCCGAAGAGATGCTTTCCGAAGGCGCTGCCGTAGATGCGGCGCAGACCTTTGCCGCCATTCTGGCCGAAGACCCGGCACATGCCGGTGCCTATGGCGGGCTGGTACGGTCGCATATCGCCATGGATGATCTGGACCAGGCCGAAGCGATTTTGAACGGCGCGCCGGCAGAGATATCCACAAGCCCGGAACTGGAAGCGGCGCATGCCCAGCTGGAACTCGCCCGTCAGGCTGCCGATGCGGGCCCGGTGTCCGAATTGACCGCTGCGGTCGAGGCCTCTCCGGACGATCTTCAGGCGCGGTTCGATCTCGCACTGGCCTTGCACGCCAATCACAATGTGCAAGAGGCCGTCGATCACCTGCTGGAAATTTTCCGGCGCGATCGGGAATGGAATGACGGCGCGGCCAAGACGCAGCTCTTTACAATCTTCGACGCGCTGAAACCAAACGATCCGGTGGTTCTGAACGGACGCAGGAAACTCAGCTCGATGATATTTGCCTAACGCCGTATCAGGGCTACACTCAGTTTCATGATGCAAGCTGCCGACCTGCCGGACACTCTGGCCGTGTTTCCACTTCCCGGGGCGCTGCTGCTGCCCCGGTCTCGTTTGCCGTTGCACATCTTTGAACCGCGTTACCTTCAAATGCTCGAAGACGCGATCAAGACGCCGCAACGTCTGATCGGGATGGTGCAACCAAACCCGATGCGTGGGTGTGACACATCGGTGCATGCCATCGGGTGTGCAGGCCGGGTTACGCAGTTTTCGGAGACAGAGGACGGGCGCTACATGATCACCCTGAGTGGCATTTCGCGGTTTCGCACTCTGCGCGAGGTCGAAGGCTTCACGCCCTATCGCCGTTTTGATGTGCAGTGGGACGGCTTTGACCGTGATTTGGGGCCGACCGAAACGGACTTGGCGTTTGATCGCGGCGAGTTTCTCGATTTGCTGGATCGCTATTTCTCGGCCCGCAAGCTCTCGACGGATTGGGAGACCATCAAGGAAGCCGAGGACGAATTGCTGATAAATTCGCTGTCGATGCTTCTGGATTTCAAACCCGAAGACAAACAGGCGCTGCTCGAAGCGCCATCGCTGACCACCCGCAGGGAAACATTGATCACTCTGATCGAATTTGCCCTCCGGGGCGGCGCCAATGAGGAACTTTTGCAATGACCGCAGCCACCCCTCTGTTCGACCGGCATATGCTGGAGGCCCTGATCTGCCCGCAAACCCACGCCACGCTGGAATATGACGCGGAACATCAGGAACTGATATCCAAATCCGCGGGTCTGGCCTTTCCGATCCGTGACGGGATTCCGATCATGCTTATCGATGAAGCACGTGAATTGGATTGAAAGTCTCGTTAACCAAGTTTTAGCGCTCTTTTGATTTTCTTGCCCTGCAACCAGAGGAAGAGCGGAATGACGATTGCAGTGCACCCGACAAGAGAATTGGCAGAGATCAGGAACGAAATCACCAGACTGAAGGCGCGCGAGAAAAGCCTGCGGGCCATTGCGCAAACACGGCGCCTCGCGTCACAGGCACACAGCGCGGATGTCATGATCGAGCGGCAGTTGCGCCGGGTATTCCGTCAACCCCGGCTGCTTGCCGGTTTCGGCGTGTGACGAACCGGACGGGCAGTATCAGATCGCTTTGCCCTGCATCAGGCGGGGCAGATCGCCGGTAAGACCGGCGGCCTCGCGGATGAATCCCCGCCGCAGCCCTGGCACCGCGTTCACCAGGCCCATGCCCAGATCCCGCCCCGCGCGCAGCAATGGGTTATCGTTCGAGAACAGCCGGTTGAACATATCCGTCGCCAGTACCAGCGCCGTGGTGTCAAACCGGCGCCACTGCTGGTAGCGCTCCAGAACCGGTGCGGTGCCGATGTCTTCGCCGCGCCGTGCTGCGAGGGTCACGGTTTCTGCCAGCGCCGCCACATCGCGCAGCCCGGCATTCAGCCCCTGGCCCGCAATCGGGTGCATTCCATGCGCCGCATCGCCGACAAGCGCCAGACGCTCTGCAATGAAACTGTTCGCAATCGTCAGGTTCAGCGGATAAGTGAACCGATCCCCGGCCAGCGTGATCTTGCCCAGGAAGTCACCGAAACGCGGGCGCAGCTCGGACAGATATCCGGCTTCGTCCAGCGCATTGATCCGCATCGCATTCTCCGTTTTCTCGCTCCACACGATAGAGCTTCGGTTGCCCGTCAGTGGAAGGATTGCAAGCGGTCCGGGCGGCATGAAAAACTGATGCGCGATACCGTGATGCGGCTTTTCATGGGCGATGGCACAGACCAGTGCCGTCTGCCCGTACTCCCACCCGGTGCGCTTGATTCCGGCGCGGCTTGCGGTTCCACTTTTGCGGCCATCCGATCCGACCAGAAGCTTTCCGGTGATCTGCTTCCCGTCATTCAGCGTCACGGAAACACCTCTTGATGATGTTTCCTGAGCCACGACGCTTTGGCCGCTGATCTGTGTGACGCGGGTTTCGGATTCCATCGCGTCCAGAAAGGCGCGGCGCAGGTGCCGGTCTTCGACCATGTACCCCATCGGGCCCTCTTCGATCTCGGCATGGTCGAAATGCATGAAGAACGGCGACGGTCCCTTTCCGGCATGCCCGTCCGTGACCTTGATTTCCAGCATCGGTTGCGCCTGATCCGAGATCCGGTCCCAGATGCCGGTTGCCAGCAGCAAACGCTGCGAGGCCAGCGCCAGCGCATAGGCCCGCCCGTCAAAGGCCGGTTCTTTCCGGGTCGCGGCCGGCAGGGCGTCAATAACGGTCACCGCATGGCCCGCCTGCGCAAGTGCCAGGGCCAGAGCGGGGCCGTTCAGCCCGCCGCCAACAATGATGATGTCTGTATCCGGTTTCATGTCCTGCACTATGATCCTGTCGGCGGGATTGTCCATGCGCGGTGCTGTCGCTACGCTCTGGCAGAACGCAGGATGGGGGACGACATGCAGGACTGGCTGACACAAAGTGCGGGTGATCTGGGGCGCGGAATCGCGGCCGGGGAAATCGATCCGGTCGAATTGACCCAAACCTACCTCGACGCCATTGCAGCGCATCCTCATCGCGATCGCATCTATGCCCGCGTAACCGGCGAACGTGCGCTTGCCGAAGCGCGGGCCGCCAGTGCGCGCGCGCAGTCAGGAAGGCGTCTGTCGCCGCTGGACGGGGTGCCGATCAGCTGGAAGGACCTGTTTGATTCGGCCGAGGTCGCGACCGAAGCCGGGTCCGCCTTGCTGAAAGATCGCATTCCCGATACCGATGCCCTGGTTCTGCGCAATGCCACGGCCATGGGAACCGTGTGTCTGGGCAAGACTCACATGAGCGAGTTGGCCTTCTCCGGGCTTGGCCTCAATCCGATTACCGCCACACCACCCTGTGTCCATGACGAATCCCTGGCGCCAGGCGGGTCCTCGTCCGGGGCTGCGGCTTCGGTCGCATTCAATCTCGCGGCAATTGGAATAGGCTCTGATACGGGGGGGTCGGTGCGTATTCCATCAGCCTGGAACAATCTCGTCGGGCTAAAAACCACTGCGGGGCGGGTCAGTCTCGAAGGTGTCGTGCCGCTGTGCCTGCAGTTCGATACGGTTGGGCCACTGGCGCGCACGGTCGAGGATGCGGCGCTGATGCTGGCCGCACTGGAAGGCCGGCAACCGGCCGACCTGCGCGGCGCTTCCCTCAAAGGCCGCCGGCTTGGAATCCTGCAAAACGTGGCCCTTGACGACATGCGGGAGGTTCCACTGACCGCGTTCGACGGTGCAGTTGCCCGACTGGCCGATGCCGGCGCGATCATTGACACCGTCGAGGTTCCCGCGCTGACCGAGGTCATGGGCCTGAGCGGTGTGCTCTATTCCACCGAAGCCTATGGTCTATGGCGCGATGTGATCGAGGCGAACCCGGGCCTGATGTACGATCAGATCCTGGAACGTTTCCGCTCCGGCGCGGAATTCTCGGGCAGCGACTACGTTGCCGCCTGGGCCAGGTTGCGGGCGGCGCGCATCGCCTGGGACAGGGCAACCGCCGGGTTTGACGCCGTTCTGTGCCCGTCTGCTCCGAATACGCCGCCAAATGTCGAGCGGTTGATGGCGGATCAGCAATACTATGTTACCGAAAACCTATTGACGCTTCGCAACACGCGGATCGGAAACCTGATGGGGCTGTGCGCGCTGACTCTGCCGACCGGAACGCCCGGCTGCGGTCTGATGATGATGGGCGCGCCCGGCTGCGAAGAGGCATTGTTGCGTCTCGGGGCGGCTGCAGAGAGCGCATTGGCCTGAAAGCCACAAATCCGGCGCGTTAACCCTGTTTGTCTGGACGGGCACGCGCACGGTCTGTAATCTGCCGTCAAACGGGACGAAACGATCCCGACCTTGAGGCGGAAACATGGACCTACCCGAGCGGTTTTCGAACCTACCGGAATATGCATTCCCGCGCCTGCGCGCGTTGCTGGACGTTCACGCGCCCGGTGGCGATGTCGTTCACATGACCATTGGCGAGCCGAAACACGCCTTTCCGGATTGGGTCACCGATGTGATCGTCGAGAACGCGGCCGGGTTCAACTCCTATCCCCAGAACGAAGGCACCGATGCCCTGCGTGGCGCAATTGCGGCTTGGGTGCAGGGGCGCTATGGCGTTGCGCTGGATCCCGACAGGCAGATCCTGGCACTGAACGGCACGCGCGAGGGCCTGTACAACGCGGCCATGGCGCTGTGTCCGGAAACCAGAAACGGCAGCAAACCCGCGATTCTGACGCCCAATCCGTTCTACCAGGTCTACATGGTTGCCGCCCTGTCCGTTGGCGCAGAGCCGGTTTTTGTTCCGGCAACTGCCGCAACCGGCCATTTGCCGGATTATGCCTCTGTCGGTGCGGATGTCCTGAACCGCACCGCCATTGTCTACATCTGTTCCCCTGCCAATCCCCAGGGCGCCGTGGCCAGCCGCGAATACTGGGCTGACCTGATCGCCCTGGCCGAACAATATGATTTCCGTATCTTCGCGGACGAGTGTTACTCGGAAATCTATCGCGACGACGCGCCCACGGGGGCGTTGCAGGTGGCGCAGGAGGTCGGCGCCGACCCGGAACGCGTGACGATCTTTCATTCATTGTCCAAACGATCGAACCTGCCGGGTCTTCGGTCGGGCTTTGCCGCGGGCGGGGTCCAGACGATCGCGCAGATGCGCCAGTTGCGGAACTATGCCGGTGCACCGTTGCCCGGACCGCTGCAGGCCGCCGCGGCGGCGGTGTGGAGCGATGAGGATCACGTCGTGCAGAATCGCGCTCTCTATCGCGAGAAATACGCGATTGCGGACCGGGTGATGGGCACGGTTCAGGGATATCAGCCGCCCGAGGCCGGCTTTTTCCTCTGGTTGCCCGTCGATGACGGTCAAGCCGCTGCATTGAAACTGTGGAAGGAAACCGGGGTAAGGGTTCTGCCCGGAGCGTATCTGGCGCAGGGTGAACCGGGGCAGAATCCGGGTGAAGGATATATCAGGGCCGCGCTGGTGGCCCCAAAACAGGACATGGAAGGCGGGCTGATCCAGCTGCGCGACTGTCTGTACAAGTAGACCGAGGGTAGGCATGGCATATCACACACGCAGTCGCGATCCGTTGCTGGACAGCAACATGCAGGCGGCCATCGAGAAACGCGGCAAGGAACTGATCGGCATCCTGCTGATCGGCTTCGGACTGGCCGCAGCGGCGATGATTGCCTCATATACCCCGGATGATCCCAACTGGATGGTTTCCACCGACGCCCCGGTTCAGAACTGGATGGGCCGGATCGGCGCATCGTTGGCCGCGCCGCTATTCATGATCGTGGGTTGGGGCAGCTGGGGGATTGCCTTGGTGTTTCTTGTCTGGGGTTTGCGATTTGCCTTTCACCATGGCGAGGACCGCGCGGTCGGCCGCCTGATCTTTGCGCCCATCGCCATTGCTCTGGCTTCGATCTATGCCGCCACGCTGGTGCCGGATGCCGCATGGCGCGCGACGCACAGTTTCGGTCTGGGCGGGCTGTTCGGCGACACGGTGTTGGGCGCCCTGCTGACCATCCTGCCGGTCGGGTCGCACCTGGCCCTGAAACTGATGTCCCTTGTCGCGGCAATCTGCATGATCGCGCTGGGCGCATTTGTCTTTGGTTTTACCCGCGTGGAAATCGGTCGCGGTGTCCGCGCGATCACGATTGGCGTGATCATGACATATGGCTGGCTGATGACGATGCTGGGTCGCGGCGCGGGCGCGGCCATGGCCGCTGCACGCAACCGTTCGGCGCAGCTGGCAGAGCGCCGGGATGCCGCCCGGCTGGCCAGGGAAGAGGTCGCACTGGCCGACGAGGTTGCCTATGCCATCACCGAACCGCCCGAATTCCACGCCGGGGACTCCCTGTCGGCCGAGGACGATGCCGAGGACGAGCCGCGAGGCGGATTTCTGTCTCGGATGCCCTCGTTGATCCGGCGCCCCGATCCGATGCCCGAACCCGAACTGATCGAGCAGGACAGCATCGAGGGCTTTGACGAAATGCCGGGCGATGACCGCATCCGCGCCAAGATCGCGGATGCCGTGCGCTCGCGCATCAAGCCGGACCAACCCGTGGATGATCCCTCGCGCCCGTTGACCAGGGGTCGTGGCCGCGGTCCCGATCCGTTGCTGATCGACGGGGGCGGATCGCCCGGCCTGCGCCCGGAGCCGCCGCTGACCGCCGCGCATGCCGAACTGCGCGCCGAACCCGATGTGATCGAGTACCCGGCGGCGGAAGACACCCTGCCGCTGGTTGAACCGGAACCGGCCATGCCCGGAATTCCGGTCGCCGAACCGCGCAAGGTTGTACAGAACCCGCCCCGCAAGACCCCCGCGCCCTCGCGCCGTGCCCAGGCAGAGGCACAGCCGACTCTTGCCTTTGACGAGGACAGCGCGGAATTCGAACTGCCGCCGCTGAACCTGTTGACCAACCCGACCACGATTCAGCGCCACCACCTGAGCGATGAAGCACTCGAAGAGAACGCACGGATGCTGGAAAGCGTGCTGGACGACTATGGCGTCAAGGGTGAAATCGTGTCGGTCCGCCCGGGTCCGGTGGTGACGATGTATGAACTGGAACCGGCACCGGGCCTCAAGGCGAGCCGTGTCATCGGCCTGTCCGATGACATCGCGCGCTCGATGATGGCGCTGTCCGCCCGGGTCAGCACGGTGCCGGGCCGGTCGGTCATCGGGATCGAACTCCCGAACGAGAACCGCGAAAAGGTTGTGCTGCGCGAAATACTCGCCAGCCGCGATTTCGG
Source organism: uncultured Rhodobacterales bacterium (assembly GCA_964351155.1). GTDB lineage: Bacteria > Pseudomonadota > Alphaproteobacteria > Rhodobacterales > Rhodobacteraceae > CAYGNE01. The sequence continues at coordinate 18 of CAYGNE010000083.1, read as the reverse complement.
CGACAGCACCATGCGTCT
>CAYGNE010000082.1:0-13250 GCA_964351155.1 uncultured Rhodobacterales bacterium | reverse complement strand
ACGCGCTTCTGAACACCGCGTCAGGGGCGACCTGGGTGTCGCTGCACCATGGCGGCGGCGTCGGCATGGGGTTCTCGCAGCATTCGGGCATGGTGATCTGCTGTGACGGAACCGAGGACGCCGACCGGCGTATCGCCCGTGTGCTGTGGAACGACCCGGCAACCGGGGTGATGCGCCATGCGGATGCGGGGTATCAGGAGGCCATCGACTGCGCGCGCGAGCAGGGGCTGAACCTGCCGGGGATTCTCTGACAATACCCCGGCGGGAGCATTCGCGATTCGATTGACAAGACTGGCGGGCCGTACATAACATTTGCATACGAACGATCATGGTATGGATGGCGTTTTGTCTGCTGCGTATTTCTCGCCGACACGACTGGACGAGGCGCTTGACCTGCTGGGTTCGCGTCGACTGTCGGTGATTGCCGGCGGAACCGATTACTTCCCATCCCGGGGGCGAGCGCCGGTCAAGACCGATATTCTCGATGTCAGCCGGCTGGAGGGGCTGCGCGGAATCGAGCGGCGCGCGGATGGGGGGCTACGGATCGGGGCCGCGACGACGTGGACGGATATCGCAACCGCGAATTTACCCGAGGCATTCGCCGGTTTGCGGGCGGCAGCGCGGGAAGTGGGCAGTATCCAGATACAGAACGCGGCAACCGTCGCCGGGAACCTGTGCAATGCCTCGCCCGCCGCTGACGGGGTGCCGCCTCTCCTGACGCTTGCGGCGATGGTCGAGGTGGCGAACCGCACCGGGTCGCGCATTGTGCCGCTGGCAGGGTTCATCACCGGCCCGCGCGCCGTGGACCTCGCCGATGACGAACTGCTGACCGCGATACACGTTCCGGCCCCGCCGGATCATGCCCGTGCGGCGTTCCGGAAACTGGGCAGCCGAAAATACCTGGTGATTTCCATCGCGATGAGCGCAGCCGTCATCGGCGTCGGCCCGGACGGCACGATTGACCATGCAACCGTTGCGGTGGGCGCTTGCTCGCCGGTTGCATTGCGGCTGATGGCGCTGGAGCGCGACCTGATCGGAAAGTGCCCCCGGGATGTCGCCGTGACCAGCGCGCATTTGGCTCCGCTTTCCCCGATATCGGACATACGGTCGAGCGCCGGATACAGGCTGCATGCAATCCGTGAACTGATCCAACGGACAATAGTGCAGGCGGGTTCAAGGGATGGATAAGCGGCTTGCCGAAGATGTCGTCTCGTTTGATTTGAACGGTGCCGGCGTGCACGCGCGCCCCGACGCGGGGGAGCGTCTGTCCGAAACGCTGCGCGAGAGGCTTGGTGCAAAGGACATAAAGGTCGGATGCGATGCGGGTGACTGTGGCGCCTGCACCGTGCTTGTCGATGGCGCTCCGGTCTGCGCCTGTTTGATGCCGACGCATCAGGTTGGTGGCCGCGGGGTGGAAACGTTGCGCGGTCTGATCGGCTCGGACCCGCATGCACAGGACCTCGCCGAGAGTTTCCTCGACCACGGGGCCGCGCAATGCGGGATCTGCACGCCCGGGATGCTGGTGACGGCAACGGCGCTGTTGCGGGCCAATCCCCGCCCGGACGAAGGTCAGGTGTGTGATGCCCTGGGCGGTGTTCTGTGCCGGTGTACGGGCTATCGAAAGATCATCGAGGCGGTCACTGATGCCGGTCAGCGCCGCCCCCTGTCCCACGAAACCGGTCACAGCGGAGCCGCCATCCGGCGGGTGGACGGCGAGGGAAAGGTTCGCGGCACCGAGGCGTTCGGCGATGATGTGGCGCCACCGGATGCATTGGTCATCCGCGTGATCCGGTCGCCTTTTGCACGCGCCGGGTTCACCTTTGGTGATCTGGCGGCATGGCTGGGCGCAAGACCGGGGATCGAAGCGGTGCTGACGCACGAAGACATCCGCGGAACCAACAGCTTCGGCGTCATCCCGGCCTTTGCCGATCAGCCGGTGTTCGCCGAAAGCGAAGCCCGGTTCCACGGCGAAGCGGTTGCCGCGGTCGTTGGGACGGCGCAGGCGATTGCCGAGTTTGACGAGGCAGATTTCCCGGTGACGTGGGACGAGCGCGAGGCCACCATGTCGGTTGCCCAGGCAATGGCCCCGGGGGCGCCGCTGTTGCATGCAGGGCGCGAGGGCAACGTCATGTGCGGCGGGTTCGTGGCATGTGGTGACCCGGAAACTGCACTGGCGCGCGCCGATGTCGTGGCCGAAGGCGCGTACAGCACCGGCTTTGTCGAACACGCCTATATCGAGCCCGAGGCCGGATTTGCGCAGATCAGAAACGGGCGGGTCGAAGTGCATGCCTGTACGCAGGCGCCAATGATGGACCTGGACTCGCTGGAGCAGATCCTCGGCATGGACCGGCGTGCCATCCGGATTGTTCCGACCGGGGTCGGTGGCGGATTCGGGTCAAAGCTCGACCTGTCGGTGCAACCGTACCTGGCGCTGGCGGCGATCAAGACCCAAAGACCGGTCAGGATCACCTATTCGCGCCGTGAATCGATGCAATCGACGACCAAGCGCCATCCGGCCGACATGCGTATGAAAATAGGAGCCACCCGCGACGGACGCCTTTGCGGCATGGTTTTTGACGGGCTGTTCAACACCGGGGCCTATGCGAGTTGGGGGCCGACCGTGTCCAACCGCGTGCCGGTCCATGCATCTGGCCCCTACCGGGTCGCAGATTACCGGGCCCGGGCGCGCGCCATTCACACGCATTGTCCGCCCTCGGGCGCGTTTCGCGGGTTTGGCGTGCCGCAGGCCGCGATTGCACAAGAGTGCCTGTTTGATGAACTGGCCGAAAAGCTGGGTATCGACCGTCTGGATTTTCGGTTGATCAACGTGCTGGACAATCATCAACCCACGGTCTGCGGGCAGGTATTTGAACAGGGTGTTGGAATCCGGGCCTGCTTTGAGGCGCTGAAGCCCGCGTGGCGGGCGGAATTGGAAAGCGCATCGGCCTTCAATGCGAAAAACGCCGGCGTCAAACGCGGCGTTGGAATTGCCGGGGGATGGTATGGCTGCGGGAACACGTCGCTGCCCAATCCGTCCACCATCAAATCCGCTGTCAGGGCGGACGGGACCGTTGTGCTGCATCAGGGCGCAATGGATATCGGGCAGGGTGCGAACACGGTGATCGCGCAGATATTCGCGACTGCGCTGGGTGTGCCGGTGGGCCAGGTCGAACTGGTCGGCGCGGATACGGATGTGACGCCGGATGCCGGCAAGACATCGGCATCGCGGCAGACTTACGTGTCCGGAAACGCCGCGCGGCTGAGCGGTGCCGCGCTGCGACGGTCGATCCTGAAACTGGTGAATGCCGCGGAAGACGCGACCATCCGGGTCGGGACCGGGCGGATACGGGTGGAAGAGGAGGTCGGCACGCATGTCGTCGACCTGTCGCAACTGGCCGCCGACGCACAGGGCTATGTGTTGTGCGCCGAGGAAACCTATGATCCGCCCACCAGGCCTCTGGATGAAAACGGGCAGGGTGTGCCATATGCGCAATTCGGCTATGCGGCGCATCTGGCGGTGGTCGAGGTCGACCTGGAGATGGCAACGACGCGGCCGGTTCGGTTTGTCGCCGCGCATGATGTGGGTCACGCGGTCAATCCGGTTCTGATCGAAGGACAGGTGCAGGGCGGTATCGCACAGGGTCTGGGCATGGCCCTGATGGAGGAATACATTCCGGGTGTGACGGACAACCTGCATGATTACCTGATCCCGACCATCGGTGACATTCCGCCAATCGAAACGTTGATCATCGAGGAACCGGATGCCCATGGACCGTTTGGCGCGAAGGGTCTGGGCGAGCATGTGTTGATTCCGACCGCGCCCGCGCTTTTGAACGCGATCCGGCATGCAACCGGGATCGGAATGACGCGGGTTCCGGTCACGCCCGCGCGGTTGCGCGCGGCGATTGAGGCCGAAGGCAGGGGGCTTGGCGATGGCTGAACGCGGCACCCGGCCGGAAAAGATACGCTGCGATGCCTGCCCGGTGATGTGCTACATCGCCGACGGCCGGGCCGGTGCCTGCGACCGGTATGCGAACCATGGCGGTGAACTGGTGCGGCTTGATCCGCTGACGATCCTCGAACACACCGATCACAAGCTGGTTCCGTTCCTGCAGGGCGAGGAGGCCTCTGACTGGGACGGAGATATCGTCAAGGGACGGCGCCCCTTTGTGACCGCCGTCGGGGCCGGAACCACCTATCCCGACTACAAGCCCGCCCCGTTTATCGTCAGCCAGAATGTCGAGGGGGTGGACATGGTCACCGTGGTGACCGAAGGCATCTTTTCCTATTGCGGTGTGAAGGTGAAAATCGACACCGACCGGCATATCGGCCACGAAAGGGACGTGGTGCGCGTCAAGGGCGAGCCGATCGGTCATGTCATGACATCGGAATACGGTTCCAAGATGCTGTCGCTGGGCGGTGTGGAACATCTGACCGGTGGCTCCAAGGCCGAAGGGCGGGTGACCTGCGATTCGCTGCTGAGGCTCTGCAACCGCGACGCGGTCGAAATGCAGATCGGTGAAGGTGACCAATGCACCACCGTCATCGTGCAGGCCGGCAAGGCACCGATCATTGACGGCGTCGCGGAAAAGCTGATGCGCGTGGGCTGCGGCTCTGCGGCCATCGGCATGTTCGCCAGGCAATGGCTTGGCCATGTGGACGAGGTGGTGGTGGTGGATGACCATATCACCGGCGTCCTGTCCGAACACGAGGCGGGCAAGCAGCTTGACGTGCCGGCCACAGGTATCCGGATCAAGGGGCGGCGGTCCACGCCGGGTCGATACTTCCAGGTGGCCGATCCCGGCACCGGCTGGGGCGGCACTGATATCGAAGACCCGCTGGCGATCCTCGGGCCGTTCAATGCCAAAATCGCGCGACCCGGCCTGCGGCTGCTGATGGTTTCGACGACCGGTGAGCAGGCCGCCTATTACGAGTTGGACGCGGACCTCGTGCCGCAGCCTGCCGCGATGCCGGACAGGTTGCAGGCCACCGCCGACCTGATCGCCGAGAACTGCGAACCCTCGGTATGTTCGGTTCTTTTCATGGCCGGCGCGGGTGGCAGCCTGCGGGCCGGGGTCACCGAGAACCCGGTGCGGTTGACGCGGTCGGTGCGCGAGTCGCTGACCTATGTGTCCTGCGGCGGGGCCGAGGCCTATGTCTGGCCGGGCGGCGGGATTACCGTGATGGTCGATGTTCTGGACATGCCGACGAATTCCTTTGGTTATGTCCCGACACCCGCTTTGGTCGCGCCCATCGAATTCACGATGCGGTTCGGGGATTACGACAGGCTCGGCGGATATACCGGGGAAGTCGTGCCGGCGGAAAGCCTGGCAGGACGAAAGCTGCGCAAGGTCGCGCCGCTCGACAACCAGCCCGACCCGATGGACCACACGCATTTTCGCTGGCCGAAAGGTCCCGAATGACCCACACGGCGCGCCTCATCCTGTCCGGACAGCGGTTGCATCTGCAACATGGCCCGATCGACCTGATCATCGGGGCGGACGGGCAGGCGGGCACACGCGAGGCTGCCTTTGCCGCCGCGGAGGCGCGATTTGCGTCCGTGCTCGGGGAGTTGGTGGCGGAACTGCCGATGTTGCGCAGACCCATGTGCCGCGACGCCGAGCTTCCCGTCGGAGAGGTCGCCCGGCGCATGGACCGGGCAACACGACCACATTGCGACAGGTTCATCACCCGGATGGCCGCCGTCGCCGGCGCGGTGGCCGACACGGTCCTGGCGGCGATGTGCGCTGCGGCGCCGCTGGATCGCGCCTACGTCAACAACGGGGGTGACATCGCGGTTCACCTCGCGCCCGGTCAGCGGTTTTCGCTGGCGATGTGCGGCCATGACGGTCCTGAACTGGGCCGGGCCGCGTTTGGGCATGGTTCGGGTATCGGCGGGGTTGCAACCTCGGGGCGGCACGGGCGCAGCCATTCGCTGGGGATTGCCGACAGTGTCACGGTTCTGGCGCGCACCGCCGCGGAGGCGGATGCTGCCGCGACGCTGATTGCCAATGCCGTCGATCTGCCGGGCCACCCGGCGATCTGCCGCCGCCGGGCCTGTGACCTTGATCCTGACAGCGACCTGGGCCGGCTGCCGGTTGTGACCGCGTGCGGCCCGCTTGGCCCGGCCGACATTTCCGCTGCGCTGGACCGGGGTCAAACCCGTGCCGAAACGCTGCGCAGCGCAGGGCACTTCAGTGCCGCGGCGCTGTTCTTGTGCGGCCACAGCCGCGTTCTCGGGGAAAACCTTGTTCAGACAAACAGAGAGTTGACCGATGCCTGAAATCGTTCTGCGGAAGACCGTGATATCGCAAGAAGAAATTTTTCACGAGGGCGGTCCGGTGTCAGAGACGCCATTGCTCCGGTCGGCCATCCTTGCCGTCATCCGGAACCCCTTCGCGGGGCGGTACGTGCCGGATATCACGGCGTTCATGGATGATCTCAAACCGCTGGGGCTGGACATGGCCCGCAAGCTGGCCGCGTCTGTTGGCGGGCCCGGCGCCGTGCAGGGCTATGGCAAAGGCGCGATCGTGGGCGAAGCGGGTGAGATCGAACATGGCGCACTGTGGCATGTCCCCGGCGGCTATGCGATGCGAGAGCTTCTCGGTGACGCCCGCGCCATCGTGCCATCAACCAAGAAGGTTGGTGGAGCGGGCACGCGGCTGGATGTTCCGGTCACGCATATCAACGCATCCTATGTGCGCAGCCACTTCGACGCGATGGAGGTCGGGTGCAACGATGCCCCGCGCGCCGATGAACTGGCGCTGGTGCTGGTCATGACCACCGGTGCGCGTATCCACAACCGGGTTGGCGGTCTGGCCGCCAGCGATATCGAAGGAAAGGACGGGCTGAGATGAGCGCCAAAATCCGCAAGATCGCCGTGAATGTCGAAGAAACCCATATCGAGATCGGGCAGGCCATTTCACCGCCGACCAGAAAGGCCGTTGCGGTGGCGGTCATCGAGAACCCCTTTGCCGGGACCTATCAGGCGGACCTGACCGAGTTGATGGATATCGGTGCCGAACTGGGGGCGTTGCTGGGCGAACGGTGCGTCCGGGCGCTCGGCATTTCACCGTCCGAGGCCGAGAGCTATGGCAAATCCGCGATGGTCGGAGAGAACGGTGAACTGGAGCATGCCGCCGCGATTCTGCATCCGAAACTGGGTGCACCGCTGCGCCAGCAAGTCGAAAAGGGCGCGGCTCTGGTGCCGTCGTCGAAAAAAATGGGCAGCCCCGGACAGGTGCTGGATGTCCCTCTGGGGCACAAGGATGCGGCCTATGTGCGCAGCCATTTCGACGGTATCGAGGTTCGCCTGAACGACGCGCCCCGCGCCAACGAGATCATGGTGGCGGTCGCCGTCACCGACAGCGGACGCCCGTTACCGAGGGTCGGTGGGCTGACCTCGCAAGAGGCCGAAGGCAAGGACGGGCTGCGTTGATGAGGGGTGACGTTGCGGGCCGCGGGGCATGACGGGACCAGAAGCCGGGGCGGCACGGCGCGCAGGTTACGTGCTGGATCGTCAAGTTGGCTACCTGCTGCGCCTGGCGAACCAGAGGCACGCGGCGATTTTCCAGCGGCATGACGTGCAAGGCCTGACGCCGACACAGTTCTCGACCCTGCTTCGGCTCGCGGAACACGGCGAAGCCTCGCAAAACCAGCTTGGGCGTTACGCTGCCATGGATGTGGCGACGATCAAGGGGGTTGTGGACCGGTTACGGCAGAAGGGCCTGGTCCGTGCGCAGCCGTCACGCGAGGACAAGCGACGCAACCTGATCTCGTTGACGAATGAAGGGGCCGCCCTGATCGACGGGCTGATTGCCGCCGGGCAGGATATCACACGGGAAACGCTGGCTCCGTTGCGCCCCGAAGAACGGCGCGTGTTTCTGCGATTGCTGGACAAACTGACCTGAACCGGCCCGGCCTTGATGGTCGCGCGCCGGGTTCAGATCACTTCGGGCAGGCGCTGCGCCGGTGGCGTGTTGCGGCTGCGTTCAGACCGGACAACCCCGTCGATGATCGTCATTCCGACGCCCGGCAGGTTGCCGAGCTGCACGGACTCCAGCAGGTTCTTGCCCGGTGCATGCTGCGCCTGATCCATCAGCACGAAATCGGCGGCAAATCCCGGCTCGATCAAGCCGGTGTCGAGATCGCGGCGTCTGGCGGTGTTGCCATTGGCAAAACAGAACGCGGTTTCCGCAGCCACGTTGCCCAACGCGGACAACATTGCCACCATGCGCAGGATGCCGAGCGGTTGCACGCCTGATCCGGCGGGCCCGTCGGTGCCAAGGATGACCTGGTCCAGCTTGCCCAGTTCGCGGGCCGTATTCAGCGTCAGCAGCGCGGCGCGCTCGTTTCCGTTGTGAACGATTTCCAGCGCGGCGGTGCAGTTTTCGCACAGGCACACGATCTGGTCGTCGGGCAGCGCGGAATGACCACCGTTGATATGCCCGACCACGTCCGTCCCGGTTTCCAGCACCATGTCGGCATCGATCAGGCCCGACCCCGGAATCGAGGGACCACCGGTGTGAATCGTGCTCTGGATGCCGTATTTGCGCGCCCACTGCACCATCTGGCTGGCGGTCTTGCCGTCCTTCACGGTGCCCAGTCCGACCTCGCCAAGAAGCTTGACGCCGGCATCGGCAAGGTCCTTGAAATCCTGTTCCTGCAGACCGTGTTCGATCACCGGCGCACCGGCATGGACCTTGACGCCCGAAGGGCGGAAATTCTCGTACCAGCGCTGCGATGCAATCGCCATCGCTTTCAGGCCGACGATGTCCTTTGGCCGGCCGGGCATGTGGACTTCGCCCGCCGAAATAAGCGTGGTGACGCCGCCGTGCAGGGTCGAGTCGATCCAGTGCAGTTGCTGCTGTCGTGGCGTGTAATCCCCCACGACCGGGTGAACATGACTGTCGATCAGACCGGGCGCCAGTGTCACACCATTGGCATCGACGGTTGTCGTCGCGCCGTCGGTGTCCAGATCGATTTCCTTGCCCCATTCGCTGATCTTGCCGTCAAGGGCGATCAGGCAATCGCCGTCATACACCGGCTCTTCGATCTTGCCGGACAGGATCATGCCGATATTCCGGATCACAAGCTTCTGGCTCACGATGGCCTCCATCCCAGGGTGTTGTCACGATCGCCCGGAAATTCACCGGGATCACGCCGCCTTGGTCATTAGTATGCACATGACCTGACACAAGAAAAGCCCCGGACTGATGTCCGGAGCTTCGTGTTTTTGGTGGGCGCAGGCAAAACCGCGACCCGCATGTTTCGCGCGCCCGGCGGCCATGGGATCAGACAAGAACCGTGTCGTTGACAAAGATGATCTCGTCGAACTCCGAAACGCCAAGCAGATCGATCCGGTCACGTCCGCCGTCCAGGCTTATCCGGACGCTGTTGAAAAATTCGCGGACACCAGAGATTTGCGCACCGCCCAGGTCGATGGAATCCTCGGCGGTATCAAAATCCAGGATAAGCGTCTTGTCGCGGGTGCCGTCCGTGGCGCGGGCCTCCGAGAAGACATAGGTGTCGGCCCCCTCGCCACCCCAGTAAAGGTCCTGCCTGCCGTTTCCGGCACGGATGATATCATCCCCGTCACCGGCCAGGACCATGTCGTTTCCTGCCCCCGCATCAATGTCGTCATTGCCATCTCCGGCCAGGATCTTGTCATTGCCGCGACCGCCAAAGATCAAGTCATCACCGGCCTCGGCAAACACGAGATCGCTGCCCTTTCCGGCCTCGATCTGGTCGCGGCCGTCAGTGCCGAACAGAACGTCGCGGCGATCTGTTCCGGCGATCAGCGTATAGACCGGATCGAACTCGAAACTGACGATCACCGGGTCGTGGTCGGAATGCCGGGCAGGGCTGTCGCCGTCATGCAGGGTCGGATCGCGGCCGAAATCGAGATTGTAGTCCAGCGCGTCGGCCTCGTCCGCGTTGATGTGCCACTCGGTTACGCCGGCCACGCTCGCGGCCAGCGCGTCATTGGCCAGCACGTAATCCAGCGTTCCGATCTGACCGTCAAAGACATAGGAATAGGCGTCGCTGCCAAGTTCCGCCGCCGCGAGGTCGGTGAACCCGGCATCGGACAATGCCTTCAGCGGGTCTTCACGGGCATAAGAGTTCAGGTCGCCGAGAATAAGGACATTCCCGGAACCCTGTCCGGTGGGGTCGCTGGCAAGCCAGTCGGCGAGAATGTCCGCTGCCTCGGTTCTCGTCGCATTGTTGTTTCCCTGGCCGTCACCCTGGTCTTCGTCCGCCGCGATACCGGACAGCGAGCCCTTGGACTTGAGATGATTGACCGACACGGTGAGAGTCTGCCCGGTATCCAGATCCTCGAACGTCTGTGCGATCGCGGGCCGGTTCAGCTCTCGCCCGGCGCCCAGAGGGTCGATGAAGTCCCGTCCGTCAAAGGTTTCGAGAATGGCCATGTCCCCTTTCAGGGCGACCTTGTCGACCTTGTAGATCAGGCCGTTGGCAATCGCATCGCCGCCGACGAATTCCTGTCCGGGATCGACAAAGGCATAGACCGTCGCACCGAGTTCGGCGTTGACCCGATCAACGATATCCTTGATCGCAAAGTTGTCACCTGCGAAATCATTCTCCAGTTCGACCAGCCCAAGCACATCGGCGTCGATGCCGACGATGGCATTGACCAGTTTCGCGGCCTGCCGATCGAATTCTTCAGCCGTGTCCGCGCCACGCGGATCCAAACCATTGTCGGTTGTCGCACCCGGAAGATCGATCGTGGTGAAGTAGTTCAGCACGTTCAGGCTGGCGACCGTGAAGTTGCCGCCTGTCTCCGCGGGCGTTTCCGCGCGCGGGTTGCTCTGGCTATACGTGCCTTCGGCCGCGTTGATGCGGAATTCATCAAAGGAATACCCGACCACGCCCGAGATCGACGAGATCGTGTCCCCCATGCGGAAACTGTCATCGGTTGTCAGCACGCCATCATTGCCATCGATAATGCGCAGGTCCGCGGGATTCTGCTCCGACAGGCCGTCATCCAGAACCAGCGTACGGGCCGCGACATCGCGCAGGTGCTGTTCGAACCCGGCAGCATCCGGATCGTTGTCCTGTGTGAATTGCACCGGGCGGCCATCGGCGGTGACGTTGTATTGACCGAAACGGTCCAGGTTGAACAGTTCGGACACCGTCATGTCCTGTGACACGTTCACCAGCATGCCCTCGTAGGCTTCCAGGTTCGCGACGTAATTTCCGCTGCTGTCCTGCATGATGCCCGCGGTCGGGAAAGTGACTTCGACGGCGGTTGGTATCATCTGATCCGTCTCCATTACGGCAACGGCAGTGGCCGAAATCTGCGTCTGGCCAAAAAACTCTCCAACCGTGCCGGTGATTTCGACGAGATCCCCGATATTCACATCGACCGCTGGAAAACTGCCGTCAAAGATGAAAATCCCTTCGGAACTCAGGTCGTTGAAATCATAGTCGATCTCTTCTTCCTGGATATAGAACCCGTTGAGATCGCCCTGGGTGCCGAAACCCGCATCCTGGAAGTCGGCGGTCACGATTGCGCGTACGGTTACGATCTGACCGTCCAGAGGGCTTCGGTCGTCCACTCCGATCCGGGCCAGGTTGGTGGTGCCGCCGCTGCCCTGGATTTCGCTGATCAGGGTGATCTTGGCAGGTGGTTCGATGACATTGCTGGCCCCGGGCGTCGGCGCCTGCGCCACAAAGGCACCGGTTTGATCCGGCTGGCGTGCCAGGGCCTCGCCCGTTGCGTTGCCGTTTGCACCCTCATCCGCCTGTACATCCTGCCCAAGCGCCGCAAGAAGTCCGGCATCATCCGAGTCGCTGGTGCCATAAACAACCGCATCAAGCAGGTTGTCGGTTGTCGGCCCGGCAGGCGCGGGGCCGTCATAAAGCGCAACCGCATCGGCACCATTCTGCAGACCGTTCGTGGTGAACGCCACCAGGTCGACATTGGGAACGCTCGCGGAACCGATGACAAAGAACCCATCGGCATCGGTCGTGAACCCGTCCAGCAGGATGCTGTCATAAACCGTATCGCTACTGCCGTTGAAAAGCACCACCGTCAGCCCATCCAGCGACACGTTGCCGACGCCGCCATCATAGATCTCGATGAATTCCGCGCTGTCGGTACCGGACTGGTCGGCGTCGATCTCGTTGATGACGAAAACCGGCGCCGGCGGCGTGTCGTCAAACGATGCGGTCGGGAACGGCACGCTGGCCCCGGTATTCGTCAGTTGCCCGTCAAAGGCGTCAGGGCCAGAGAACTGCCACTGGGCGATGTCGAAAACCGGGCTTGCGCCGGTTCCGGTCACACGCGCGGCCCATCCGTCCTGATACTCCCATGGCTGGCCGGTGCCATCGGTGTTGATGTCGCCAAACAGGTCGATGACCGCCCCGTCGCGGAACAGCTCGATCGCGTCATCGCCGTTCACCGACAACGCAGCTGAGGTGTAGTCCGGCGCAAAACCCATGAATTCGGTAAAGCCGGGTGCCTCGCTGGCGACGTAGATATAAGTTCCGGCCGTTGCACTGCCCGCAGGAAAGGTGAACTCCACGCCATCCGATCCGCCGCCATTGTTTGCAGAACCAAGACCATATGCGGAAAGGTCCGCGATATCCGCAGTGACAAATAGTTCGACGGCCTTGGGCAGGCCGCCACTCAGAGGACCATCCAAAACACCTGTGATAATCAGCGACATGTCGTTCTCCCATTAAAAACTGTCCGCGCCATCGCGCGGTCCGCAAGGACCGATGGGTCCAAGATATGAGTGGAGCGAAACAAGCAGATGAACGAGAAACGGCCTGGCCGGCAACCCCGATCAGCGGCATCCGCGCCGCTGTCAGGGAAAGCTGGTTCGAGCCTTCAACAAAACTCCGTCACATGTGCCAGAAAACCCGAGGTTGAGTGGAAAGACAACAGCCTAGATTGCCCGATTTCAGCCAGCCCAACGCCCGGGGTCGCCCGGACAGAATTGCCGGGCGACCGATCGGAATTCGGAAACCGGCGTCAGCGATTGTTCGACTTCCAGCTGACCCTGACGGCGGGACAGGTGACGGTTTCCTGGCGCGTCAGGCGGGATCGGCGGAAACCCGGCACGGCTCAACCGTCGGACGCGCGAATTGTACAAGACGGGGTTTTCAGACCGTTTCCGGGCCGCTCAGCCACATCCGACGCCACATCTTCGAGGTCATTGAAAACACGTGGAGGCGAGTACCGGAATCGAACCGGTGTACACGGATTTGCAATCCGAAAAATT
>CAYGNE010000081.1:0-13275 GCA_964351155.1 uncultured Rhodobacterales bacterium | reverse complement strand
TCGGGATCACAACCTCATCCATGTGCCACTTGTCGTTCGGGCGCGGTCGATCGCGGCGGATACAAGCGGCAAAATGCGAACCAAACCGGTTGACCCACAGGCGGATTGTTTCGCGGCTGACGATCACGCCGCGCTCAGCCAATAGATCCTCGACATCAGCTGTGCTCAGCGCAAAGCGATGGTAAGCCCACACCGCATAGGCAATGATCGCGCGCGGAAAACGAAAGCCCTTCAGGCGCGGCATTGAAGATAGGATCAGCATGCCAGACCTCTACCGACGTCGGCGGCCACAAACAACTTGGCAATGCCCTCTAGAATGGAAAAGGTCCATCAGACGGGTCGAGGGACACGACGCTCCAGATGCCGCCGGGGGAGGTGTCGATGACCGCGCAGCCGGTTGGACCTGTCCGGAAACCGACCGTCGCATCCTCACGGCGATCCAGCGCAAAGGCGCTGCATATCGATGGGGCGGTAGCGACCCGGTGGCGGCCAAGCCGGCCGTGATGGACGCCGTGGACATGACCCGCGATCAGAGTGATGTGGTGATCCACGCCCGCAAGTTGGGCCTCCAGCACATCCGTGTTTTCCAGCCCGATTGCATCCATGAAGCGGATCCCGGTCCTGATCGGCGGATGATGCAGCATAACGACCACCGGACCTTGTCCCTCAGTGTCCAGCGCGCTCTCCAGGAACTCTACGCTTTCCTCTCGCACCCGGCCTCTACCCTGACCCTCGACCAGAGTGTCCAGACCGACGACAAGCGTATCCCCGATGGTTGAGCACCAATCAATAAATCCGGAGGATGGCATTTTGGCCGCTTTTGCAAAGGCGGCCCGAAGCGGCTCGCGCGCATCGTGATTGCCCGGGACAACGTAAACCGGCAGGCCGAGGCGTTCGAGTTCGGCCTTGGCAAAGGCATAACTCTCCGCACTGCCGTCGTCGCTGATGTCGCCCGAGACCAGCACCGCGTCCAGCGGATCGAGAGCCGCCCTCATTTCCAGCAGCCGATCTATCGCGGCTGTCAGGATGCTGCGCGTGTCCAGAACGCCCGAGGCGCGCGCGCCTGCCTCGACGACATGCAGGTCGCTCAGTTGCAGAAACCGGGCCATTGCCTCACTTGATCCCGGCGCGCAGGAAAGCCTGCACGAACTGGCGCTGGAAGATCAGGAAGGCGATCAGCAGCGGGGCCACGGACATCATCGTGGCGGCAGAGATTACGCTGATATCGACGCCATTTTCCGGTGCGCCAAAGATCGACAAGCCCACGGTCAACGGGCGCGTGTCGGGTGAATTGGTCACGATCAACGGCCACAGGAAGTTGTTCCAATGGGTCGAGACAGAGACCAGCGCGTAGGCAAGGTAAGTGGGCCGGGCAAGCGGGACGTAGACCCGCCAAAGAATGCCGAACCAGCCACAGCCTTCGACCCGCGCCGCCTCGTGCAACTCGATCGGCACGCCCTTGAAAGCCTGCCGCATCAGGAAGATGCCGAAGGCCGAAGCCATATACGGCATACCCACGCCCAGGATCGTGTCGAACAGCCCAAGCCTTGAGACCATAGCGTAGTTCTCGACGATCAATACTTCTGGCAGGATGAAAAGCTGCATCAGCACCAGGATGAACACGAAATCCCGCCCCGGGAACTGCACTTGCGCAAAGGCAAATCCCGCCAACGTGGTCACGATGAACTGTCCGATCAGGATGACCGTCACCAACAGGAAGGTGTTGAGAAAATACTTCAGCCAGGGCGCGCCTGCCCAGGCGGTGCGGAAGTTATCCAGCGTCCAGGGCGACATGATGTTGAAGTTTACCGCGTCCGACGTGGTGTGAAACGCCGCCCAGAAAGCGAACACCAGCGGTGAGATCCAGATGATTGCGAGCAGCAGGGCCCCCAAAGCCTCGATGTTTCGGGTCAGCGTCATCATTGGTAATGGGTCCGCTTGTCGAGGATGGTGAATTTGATCCCTGCGACGACGCCCAGCACGACCAGCACTATGATGGTCATAGCCGCCGCATGGGGCGCATCGAAGAAGGCAAAGGCCATTTCCCAGATGTAATAGAGGATCAGCTTGGAGGCGTCGTTCGGTCCGCCTTTGGTCAGAATGAACAGGTGGTCGATCAACTTCACCGAGTTGATCAGTGCATTGACCATGATGAACAGCGTCGTGGGCATCAAGAGTGGCAGCACAATCCGGCGCGTGTAGGTCCAGCGGCTGCACCCTTCGATGTCGGCGGCCTCCCTAAGGTCCTCCGGGATCGTCTGAAGGGCCGCGAGATAGAAGATCATGAAGAAGCCGGCCTCTTTCCAGATCGTCACGATGATCACTGCCCAAAGCGCTGTTTCAGGTTGGCCCAACCAGTTGATGCTAGGGAAACCGAAGAGGCTTCCGATCTGGTCCAGCACACCAAGGCCCGGCGTATAGAAGAACAGCCACAGGTTCGCTGCGGCGATCATCGGCAGCACGGTCGGGGTGAAATAGGCGGTGCGGATGAAGCCGCGCGCGGGGATCTTGGAATTTGCCCAAAGCGCCATGGCAAGGGCAATAGCAATCGAGATCGGGATGGTCGCGCCCGCATAGATCAGATTGTTCGTGACGACTTTCCAGAAGGTCGGGTCGGCAAAGAGGTCTGTGTAGTTCTCGGCGCCGACGAATTCGCTCGGGCGGCGCCGGGTTTGACGACTGAACAGACTTGACCAGAGCGTCGCAAGCGAGGGGTAGAAGGCGAAAGTCGTGAGCAAGATCGCCGCCGGAGACAGCAGAATCCAGCCATAGATGGCCTGCCTGCGGCGTTCGTTGCTGACGTGATCGGCCATGGGGCGGACTTTCGCGAAAGGTGAAGATAAGGCGCCCGATCATCCGGGCGCCTGTGAGTGCCTACTGATAATCGCGCAGCAGACGCACAGCAGCGGCCTGTGCTTCAGCGAGCGCATCCGCCGGGGACTTCGCATCGGTCAGCGCGGCCTGGATCGCGTTGTTCAGACCTTCTCGTACACGGGCGGTCTCGAAGGTGGAGAACTCGGCTACAGCATTCTCAAGCTGGTTGCGGGCCACCAAAGCGGGCGGGAATTCCTGCGTGTAGTTCTTGAGAGCGTCCGTCTCATAGGCCGCAGGCGAAACACCCATGTAGCCGGTGCCAATCGACCACGCCGCTGCCTGTTCGGGCGCGGTCATGAATTCGATCAGCTTCAGTGCGGCAGCCTGTTCCTCGGGCGAGGTGTCCTTGAAGACGTAGAAGTTGCCACCGCCGGTGGGCGATCCCTTGCGAACGTTTGCAGGCAGTTCCGCCACGCCAAAGTCGAAGCTGGCGTTGTTCTTGACCGCTGTCAGATTGCCCGTAGAATGCCACATCATCGCGGTCTGCCCTTCAAGGAAAGCCTGGCGCAGGGTGCCCCATTCGACGGTGCCGGTCGGCATGATGCCGTGCTCCTGGCTCAGCGACTTCCAGAACTCCAGCGTCTCGACCACCGCAGGATCGTCGAAATAGGTGGTCAAACCGTCATCCGACATCACCTCTTTGCCGTTCTGAATCGCCAGCGCCTGGAACATCCAATAGGGATAGCCCGTGGATGGGATCATCAGGCCGTAGGTGCCATCGTTGGTCAGCGCCTTGCCCATCGAGATCATTTCGTCCCAAGTGGAAGGTGGGCTTTCGGGATCAAGACCCGCAGCACGGAACATGTCCTTGTTGTAATAGGCCACGATTGTCGAGCGCTGGAACGGGATGCCCCATGTCTTGCCCTCGATCTTACCGTTTGCCATCAGCGCCGGATAGAAGCTGTCGAGCCAGCCTGCATCCACCCCTTCGATATCATCAAAGGCCATGATGATATCCTGTTCGATCAAGTCATAAGCGTCGATGGAGAACATCACCGCCAACTGGGCAGGCTCACCCGACGCAAGTGCCGACAGCGCCCTCACACGGGTATCGTCGTAGTTGCCCGAATAAATTGCGTTGACCTTGATGTCCGGGTTCGCGGCTTCAAAGTCGGCGACGATTCCGTCCACAACCTCGGTCAGCGCACCGCCAACGGCGATCGGATAGTACATGGTCAGTTCCGTTTCCGCCGCTGCCGGTGCAGCGAGGGCGGTGGCTGACACGGCGGCCAGTCCCAGTTTTCTGAATGCGTTCATTTGTATCCTCCCTGGATGTGCATCAGATGTGCATCGCCGGTCACCCGGCTTGTTGCGCGAGCCTTTGGCCCGCGGAGTCGAAGAAGTGGAGGTCATTGTCAGAGAAGGAGATTTCCATCTCTTCGCCTGCCGGGATGTTCCGGAGGCCCGGTAAACTGACGGTCAGTCCGGACGCGCCTGGATGCGACAGGCCGACAAAGGTCTCAGACCCCAGAAACTCGCATTCCGACACCTTGCAGGTCATCCGCCCAGTTCCGGCCTCGGCGACCTCAACGTTCTCGGCGCGCAGACCGATTCGGGCAGCATCGCCGAACCCCGGCAGAGCAGAGCTGTCGATCAACGCCATCGGCGGCGCGCCGACGAACTCGGCGACGAAGGTGTTTGCGGGGTTGTAATACAGCTCTTCCGGGGTGCCGGTTTGCTGGATATGGCCGTCTTTCATCAGCACAACCATGTCGGCCATACTCATAGCCTCGGTCTGGTCGTGGGTGACGTAGACGACCGTGATGCCAAGATCGATTTGCAGCTTCTTGATGTCCTTGCGGACAGAGGCGCGCAGTTTGGCGTCAAGGTTGGAAAGTGGCTCGTCCATCAGACAAAGCGGCTGGTTTGCCACAATCGCTCGGGCCAGCGCCACCCGTTGCCTCTGACCGCCCGACAGTTCTCCCGGCTTGCGGTCCTCGTATCCCAGCAGCCCCGTGATCTCGAGCGCGCGGGTCAGTTTCTCGCGCCGCTCCGCCGCGCCGACCTTGCGCACCTTCAATCCAAAGACCACGTTCTCTGCCACACTGAGGTGTGGGAATAGTGCGTAGGACTGGAACACCATGGACAGATTGCGCTCGGACGGGGCCGCCTTGGTCACGTCGCGGCCGTCGATGACGATTTGGCCCTCGTCCGGCAACTCGAGTCCGGACAACAGCCTCAAAGTCGTGGATTTTCCGCAACCCGAAGGGCCAAGCAGCGCGACAAAGGCTCCCCGCGGAATCGAAAGCGAGATGTTCTCGACCCCAAGCTGCCCGTTCCATCTCTTGGCGACGTTGTCCACGTGAACGAAGGGGGAAATTGACGTCACCTTGCGACCTCCGAATACTCCAGCCGTCCATCGAGGGACTCCAGCAAGCCAAGGAACTTCTCCTCAGGGGGGTGATCAACGATCACGCGATCAGGTTCGTTCAGATTGCCTCCCAAAGCTGGCGCTATCCTGCCAAACTTGCTGCTGTCCAAAACGAGAATGGAAGTCTGGGCATTCTCTTGCATCCTTTGGCGCGCGCGGACTTCGGCAGGGTGAAAGTCCAGAAGACCGCCATCATCGGCCACACCAGCGACACCGAAGACTGCGAATTCCGCCCTGAAGCGAGCGAAAAAATCGACGGAGCCTTCGCCGATGAAATCCCGGTCTGGCAAACGCAACTCACCGCCTGGAAGAATGATCCTATTGGAAATCTCTTCACTCAGCGCCATGGCCGCCCCAAGGTTGTTTGTGATCACCGTCAATTCCTGTCGACGCACCAACGATCTGGCGACCTCCAGCGGAGTGGAGCCAATAGAGATAAAGATTGTGGATCCGCTCGGGATCATGTCGACCACCATGTCGGCAATTGAACGCTTGCCAGCCCGGTTTGTGTCGGCACGTTGATCAAACGGTGTGTTCAGAAGCTCAGGTGACAGTTCGATGCGGCCGTGTACCCGACGCAAGTTCTGATCATCGCACAGGATATCGATATCTCGGCGGATGGTTTGCGTCGAAACACCCAACATTTCAGCAAGCGAGCCGACAGATACGCCACCCCGCTCCTGAACGACCCGCTGGATCATGTCGCGCCGTCTGATTTTCTTGGATGCCATCGATTCCCTGTCGCTTTGGCGAAACTATATCGAGCAAAAGCAACAAAACAACAAAAATATGGCGGGATACCTCCGTTATTGCCATAAAAAATTGTACTTTTGTTGTTTTTTCATTTTAGGGCCCTCTCGCTAGCATGTCGCCAACTATGCACACGAGGCCTGCCGCTTGCAGAAAGGACCACGCCGGACGCATGGATGACGTCAATAGCATTTTCAAGGGGACTGTTGCATTAATCGATCGATTTTGCGACGCTGCTACTTTTGAGGACGATCATGCCGCGTCAGTCACCCTTTAGCAGGCTGCTGAAGGTGCACGTTGACCCCGTTGGAAGCTGCGCTCCGAGACCATAGTAACACTTGCCTAGTGCAAGTTGGTCGTTTTTGGTGTAGTATTACACCAACGCGATAGGAGGCCAGACATGCCACGACAAACCATAACTTTGACCGAGCCAAATCATGAATGGCTGCAAGCCCGTGTCGAAAGCGGTGAGTTTAAGACCCAGACCGAAGCTGTTAACGATGCTCTGCGCCGCGCCCGCGAGATTGAGAGCGGTGTGGAAGAGATAAGGGCGAAGCTGATCCGTGCCGAGCAGCGCGGTTTCACCGACATGACGCCAGATCAGATACTAGAAGGGTCGAAGAAAGAACTGCGCAAAAATGGGGAAATATAGGCTTGCGGCAGAAGCGAAAGACGACCTGATAGGCATTCACCAATTTGGTCTCAGAGAGTTTGGAGAGACGCAGGCTGATGAGTATTTTTGGCAACTCATCCAACGTTTCGAGGTGCTGGCCGAAACTCCTTTGCTCTATCAAGAGGTTGCCGAAATCCGCGAAGGATACAGGCGCAGTGTCTGCGGAGTGCATTCGATCTACTATCGCATCGCTGGCGAAGACGTAGAGATCATGGCCATCATGAGATCACAGGATGTAAGGCAGCGCCTTGGGCAATGAGACAGATTCAAAATCGATCCTTCGCCGTTTGCTGCGGTGTATCCGACAGGTAAGTTGGGCTCTGAGCAGGCATTTGCCACATCATTCGACCCCCATGATATTCTCTACCGTCAACGTCGGGTTGTCGTTGTGGGAGGGTGTGGCGGATCGGAGGATCAATCATGGAGATACCAAACTTACCTGCCATTCGTGCGCTCAGACCGGCTTGGAACAAGGGCCGTATCGTCGGGCAGAAGCGCCCACTCAAACCGAAGCACGTTTGGGCGATCCGCGTTCGACTTGAATTGGCGGAGAACCATCGGAACCTGGCCTTGTTCAACCTGGCCATAGACAGCAAGTTGCGAGGCTGCGATCTGGTCAAAATGAAGGTGGTGGACGTCATGGCAACCGGTCAGATCAAAGAGCGAGCTTCCGTCCTGCAGAGCAAGACCAACAAGCCCGTTCGTTTCGAAATCATGGAAGGCACAAGGGCATCACTCGAACGCTGGATGGAACACCCACTTATGGTCGGATCCGAGTATCTATGGCCGGGGCGATTTCACGAGCGACTTCACATCTCTACACGGCAATATGCAAGGATTGTCAGGGGTTGGGTGACGTCCATTGGCCTGGAGGCGACCGCATATGGCACGCATTCGATGCGCAGAACGAAGGTGACACAGATATACAAGAAGACGGGCAATCTGAGGGCGGTTCAGCTGTTGTTGGGCCACACCAAGATGGACAGTACCGTCCAGTATCTGGGCGTCGAATTGGAAGATGCGCTTGCCATTGCAGAAGCCATCGAAATCTAAAGAGCTGAGCCGCTCGATAAGGGCGGCCCAAAGATGACATGAAACCCGATGTGTCGATGCTGCGGTCGCAGCCCGCTTTCCGGTCATTCGCTGCGCATGCAAAATCTGGAATTGATCGGACTCACAATCCGCGAGACGTTGTCGCCATTGGCGTTTCGGGATTGAACGAAGGCTGTGAACACCTTCTTCTCACTGGTGAAAGCCAATAGCGTAAGCCTGAGATGACAACCCAGTCCAAGTAGTCAGCCGACGCTTCAGAGACTTTGTGTCACGCCATCCCGCCTTGGGTCATCCAAGCAAATCCGAATAGCAGTAACGCAGCCGAAACAGCGCAGGCCGTTGTTCGGACCGAGTTCCAGAAGGTCCACCGCGGGACATATATGTCTAACCAATAGGTCCGCGTTTGCGCATCTGATATTTCCATCACGGCCAGGGTCTCGTTCATCGGCACGTTGAAGAAAACGGTTACGCCGAAACAGCCAATCAGTTAGCACAAACCGGCGAGCATGATCAGCGTTCCGGCCGGGCCAGTCAGGGCAAAGGCGCCATAGGCTACATTGATCACTGACATCGGAACCAAGCCGAGAAAAAGCGCCATGAAGACCCAGCGAAAGACCTCACGGTTGATCACCTGCATCGCCTCAACGCCTCCATGCCCGCCGGTCGCCGCCAACGACCGCATGATGAAGTCGGAAAAGGCAAGGAAGATGCCGCCAACGAAGGAATAGGCAAGAATGGCGAATTGGATGTGAAGAACGAAGATAGTGGACATGTCACTTACTCCTTTTTTTGCAAATCGGGCGGGTGCTGTCTGTTACCCGCCCAAGTGTGAGGTTGGCTTAGGCCGCTTTGGGCCAGGCCCCGGCAATCATGGCGGTGCGTGCAAATTCCGTGAAGTCACGTGGCTTGCGACCCAGGGCACGCTCAACCCCGTCGGCGGTATTGGCGTTGCGTCCGTCAAGTGTTTCGCGCGCGATTGCAGTGAAGACATCGGCCACAAATGCACCACCAGAGGCCGCGACATTGGCGTGAAAGTCCTCAAAGCTGATTGGGATGTGCTGAATCGGGCGGCCCAGCGCGGTGGTCAGGACCTCGGCCATTTCGGCAAAGGTCATCAGGCGCGGGCCGGTGACTTCGTAGCGTTCGCCAAGGTGTCCGTCTTCTGTCAAGGCAGCCACGACCACATCGGCGATATCGTCAATGTCGATGATCGGCTCTGCAATGTCTCCGCCGGGCATGGGCAGCACGCCGCCAAGGATCGGGTCGCGCAGATATCCTTCTGAGAAGTTCTGTGCAAACCAGGCCGAGCGCACGATGGTAAACCCTATGCCCGAGTTGCGAATGACCTCTTCGCCCATGCTGGCAAAATGTTCCCCCCGGCCCGAGAGCAACACAATGTGCTGCAAACCGGTTTCCAAGGCCACCTTGGCAAAGGCGTCTAGCTTATCGATGGCGCCGGGGAAGGCCAAATCCGGGAAATAGGTGACGTAGGCTTTGGATACCCCGGTCAGGACCGGAGCCCATGTGGCAGGGTCCTCCCAGTCGAAGGGGTTTTCCGAGTGGCGTGCGCCACGCAGGACGGTCACGCCTTTCGCTTCGAGTTTCGTTGCGACGCGCGACCCGGTTTTGCCGGTGGCGCCGATGACAAGGATAGGTTGGTTGGTCATGGTAATCTCCGATGGTGAATGTCAGGCGCTTTCTTTGCGCCGGTCAGGGCGGGTGCCCGATGCCGGGCAACCCGTTGTCAATGAAACAAGGTTGCAGCCCAGCCCGACGCCATCAGGCAGAACACCGAGGAGGCGTAGATCAGGTAGAACTGGACCCGCGATCCGGCATGGGGACGTCTTTTGAGTGTCAGCCCCGTATGGCGCGGCTTTTGGGCGACGCATGGCATGGTTACGCGCTCTCGCGGACCTGGCTGACAAGGATCGACCAATCCATGCCAAGCGCGCCATAGACGTCACCGGCTTGGTTGCTCGCATTGTCGGCTAGGATTTCGATCATCAGGCTGGCACCATCTGCGACCACGACACCGGCCTGCGTCAGCCGCACCAATGCGGTTTCGCGCTTGGTCATGTTGAAGGTACCGCTGGCATCGACAGCCACGTAGGCTTCGAACCCTTCACGAACAGCCCGCATTGCCGGGAAGGCGGCACAAACTTCGAGGGAGAGGCCGGCAAAGATCAGCTTGCTCCGACCGGTTGCGCGAATGGCCTCTTCCACGCGCGGATCATCCCATGCGTTGACCGTTGTCCGGTCGATAAAGGTCTGACCCGGCAAGGCCTCTTGCAGCTCGGGAATGGCGGGACCCCAGAGTGTCTGGGACGAGGTCGTGGTCGTGACAATCGGCAGTCCAAGCGCCTTTGCGGCCTTGGCCAGCCCGACGATGTTGTGTTTCAGATCGGCGATCGAATAGTCGCGGATACCGGTCATCAGCCCGACCTGATTGTCGACAAACACGACGGCGGCATTGTCTCGGGTAAGGGGTTCGGGGTTGTACAAATCGGTCATGGTATTCTCCTTTCTGGATGGGTCTTTGGTGGTGTTGATTTCAGTCAATGGATCCGAGGCGGCCGGAACGATAGGCGGCCTCGACTGCGTCAAGCTCTTCCGCGGTGCCCATGGCGTATGGGCCTCTTTGGACAAAGGCCTGGCGAAGGGGTTGGCCCCGGAACAGAACGACATGGGCGCCGTCCTCCGAGGAAAATGATATGTCGGTGGCATCGGCGAAGGCTATGGCCTTGCCGGGCTGCAGATCGGCAGACCCAGTGTTCCACGTCACGCGAGATGTGCCCTTGATGGCGAGGATCCATGCGTGGTGGTGGTTTTGGCCGTGATGCGTGAACCGGCCGCCGGCCTTTATGTCGATATCAAGCAGCGTCAGCGGGTTGTCCGGCGCAATCGCGCCCTGACGACCACCGCCTTCGCCAAGAACAAGGCGTGCAGTTGCGCCTTCGCCCATAAGCCGCGGAATGTCCGCCGCCGCCACGTGAAAGGCGGCGGGCGCGTCATGCCGGTGCTCGGCCGCCAGGTTTACGAAGACCTGCAGAGCGTGGATTCTAGCGTCGGGGCGGGTCGCTTCGTTGTGAAGGGCCCCACGCGCCGCCTTGAACCAATAGAGATCACCGGGCGCCAGATCGAGGTCATTGCCAAGGGAGTCGCGGTTGTGAAACGCGCCTTCGCTGTCCTCGAACATGACCGTCACGGCAGACAGACCGGCATGGGCATGCGTCCCGAAGGTGGGCTGCGTCATGGTGAAGTGATCCACCATGATCAGTGGGTCCATCAGCCCCCGGAAGTCCGCATGCTGGTAGCTTTGCGCTTCAAAGCCGTCGCCAATCCTGAGCGGGCGCCCGCCACTTTGGGCATGGGTTTCGCAGGGGACGCCTGCAAGCTTGTCGATGTGTCGCATGTTCATGTCGGCCTCTCGCTATTGTTGAAATGACAATACGAGCGAGACAATCGAACGAAAATTGGCCAATATCAGAACCTATCGTTCTACCAATGGGACAATAAGGGAGGTCAGAATGGACCTAAACGACGCCTTCTACTTTGTTCAGGTTGTTGAGAAGGGTGGCTTTTCTGCAGCGGCGCGGTCACTGAACATACCGAAATCGCGCCTCAGCCGTCGTGTGCGTCAGCTCGAAGAGGACCTCAGTGTCCGCCTGTTGCAACGCACATCACGCATCGTATCAACTACGGAGATCGGCGAGGAATACTATCGCCACGCTAGAGACGCTTTGGCCCGGTTCGAGATCGCCGAAACCGCTGTGCGGCGCAAATCCAACACCATAGAAGGGACCGTCACGGTCTCCTGTTCGGTCGGCATGGCGCAATTCGGCCTCGATCAGATCTTGCCACGTTTCTTGCAGGACAATCCCGGTGTAACGGTGGTGCAGCGGGCGTCAAATCAGATGGAGGATTTGATCAAGGGCGGGATCGACGTGGCTATACGGGGGCACATGGATTCTCTGCCGGATTCGAGTCTTATCCAGATGCGGTTGGCGCGGGTGGAATGGCACTTGTTCTGTTCGCCTGAGTTCCATGAAACTTTGGATCATGGTGACGATCCGGTCGCGCTGTCCAATCATCCAGCATTGGTCCTTGGCCGACCCGGAGCAACACACCAGTGGTTGCTGACACACAGAAATGGGCAAAGTGCATCGGTCCCGTGCTCAGTGCGGTTTGCGAGCGACGACATGTCGACACTCAAGAATGCGGCTGCTTTGTCGCTTGGGCTTGTCGCACTGCCCGCCTATGTTTGCCGATCAGAGGTCGAGGCCGGATCGCTTGTGCGTGTCTTGCCGTACTGGACGGCGGGCCATCCGCAGATCAGCCTCCTGATACCATCTCGCCAAGGAATGTTGCCAGCGTTCGAAGCGTTTCTGAGTTTCATGAAACAGGAATTGCCGACCGTTTTGGCTGGCGATTCACCCGCGAATGCTCAGGAAACAGACAATTGAGCGCAATTATCGGCACCGTCCGGCCCATACCGGTCACTCGACGCGCCCCAGATTGCCGCGGTCGCAGCCCGCCTTGCTGCCATTCGCTGCATGCGCGAAGTTAGAGATATTCTGAAAAAGTCACCGGCCTGTACGGTGCGCTTGCAGCAGATCGTTTGGGAAGTTTCTGTGAAGGCTGCGCATAAAGGTTGTTGCGTTCGCAAAACCGCAACGCAAAGCGATTTCCTCACGTGCAAAATCACCGTAGCGCAGCAGTTCACGCGCGCGAGAGAGGCGAAGAAGCAGGTAATACCGCCCTGGTGTTGTCTGAAGCTCCGTCCAGAACAGGCGACGCAGGGATCGTTCGGAAGTATGAGCCTGCTTCGCAAGAACAGGGATCGGCTGTGGTGTTTCAATCGCTTCGGACATCAGCGCGACGACTTGTTTGAGCTTTGACGACACCGCTTGCGAGATAGCCTGATCAGGATAAGAGGCGCCGTGCCGTCTGGAATTGTCGTGCAAAAACATTGCGCCAGCATCGAAGGCGACTGATGCACCGAACCGCTCCCGAATAAAGTGCAGCATCAAATCAAGGGCTGCTGCCGCGCTGCCGCAGGTCCAGAAACCGCCATCCTGCACGAAACGGTCGGAACTCACCAAGATGTCGGGAAACTCTTCGGCAAATTCCTCAAGAAGTTGCCAGTGCAGCGTTGCCTTGCGACCGCGCAGGAAACCGCCCCGCGCCAGCACCCAGGCTCCGGAATCGGCGGCGATCACGGTTGCCCCCTGCATCAACCGGCCAAGAACACGAGGCGCTGTTGTTTTTTTCCGGTCGCGAAAGGTGTCACCGCCGATGATGATGACCAGATCGGGCGTCGATGCAGCCGCTATGGGCATTTCGGGAGAGACGCTCAGCCCACTGGAACTTGCCACGACGTGGTCACCCTCTGTCAGAATGCTCCAGCTTATGTCGGCGCCTGTTTGATCGCGGACCACGCGCAACGGTTCAAGAAGGCAAGCGAGCACCATGTTGGAGAAGGCATCACACAGGAAGACGCAGACATTGATGGAACGCATTGGCAGATCTGATCCTTTTTTTGACAGGATCAGTA
>CAYGNE010000080.1:0-13373 GCA_964351155.1 uncultured Rhodobacterales bacterium | reverse complement strand
CCTGCCGACACGCACGTTCTTTTACGGCATGCAGCCCGGCGAAGAGATCAGCGCCGAAATCGACCCCGGCAAGACGCTCGAAATCCGCATGCAGGCGGTCGGTGACACCAATGACGACGGCGAGGTAAAGGTGTTCTTCGAACTCAATGGCCAGCCGCGCGTGATCCGCGTGCCGGACCGGCTGGTCAAGTCGCAGACCGTGCAGCGCCCCAAGGCCGAACCCGGCAACGCCGCCCATGTCGGTGCGCCCATGCCCGGCGTCGTCGCCACGTCCAACCCGCCAGCCAGATCGACGCCAAGGACCTGCTGATCGAACTGGACTGATCCCTGCCGGCGGCGCGGGCCGGGTCAAACGCATCGGCTGCCCGCGCCCGCTGCCGGCCCGGCCGGCCCTGTCTTTGGGCGTTCGCTATATCGCATCCGCGCCCCCGGGGCGTTCTTTTCGGTTTGAGAATCCGGCCATGTCTGCTCTAGGCTGGGCGCACCTCCCTTGCCATGCAGCGGCCCGGAACAATGAACACATCTCCCGACCCCGCCCGACACGCGCCGCGTGAAACAATGCGCGCCAGGACGCTGGGCCTGAATCCTGACGGTCTCACCGGGCGATGGAATGCGATCACCGATGTCGCGGGCGTTTCGGTCGGCTACACGACGCTGATTCGTGGCGACGGCGCGCTCGAAGTCGGCCAGGGGCCGGTTCGAACAGGGGTGACGGCGATCTTGCCACGACCGGTGGACCGGATCTGCGATCCGGTAATGGCCGGGGTGTTCAGCCTGAACGGGAACGGGGAACTGACCGGGTCGCACTATATTAACGAAGTCGGCAGGTTCGCTCTGCCGATCACCATCACCAACACCCATTCCTGCGGCCTGGCGCGCGATGCCGTGGTACAATGGGCCGCCACACGGTTCCCGGATCACTTCGCCGATGGCTTTGCACTGCCGGTAGCGGCGGAAACCTATGACGGTTTTCTGAATGATATAAACGGCTTCCACGTGACGAACGCGCATGTGCAATCCGCCATCGAATGCGCCGCAACCGGACCAGTCGCCGAAGGCAGCATCGGCGGCGGCACCGGGATGAAATGCTTTGGTTTCAAGGCCGGCTCGGGGACCTCCTCGCGCGTCGTGCGGTTCGGCGGCGAGGATTACACGGTCGGAACCTTTGTTCAGGCCAATTTCGGCAGCAGGCAGGACCTGACCGTGCTGGGCCATGCCCTTGGCAGGGAATTGCCGGAACCCGCCATGATCACGCATGCGCCGGTGCCCGATCTCAGCTCGATCATCGTGATCGTTGCGACCGATGCGCCCCTGCTGCCGCACCAGCTGACGCGGCTGGCGCGCCGGGCAACGCTGGGTATCGGGCGGACAGGCGGATTCGCGCGCCACGGTTCCGGCGACATCTTCCTGGCCTTCTCGACGGCGAACGCGGTGCCCGAGGACACCGAGTCCGAACGCTTGCTGCGCCTTGACATGGTGCCGGATGAACACCTGGACGAATTCTTCCTGGCCGTCGTGCAATCCACCGAAGAGGCAATACTGAACAGTATGATCGCGAATGCGGACATGACCGGCCGCGACGGCAATTTCGTCCCGGCAATCCCGCATGCGGCCCTGCTGTCCGCAGGCCGGTCGCACCGGACGGGCCCGGCGCCCGAATAGGGTCAGGACCCATTGGTTTTCGGCCAGTGAAGTGGTCCGCTCCGATCGTCAAGGCGGTTCCGGCTTTTGTAGAATCAAAACCGGTCAATAGCACTTGCGGGTCGTGACAACCGCTTTGCGCATACAGGTATTTCGACTGGATTTATTGAAAGATCAGATAGTTACTGCGTCAAGACAGGTAGCTTGATCCTTTGGATCTTGCCTGATGGTCCCTTTGGCAGTTCATCCAATACATGCACTTTGTCAGGCGACTTGAAGGCACCCAGCCGTTTCACGCAAATCTCGATGAGCTTGTCGGGGGACACGCCCGATCCCGCTCTTAGTTTGACCGCAGCTTCCACGCGTTCACCGTAGGTTTTGCATGGGCGGGCGAATGCGGCAGCCTCAATCACATCGGGGTGCGAATAGAGGGCTTCGTCGATCTCGCGCGGGGCGATGTTTTCACCGCCCTTGATGATCAACTCTTTCAAGCGACCCGTTACGAAAAAATAGCCATCTTCGTCCACATGCCCAAGGTCACCGGTACGCAACCAACCGCCTGGTGCGAACGTGTCGCGCGTGGCCTCCGGGTTCTTCAGATACTCGCGCATCACATTCGGGCCGCGCACTGCAATTTCACCCTTGGTGTTGGGCGGCTCAGGTTTGAGATCTGCTGACAGGATACATGCCTCGTTGCCATAGGCTTTTCCCGGCGAACCTATCTTGCGGACTCCCGGTGGCAGCGGATTGGACAGGATCTGTGCAGCAGTCTCGGTCAGTCCCATCGTTTCGACAATCGGCACTTCAAACCGGGTTTCGAAACCAGTCTGGACATCCGGCGCCAGTGGAGATGACGCCGAGCGGCCAAAGCGCAACCGGGCCCGCGTTGCGGGGGAAGGCGTGATGTCGGAATGCAGCAAGTGCGAGATGATCGTGGGGACCACGGAAAACCATGTCGCTTTTGCCTGTTCGCACTGATCCCAGAATTTGCTGGCCGAGAATTTCTCGGCCACCGCCAGAGAGCCGCCCGAGACAAGTGCGCCCAGAACGGTCACGCAAAGCCCGTTGATGTGATAGATCGGAAGCACGCAGAGACCGCGATCATCTGGCGTCAGCTTGTGCGCGACGGTGGGGGTCCAGCCGCCGGCAAGAAGGCTTGCGTGGCTATGTACAACGCCTTTCGGGCGACCGGTCGTGCCCGACGTATACATCAGAAGCGCATCGTCTTCAGCGTCGAGCGGGTGCAGTTCCGGGGCCAAATCAACCTGTCGCGCCGCGAACCGTGACATGCCTTTGGGGCAAACCCTTTCGAATTGCTCTGTTTGGGCATCGCCGACAAGCGCTATGCGCGCCTCGCAATGATCCAGCGCATATCCTATGGCCTCGTCCCCGGCGACAAGGTTGATCACCGTGGCGCGGAAACCGCCATAGAGAACGCCGTAAAGGCATTCGATGGCCTCGCGCCCGTTCGGGTGCAGGATCGCGACACTCGCTCCTTTTTTCAGCCCCAACGCGGTCAAGCGCTCGGCCAGCGTCCGCGCCTTGTCCCGCAAGCCGGACCAGGTCAGCGCGGGCTGTTGGTCGAAAAACAGATAGGCGTCGCGCGCGCCGGCTGTGCGGGCCCGTTCTTCCAGCCAGTCACGAACGGTGCCTTGCGGCGGGATGTGTTCGTCCAACTTCATTTCCCTGCCAGGGCCCAGTAATCTGCAAAGATGTCTTCGACAGCGGGTTCGACAGCAGGTATCTCGCGGACGATCTTGGTGCTTTGGATGAAGTGTCTCCAATGCAGATTCTCGTCAATCGCGTTGCCGCCCCAACTGCCACACCCCATCGAAAGCGAGAAAGGCATGCCGTTGTTGAACGAGCCGCCCGTGGCGAAGGTGTGCGCCTGATTGACGATCACCCGGCAGGTCGGCATTGCGGCTCCCAGCGCCACGGCCCGCGCATCGTCGGCGGTATGAATGCCGATGGAATGCCCTGCGCCCTGGTGGTTCAGAATACGCGCGGCGATAATCTGCGCGTCATCATAGTCCTTTGCGCGATAGAGCGCTGCAACACGGCTGAGCTTTTCACCTGATAACGGATGACCTGGGCCGATGCCCTGGGTTTCGACCGCAAGAAACTTGGTGTCTGCCGGAACCTGACCGGAAAGGCCCAGTGCCGCGATCATCTTGTCGGCGTCCTGTGCAATGACTTCGCGGTTCAAGTGCCCGTCCGGCCAAAGCCTGGAAACGATCTGCGCCTCGTCCTTTACCAGTGCGCCGCCTTCAACGGCCAAGGCTGCGATGAAGTCGTCATAGACCGCATCGACGACGATCATCGAGTTTTCGGACGAGCAGGAGGTCGCGTTGTCAAACGTCTTTGACGCGGTGATTTTCCGGGCTGCAGCCTCGAGATCGGCGGTTTCGTCGACAATTACCGTGACGTTGCCCGCTCCCACGGCCACGGCGGGCGTGCCGCAGGTTTGCGCACGGTGGACGTTATTCTGGCTGCCGGTGCAGACCACCCGGTCGCTCAGTTCCATCATCGCCTGTGTCTTGGCTTTGGAGCCCGGTGCGGGAACCATCTGGACCAGATCAGGATCGAACCCCAACTTGTCAAATTCGGCGTGAATATAGGACAGCAGCAACTCGCAACTCGCGACGCCCTTGGGCGAAGGTGCGACAACGACGGCGTTACCGCACTTCAATGCGTTGATGATGTTGTTCGCCGGCGTGGCTGCGGGGTTGGTCGATGGCACGACAGCGCCGATCACCCCGATCGCGCGCGCGATCTCGGTGATGCCCGTGGCCGCATCATCGCTTATGACGCCGTGGGTCTTTACGCCTTTGATGTCGCGCATCAGGCCAAGGGTCTTGCGATGGTTCTTGATCACCTTGTCCGGCACGTTTCCTAGCCCGGTCGTTGCGACCGCGATTTCGGCCAGGGATTGGTTGCGTGAAGGCTCCATGATCGCCCATGCAGCAGCTTCCGCCGCGCGGTCATACCGCGTTTGGTCGGCACCGGCTTCGTAGGCTTTCTGCGCGGCACGCGCACGGGCCACGATCGTGCGGACTTGGGCAATTTCATCATGTGCGTTCATCATGGAATTCCTGTTGAGGTGGATAGGGCGATATCCGCCCTATCCGTTGATACTGCTCTTCATCAAAGACCTGCCAGAAGCTCCGTGAGTGTCTCTTGACGGGCGGCCCACATCTCTTGAACCTCTTCACGGGTCATGATGTGCATCGGAGAACCGCCAGCCTTCATTTTGCTCTCAACCCGCGAGTTCTTGAACATCTCGGGCACGGTTGCAGCCAGTTTGTCGATAACCTCTTGCGGGGTGCCTTTGGGCACCATGACACCGCGGAAGTTCACGCTGGCGTTGTCGATGTCAAAGCCTTGCTCTTTCAGGGTTGGGACATCCGGCAAAAACGCATTGCGCTCCAGGTCGAACACGCCAAGGATTTTGACATTGCCGGCTTCCTGCGCACGGAACGCGTCGGACAGGTTGTTCACCCCGCCCATAACGTCGCCCGCTATCACGGCTTTCATGGCCGCAGCACCGCCACCTTTGGTCGGAATATAGGCCATCTTCACATCGGCGGCTTTCTCAAGCTGAAGGGCGGCAATGTGGTGACCCACGAACAAGCCAGCGCCCGAGAAGGTCAGTTTGCCCGGGTTTTCCTTGGCGAAATTCACAACGTCTTGCATCGAGTTCATGGGGCTGTCCTTGCCAACGACGAAGACTGCCGGGTCTGCACCCCAGTTGGCAATTGGCTCGAAGCTGTCCGCCGAGTATTCGACCCCGCCCTTGATCGACTGGGCAATGAAGTGCGGGATGTTATAGGCCGCGAGCGTGTAGCCATCAGCCTCGGCCTGGGTTGCAAACCAATTCCAGCCAACACGGCCTCCCGCCCCCGGCTTGTTGATGATCGCGATGGGCATGCCAAGCGCGTCTTCGTTGCCTGCCGTCATGGTGACGATACGCGCCTGAAAGTCCGTCGCGCCCCCGGCACCATAGCTAACCATCATCATTATCGGGCGTTCGGGGTAGTCCCCCGCGATGGCTGTGCCACCTGTCAAAGACATCAGCGCCAGTGCCGCGCCTGCCAGTAGATGTTTCATGTCGTTTCCTCCCTTGGATGTGCGTTTGCCGCTTTGTGCGGTCGTTTTCAGAAAAAGATCTCTCGTGGTGTGTAAACCTTGAGCAGCACGGCGAAGAGCCCGTACATCACGGCCAGAAACCCGGCGGTGATGATCACGCGCCTGATCCAGGTTTTGGCTTCGCCATGTGGTGCCGGGTCATAAAAGCTGAGCAGCAGGAAAAAGGCGATTGTGCCAGCCGTGTAAAACCCCAGTGTCCTGGCCGCCCAGAAGATGTAGACAAGCGCGATAAACAGGCCGGGCAAGAGCCAAACAAAGTCTTTGCGCGAAACACCATTGCCCACTTTCGTCCAGCCCAGGATCGCCTTCACAAATGTCCACAAGGCCAACACGACAAAGACGGTTGATATCAAGCGTGGAAACAGGAAAGCTTCGGCTGGCTGTTGGGTATAGCTGATCCATGCCACCCACATTCCGACGGCAGCGATGAAACCAGAGGCCGCGATATGCTGGGCGCGCGGAAGGCTGACGTAACTCATGCCATGATCTCTTCTTTTGATGTGTAGCGACGACTGCGAAGCTCCATCCAGATCGAGTAAGCGATCGACGCGATTACGATTGCGATCAGAACGATGTTCAGCGCACCGGTCAGGAAGTAACTGGCCATCCCGTCCGTGGCCCCGGCAATCATTGACCCTTGGATGAAATTCGCCTCGGCGATCGGGCCCAGGATCAAACCAAGCACCAGCGGAGCAGCCGAGAAGCCAAAGCGCTCAAGGAAATACATCATGACGCCCAGTGCGGCCATGACATAAACATCTCCCATGCTGGACTGCACCGAATAGCTGCCGAAAACAGCAAGCCCCAGAACTACGGCGGCCATCACACTTTGCGGCACCTGTGCCACCCGCGCGGCAAGTCCGGCAACATACAGGCCGAATATGCACATCAGAACCTGCCCGATCAGCATCGAGTTGATGAATGTCCACGCCACGTCCGGGTGATTGTCGAACAGGTCGGTACCCGGGAAAATCCCATGGATCAAAAGGCCACCCAACAGCACCGCCGCGGTTGGCGAGCCCGGGATGGAAAGTGTCAGAAGCGGCACGAGACTGGGACCGACCATCGCGTTGTTCGCGCTTTCTGCCGCGATCACGCCTTCGCTATGGCCCTTGCCGAACTTTTCGCGCTCCGGGCTGAATTTCTTGGTCTGATCATAGGCGACAAGGCCGGCAATCTGCCCGCCGACTCCGGGGATCAACCCAATGACCGAACCAATGATGGTGCCGATGGTCAAGGCCCTCGGGCGGCGAAGAAGCTCGCGAATTGCGTCCATGATCGAATGCTTCTCGACCTCTATCACCTCGGCGTTCGTGGCACTGCGTCCCTTGGCAAACATGGTCAGAACCTGCGGGATCGCAAAGAGCCCGATAAGTGCCGCGATGATATTGATGCCCCCGCCAAGCGCCGGATGAAAGATAAACCGCTGCGCACCCATGATATCGTCAAAGCCAATGGTCGCGAGCCAAAGGCCGATACATCCCGACAACAGCCCCTTGACGACCGAAGCGCTGTCCAGAGATCCGATCACAGTGACACCAAGGATCGCCAGCCAGAACAAATGGCTGGGGCCGAAAGCCAGCGCCCATTGCGCCAAGACAGGGGTCAGGAAGATCAGCAGCAATACACCGATCACGCCCCCGACAGCGGAGGCAAGGAAGCTGAGTTGCAGCGCCTTGGCGCCTTGGCCCTGCTTGGCCATCGCGTGCCCGTCCAGCGTCGTGGCGATGTTTGCGGGCGCTCCCGGGATTTTCAGAAGGATGGCGCTGACCGCGCCACCGGCCACCGTGGACGTATAGGCCGCCCCAAGCAGGATCAGACCTTGAACCGGGGCCAGATGGAATGTGAACGGGATCAGCAAGGCAACGGCCATTGTGGGTGACAGTCCGGGCGTCGCCCCCAAAATCAGGCCCCCAATCGTTCCCAAAAGCAACAAGCCAAACGAGATCGGGGAAAACACATCTCCGAAGTAGTACAGAAACTCCACGCTGCCGCCTTGCCATTCATTCCGCGTTGACAATACAGGCTAAGAGATGAAAATAGTTTTGCAAATGTTTTCATTTTTCGGGCTCGGTTTTCGCTTTTTATGGATGTAAAACAAAAGGATAAGCCAGATATTGTCGCGGTCGCAAAGGCGGCTGGCGTTTCTATCTCCACTGTTTCCCGAAGCTTCAATCATCCGGAATTGCTCAAGCCGGCGACTCGTAAAAAGATCGACCGGGCAGTGCAGAAACTCGGTTACATTCGAAATCGTGCAGCCCAAGTGATGCATGGGCGTCGCAGTGGTACAATTGGGCTTGTCGTGCCGACCATCGACAACGCAATTTTTGCTGAATTGATCCAGTCATTTTCCGACGGGTTGGACCAGCGTGGGTTCACGATGCTGATTGCATCGCATGGATTTGATCTTGATCGAGAGTACAAGATGCTGCGCAAACTGATGGAGCATCGTGTTGACGGGCTGGCGCTCATCGGGCTGGAGCATTCGGAGGCCACGTATCAGTTGATTGAACAACAGGGTGTCCCAACAGTGGCAATCTGGAACTATGCCGATGAGGCGCGATTGCCCTGCGTAGGGGTCCAAAACTCTGAGGCTGGCCGCTTGGCGGCACGCCATCTTCTGGATCTCGGGCACCGTGATATTGCCCTGGTTTTTCCAAACCCGGCGGGCAATGACCGGGCCCATGACCGCCTGCACGGAGCCCTCGACGAATTGCGGCACGGGCATGTCGAGGTTCCCGAGCAATGGCGCCTGGAAGCCCCGTACAGCATCGCAGAAGCAAAGCGCGCCTGCACTGAGCTCTTGGAACATGCCCCACGCCCCACGGCGATACTTTGCGGCAATGACATTATCGCACAAGGCGTCCTCTACGCGGCCAGACATCACGGCGTGCGGGTCCCCGAAGACTTGTCGATCATGGGGATCGGAGATTTCAATGGCTCGGGCGAGATCGAACCATCGCTTTCGACCATTCGTATTCCAGCCAAGCGTATCGGCATTCTGGCCGCAGAGTTGATCACAAGCTCCGTTGCCACGCAGTCCGATGAGGTCACCGCCACCAACTGCAAACTGAAGGTGTTGTCCAGGGCCTCCACGGCCGCCCCATCAAGAGTGTCGTGCATGTAAGACAAGGGGCACCTTCCATGCTCGCGCAAAAAAATCGCTGTCCGCGCAAACCGCATGAATCAATCCTTCAATCGAGAAGTTTCAACAGCAGGTTTGTGGGTGCACCGGCCCGTGCCACGTCGGAGATCCCGCGCGATGCGCGAAAGGCGGCAACGTGAAAGCTGCTTCGCGGCAATGGCGCCGGTTCTTCGTGCCGCGGCCGAAGTTCAAATCCCATGCCGAGTTGAACGCTCGGCTGAAAGACCGCTGCCTGACCTACGCCCGGGCAAATATGCACCCGGAGACGCGGGAGAAGTCGATCTGAAAGGCGTTCGGGAAAGAGCGCCCGCGCCGAATGGCCCCGCGTCTTCGGCGATACCAAGATGACCACTGCAATGCTCGTTCGCCTGACGCTTCACTGTGAAATCGTCTCAACCGGAAACGAAAGCCGGCGCTTCAAAAACCGGGCGTGACGCCGCCGCGATATATGAAAACTCCGCTGCGCCGGGCCAGCTCGGCACCAGGGGTTCAAGAATGGGCGCCGGTAGGGGGTCAGCGTTGGATGCCGATTGACAGAGTCCGGCCGGATATTCGTGTTCGGATCAGGCAACTATGCTCCCTTGGCTCCAAACCCCGCGCAGTAGCGGTGTTTGACCGATCTTGCGCACCCGCAGCACATCGCCACGCAAACCAACTTCCAGTGCGCCGCGGTCTTTCAAACGTGCCGCCTTTGCCGGGTTGTTCGTCACAGTGGCAATCGCGCGCGGCAGATCACACCAGACATCGGCGAGATGAAACGCGGACAACAGGAGCGCCGAGGGCACATAGTCTGATGAAACGATATCCAACAAGCCGGAACGTGCCAGGTCTTCGGCAGCGACGTTGCCCGAATGCGAGCCGCCCCGGATCAGGTTGGGCGCACCCATCATGACGGCTATACCGTGGGCGCGACAGGCCTGCGCGGCCTCAAAAGCTGTCGGGAACTCCGCAAAGCCGACACCGTTTTGTGCTGACGTCGCAACATGTGCGGCGGTCGTGTCATCGTGGCTGGCAAGAACCGCTCCCAACCGTCCCGCTTCGGTCACGGCACCGGTTTCGTGCTTCGCCCCAAAGCGCGCTTGCAGCGCCAGTAGTTTCTCAACGTGCTCCGCAAATTCCGCGTCATTCATGCCGCGTTTCTTCGCGATATAGGTCTTGAGAGCGGCGAGATCACGAAACTGACGCTGGCCCGGTGTGTGATCCATCAGGCTGACGATACCCACCCGGTCGTCCGGGCCAAACCCGGCCAGTTCTTCCAAAAGCGTTTCTGAACAGATTTCTGCCCGCAGGTGGAGAAAATGGCTGATCTTGAACAGCCCTTGCCCGCGGGCAGCCAACAATTCGTCGGCCAATGACCGTGCATAGTCGATGGAGCGCCCTTTGCCGCTGTGGATGGACCCCACGCGCATCGCGTCGAATACAGTCGTGATACCGGTCGAAGCCATTTCCGCGTCATGTGCGATAAGGGCAGGCAGATGCGGCCAATCGACTTCGGGCCGGGGTTCAATATGCCGCTCGACGTTGTCGGTGTGCAGCTCCACCAGACCGGGCAGAACCAGATCGCCGGCACAATCGATGGCGCCAATCGGAACATGGTCGCCCTCCTCAATCCCTGCGATAACACCCTTTTCGATAGTCACTGCGCCGGCCAGCACCCGATCCGACAGGACAATTCGGGCATTGGCGAGACAAAGGTCATTTGACATATCGCTGTCACAAGCCTTTGCCAAAGAGGCGGCAGGGAAAACAGAATTCATGTCATACTCTCGGATTTGCGGTTTGCCATGTTCGTTCCAAGGGTGCGTTGGTGCAGCCAGGTGCCGCCCGGCTCGGTTGGGATGCTGCCGCTGGTTGCGAAGTCCCTCAGCCAGACCTGCCCAGATTGCATGACATCACGATGACACCGCGGAAAAATGGATTTCATGGAACGCCGAAGCCTCCGTTCCGGCTCAAAGACGGGACAATGGTCAAGGACCTGGAAAACGCCACATCCGCGTTGCGCGCACCCTTTGTTCTTGATCAGATCGCCTTGTGCGGTGAGCGGACGGACAGCCGGTTTGAGATATTGCATCGCTATGTCCTCGCCGGTCCAAGCAGGTCCGCACCACGCGCGACTGTTTCGGCCAGCAGGCCGTCATTCGAGAGGTGAAGGATATCAAGACCCGCCGGCAAGGGTTTGTCGGCCTGTGCAAGGCGTTCGCCGATTTCCTCGTCCGTCTCACGGGCTCTTGCGGCCAGACGCAAGGCGAGGGTTTCAGGGCGTGCCGTGACATTCAATACGGTAAAGCGTTGGAAGATCGCCGCCGCATCGGCCAAGGCGCTGCGGGAAAAATTCACAAGACAATCGGTTCCGTTATCAAGCTTGTCTCTGACCGAGACCGGGATCCCGTAGCGCAGACCATGGGCCTGCCAATGAACCGCAAAGGCCCCTTTGCGGACCAGGGCTGCGAACTGCTCTGGTGTTGCAGCGTCGTAGTCTTCGCCGCCAAGGCCCGGCGCACGGGTGATCACCCGGCGTACCAGATGCATCTGCGGCACAGCTTCCGCAAGGCCCGCCATCACGCTGTCCTTGCCGGCGCCAGAAGGGCCGACGACCGCGATGAGGCGTCCTTGGGTCATGCCGCCACACCGGGCGTAAAACGGCCAACGTCGATCTCGCGGTCACAGACGCGCGCACGGGCTGCCTCGTCATGGAAGATGCCGATGATTGCCGCACCGCGCGCCTTGGCGTCCTTGATCAGCGACAGCACGACTTCGCGGTTTGCGGCATCAAGGCTGGCAGTGGGTTCATCCAACAACATCGCAGGGTAAGGGTGAGCAAAGCCGCGGGCAATGTTCACCCGCTGTTGTTCACCTCCGGAAAAAGTGGTGGGAGAGAGCGACCACAAACGCGGGCGGATGTTCAACTGGGTCAGCAACACCTTGGCCCGGGCCTGCGCGTCCTGCGCAGTGACCCCAACGGCCCGCAGCGGCTCGGCCACGACATCCAAGGTTGGCACACGCGGGACAACCCGCAGAAACTGGCTGACATACCCCAAAACCTCGCGGCGCAGGGCAATCACCTCGCGCGGCGCGGCCTGTACCAGATCCACGTTGCCAATTCGAATTTCTCCGGTTTGCGTCAGGTAATTGCCGTAGATCATGCGCATCAGCGTGGACTTTCCGGCACCCGAAGCGCCAGTAAGCGACACACATTCACCCGGCGCGACTGCAAATGAAGCATCGTTGATCACTTCGATCACGGCGCCGCCCTGATTATGCAGTGTGAAAGTCTTTGAAACGTTGCGAAGTTCAATCATGACTCATACCTGCAAGACGGAGCTGACAAGAAGCTGGCTATAGGCGTGCTGCGGATCATCCAGCACCTGATCGGTCAGCCCTGCCTCGACCACGCGGCCGGACTTCATGACCATCAGGCGGTCCGCCAGCAGGCGCACCACGGCAAGATCATGGGTCACGATGATTGCCGAAAGCCCCATGTCGCGCACCAGACCGCGCAGAAGATCCAGCAGGCGCGCCTGCACCGATACATCCAGTCCGCCGGTGGGCTCATCCATGAATACCAGCCTTGGGCCTGTCACGAGATTCCGTGCAATCTGCAGGCGTTGCTGCATCCCGCCCGAAAATGTCGTGGGGCGGTCGTCCACGCGCGAGGCGTCAATCTCGACCCGCCCCAGCCAATCCGTGGCCTTGTCGCGGATCTCGCCATAGTGGCGTTCGCCAACGGCCATCAGCCGCTCACCGACATTGCCGCCTGCACTGACTCCCATGCGCAGACCATCGCGCGCGTGCTGGTGCACAAAGGCCCAGTCGGTCCGGCCCAGCATCCGGCGTTCCGGTTCAGACATGGTCAGGGTATCGCGCGGCCCGTCCGCACGGGTATCAAAGACGACTTTTCCGGAATCGGGGGGCAGATGCCCCGCCATGCAACCGAGTAGCGTGGATTTGCCCGACCCGCTTTCACCGACAATTCCCATGACCTCACCGGGATACAGATCGAAGGATACATCCGCACAGCCGACATGGGCGCCGTAGCGTTTGCAGATACCCTGAACCGACAGCGAGGGGTTCATGCCGCGTCCTTTCCTTTATGGCCCGCCAATTGCCGGGCTTGGCAATAATCGGTGTCCGAACACACGAACATCCGCCCGCCTGCGTCATCCATGATCAACTCATCCAGGTAGCTGTCGGTTGCGGCGCACATCCCGCAAGGGTGATCCGCCTTTGACGCCTCAAACGGGTGGTCTTCAAAGTCGAGGCTGGCAACCTGTGTGTATGGCGGCAAGGCATAGATGCGCTGTTCACGACCGGCGCCAAAAAGCTGGATCGCTGGCATGTCGCCCAGCTTGGGATTGTCGAATTTGGGAATGGGCGATGGATCCATCACATAGCGCCCCTCAACCTTGACCGGATAGGCGTACGAGGTCGCAATATGCCCATG
>CAYGNE010000079.1:0-13465 GCA_964351155.1 uncultured Rhodobacterales bacterium | reverse complement strand
GGGGCGGATGCCACCATGCAGCGCCATGCCGTTCATCGCGGCGGCCATGCCGTGTTCGCGCACACCGTAGTAGATGTAACGGCCTTTGCGGTCCTCGGGCGAAAACACGCCGAGATCCGCGGTCTTGGTGTTGTTGGAACCGGTCAGGTCGGCGGACCCGCCAACGGTTTCACCCATGACCGGGTTTACCACCTCGAGCACCATTTCGCTGGACTTGCGGGTAGCGACCTTGTGCCCGGCCTCGCTGGCCTGTTTCTTGAGCGCCCGGATCGTGCCGGCGAGCCGTTTGGGGACATCCCGGGCATAGGCGCGTTTGAACTCGGCCTGACGCCGTTCGTTGACCGATTGGAGGCGTTCTTCCCACGCGGCGCGTTCAGCCGCGCCACGCGCGCCGATCTCTTCCCACTGACGCTTGATGTCGTCGGGTACAACAAACGGGCCGGTGGTCCAGCCATAGGCGTCCTTGGCGGCGGCCAATTGGTCGGGGTCTGTCAGGGCACCGTGGCCTTTTGACGTGTCCTGCGCCGCGTGACCCAGTGCGATATGGGTCTTGCAGGCAATCATGGATGGCTTCTTGGTTTTACGCGCAGCCGTGAGGGCAGCGTCGATGGCATCCGGATCGTGCCCGTCGATTTCCTGAACATGCCAGCCTGATGCTTTGAAACGCATGACCTGATTGGTGCGGTCGGACAGTTCGACGGTACCGTCGATGGTGATGTTGTTGTTGTCCCACAGCACGATCAGCTTGCCCAGCTGCTGGCGGCCCGCCAATGCGATGGCTTCATGGCTGACGCCTTCCATCAGGCAGCCGTCACCGGCAATGACATAGGTATGGTGGTCGACGATCTTGCGGCCAAAGCGGGCACGCTGGATTTCCTCGGCGATGGCAAAACCGACGGCGTTGGAAATGCCCTGGCCCAGCGGACCGGTGGTGGTCTCGATGCCGCCGGCATGTCCGAACTCCGGGTGCCCGGCCGTGCGTGCGCCCCACTGGCGGAAATTCCTGAGTTCCTGCAGTGTCATGTCGGCATACCCGGTCAGGTGCAGCAGCGCGTAGAGCAGCATGGAGCCGTGACCCGCCGACAGGATGAAGCGGTCGCGATCCGGCCAGTCCGGGGTGGAGGCATCGAATTTCAGGTGTTTCTCGAACAGCACGGTGGCGACATCGGCCATGCCCATCGGCATGCCGGAATGGCCGGAATTCGCCGCGTGAACAGCGTCGAGCGTCAGGGCGCGAATGGCGGCGGCCTTGGCCCAGTGATCGGGGTTTGCGGTGCGCAGGGCAGTGAGATCCACGAGGCAGTTCCTTTGACAGTTCCGGTCCGGTTAGCGGTAATTCGCCTGCTCAATACCAGCCGGGTCCCAAAGATCAAGCGCCAGAGCCCGGCGGCTTGCCGATCACTTCAGGTCAGCCGCCCAAGTGGTTGAAAGCAAAGGCTAGGAAAATTACAAAGGCTTTGGATAAACTGAGCGCCAAAGGACGGTCTGCCGATTCGGACCTGTGGCAGGCAAATCGGACCGCAAGGGACCGGTCCGGACGCGTCACAGGCGTTTGCGCAAAAAGGTGAGGTGAATGAGCCAGATTGAAGAACTGCAACGCCGGATCACATCCGCGATGGCGCGGATCGATGCCGGAATTTCGGCGCTGGCCGACCGGCAGGCCGCGGCCGGGCCGGATGCCGAAACGGTGCAGGCTCTGGAAGAGGAAAGGATTGCGAATGCGCAGCTCGAAGAGCGGTTGCGCGCGCTGCGGGCCAAGCACGACGATGATCTCGTCGCGCTGCGTGCAGAGCTGGACAATTCAGAGGAGGTTGAACGACTGCGCGCCGAAGCCGCCGCGCAGGGCGAGGCCATGGTCCGGCTGGATATGGATGTCCAGCGGTTGCGACAGGCCAATGACCAGTTGCGCCAGAGCAACGCGGCGTTGCGCGCCGCCAATGAGAGCGGAGTGGGCGAGCCGCATTTGATCAACAAGGCCATGCTGGCCGAGCTGGAAGGGTTGCGCGCGTCCCGGGCAACCGACGCGGCAGAGGTGGGCGCGGTACTGGCGCGGCTGGAACCGCTGCTGGTCCATGCCAGGGGATTACCCGACGGGGAGGGTGAATGATGCCGGAAGTGACCATTCATATCGGCGGACGCGGCTTTGACGTTTCCTGTCAGGAAGGCGAGGAGAGTTACCTGCACTCTGCCGCGAAGATGCTGGACGACGAGGCGCAGGTCTTGTCGGACCAGATCGGGCGCATGCCCGAGGCGCGGATGCTCTTGATGGCCGGGTTGATGCTGGCGGACAAGACGGCGGCGGTCGAGGACCGGATCAGGGAAGTCGAGGCGACGCTTGCCGAACGGCAGGCCGAACTGGAAGAGTTGCGCGGGGCGCCCCGGCCCGAACCGGAACGCGTCGAGGTGCCGGTCGTGCCCGAAGCCATCACCGATACGCTGGCAGAGTTTGCCGCCCGCGCCGAGGCGCTGGCCGCCGAGGTCGAGGAAAAGGCGTCGGCCGGATAGGAAATCCGGGCGGCGATATCGTGCTGCCGATCCGATCCGGTTTCGCAACCATGCTTGAGTAACGCGGCCGACCCCGTTGGCGGGTGTCTTGATGGATTGCCCGCCCATGTGTCAGGGTGGCGCAATTGTCTTTGACATTCAAAGAGGTTTCTCATGACCAATATTTCGTCGCCCTTTGCGGTGGTCAACGGAAAGACCGGTGACACCAAGTGGGTTGTCGCAGCGTGGTCCGTGCTGGCCTTTGGTGTTTTCATCGTTCTTGTTCTGGGGCTTACCAACTCCGAGTATGATCAGTTTTCCGCGGCGATGGCAGGTATTCTGCTGTCGGGCGCGGCGGCCTTGATAGGTGGATTCATCGGGTTCCTTTTCGGGATTCCGAGATCCAAACAGGGTCAGGTTCCGGTCCCGGCAGAAGGCGGCAGCGGTCAGCGG
This sequence comes from uncultured Rhodobacterales bacterium, assembly GCA_964351155.1. Classification (GTDB taxonomy): domain Bacteria; phylum Pseudomonadota; class Alphaproteobacteria; order Rhodobacterales; family Rhodobacteraceae; genus CAYGNE01. Next base: position 10,528 of record CAYGNE010000079.1, on the reverse strand, counting down.
GAATACCTTGAGAACACCAATCTGGAACAGATTTCGGACTGGCTGACCAAGATCATCGTCGGTCTGACACTGGTTCAGTACGACAAGATTCAGGCGGCCGTGGTTCTCGCCGGCGAGTATTTTGCGCCGGCGCTATGGTCAGGTGATGCCAAGCTGGGCACGGCTGTCGGCGTGGCCGTGATCATCTATTTCTTTATCGTCGGGTTCCTGTTCGCATATCTTTGGACGCGCATTCACATGGAGGGCGTGTTGCGCTGGCAGAGCCTGCAACTGTCTGTCGAGATCGCCGATGCGCTGGAGCAGAAACAGCAGGACGAAAACGACACCGATGCATTGGCGTTCGAACTCACCGACGCCTACCTGGATGTCAACGCTGATCCGTCGGCACCTGCCTATCGCAACATCGAGGCACAGGTGGCTGCGTCCTCGCTGATTGCCCGGACGCTGATCTTCGAGCGGGCACGCAAGGTCCGGCGCGACAACTGGAGGGCGCCGGTTGGCGACCCGACACGGGCACTGGTGGATCGAACGATACCTATTTTCCGGGGTCTGGTCGCCGCGTCGCCCAATCGCCACCACCGGAACTATGGGCAACTCGGATACGCGTTGGTCAAGGCGGTCAAACCGGATTGGGAGGCGGCCAAGACCGCGCTTGAAACGGCGATCCGGTTGCGGGGCGACGACGAGAGCGGGCGGGGTTTTTACGAGCTGTGCCTCGCGCTGGCGCTCGTCAATCTTGATCCGGCCTTTGCCAAGGGCGAAAAGGCCGACGCCTCGTCCCGGGCCCGGATCGAAGCGTTGTTGGCAAAGATTCCGCCCAAGCTTGACCTGAGCAAGGAAGACGCGCTGGCGGATTGGGTCAAGCTGAACGATGTCAGCCTGCGCTGAAGGTCAGCCGTTGGCTTCGCGGATCTTGTCGGCGGCGTCCTTGTCATAAGCCACGCCGTTGGCCTCAAAGAGCGTATCGAGTTCACCGGACAAGGTCATTTCCGTGATGATATCGCAGCCACCGACGAACTCGCCCTTGACATACAGCTGCGGAATGGTCGGCCAGTCCGAGTAGTCCTTGATGCCCTGCCGGATTTCTTCATCGGCCAGCACGTTCACGTCGGCAAAATCGACGCCCATGTAGTTCAGAACGCCCGCAACGCGGCTGGAAAACCCGCACTGGGGCATTTCCTTGGTGCCTTTCATGTAGAGCACGACATCGTTGGATTTGACGGTTTCGCTGATACGGGTCTTTGCGTCGGTCATTTTGTTTTTCTCCTTGGAGCGTTGGTCAGATTCGTGGCCAGTTCGGCGGCACGATATCTTTATGTGTTGGTTGTTCGGGCGGTGTTCCGGGCTGCGATCTCGGTGTTTTCCCTGACGAAGCGTTCGAAAAACGCAGGCTTGGTGGCTTCCATGCCGAGTTCTTTCGCCTGACGATCGGAATGGGAGAATTTGTCTGCCAGGGGCTTGTGCTTGTTTCGCTTCATCCAGGCTTCTGCAATGGCTGCGATGACAACCACTGCAATCGCGCCAAGGACAAGCCAGACAGGTTCCATCCGGTTTACTCCGGCACTTTCGTCGTCAGCGCCAGCGCGTGCAACTCGCCGGCCGAGCCATCCATCTTGCCCTTGAGCGCCGCATAGACCGCGCGCTGCTGCTGAACCCGGTTCTGGCCGCGAAAGCTCTCGTCGATGACCTCGGCGGCATAGTGGTTCCCGTCACCCGCCAGATCGGTGATGCTGATCTTGGCGTCGGGAAAGCTGGCGCGGATCAGCTCTTCGATTTCGTGGGCTTGCATGGCCATTGGCGGAGTACCTCGTGATTGTTGATCTAGATTTAGGCCCGGGTCGTGTGGGGTGCAAGGTGAGATCGGGAAGACGGCTCATCGAAACGTGCCGCGCGGTCCCTGCCTGGGGGATCTGGTGGTGCGGGGTCGCGCCGTTCTGGCGCACGCGTCCGGCTGCTCATCGGATGTCCGGAAAATAACCTGCCGGCGCGACACGGATGCCCGCCAGACCGGTGTCTTTGCTGGTCAACAGAACGATATCCGGCCCGACGAGTCGCTGGTTCTGGCCGGTTGTCAGAAAGGAGACTGCCTGATCAATGGCCATGATCCCCTGAAGCGTCGGATCATCAAACGGGGCCGCCAGAATGTTTCCGTTCATCAGACCACGCTTGACCGAATGATTGACATAGGTTGAAAGCAATTGCGGGTGGTGTGAAATCTCGCGCGTCGACAACAGGCCGATCATGGCCTCGGTCGCAACGGCGCTGCCGATGAAGTAGTCAACCAGAGGGTGCTGGGACAGGGCGATTTCGACCTGTTGGAGCTGTTGCTGCAAACCGGTATCCGCGCCGAAGACCCCGACAAGTTCCACCGCGCTGGCGCGCAAACCGCGCCGCAACCCGTTCTCCAGTGGTCCGGCCCAACCCGATTCCGCCGGCCCCGAAATGAGAAGGGCGGTAACCGGGCGCGACCCGGCCGGGTGCAGGCCCGCGATGTAGTGCCCGACGGCGAACCCCATATCGGCCCAGTCCACACCTGTCTGCCCGCCAAGGGTGGCGGCGTGCAGTTCGTTGACCAGTCCGAAGACCGGGATGCGGGTTGATACGTGGTCGATTGCATCGATCAGATCCGGATGATCCGAGGTCACGGCACCGATCAAGATGGCGTCCGACCCAGTGGCGGCACAATCGGTCAGCTGGTTGATCTGCTGTTCGCGCGCGCCATAGCCGCCCGCCTCGAAAAACAACAGATCAACGCCTCTTTTTGCGGCCTGCTGCTCCAGCCCATAGCCGGTACTGAGCCAGTATTCGTCCTTGAAATGTGGTACCAGAACACAAATCAGCGCGCGTTCCGCGGCGCTGGCGGCGGTAAGAACCAGCACCAGGGCCAATGTGACGGCCGCAATTGAACCGACCGGGGCGGCCACGTAGGGTCGGAACATGCGCAAGACGAGATTTGACACGCGGCTGATACAGGTCCTTTCCGCCATGGGGGCGCTGGCCATCATGGTGGGTCTGGCGGCAATTGGCGTCAACCGCTATCTGGTGCGGACCCAGAACGAGCTCATTCAGTCGAGCCTGCCGGCGGTCCGGCTGGCCAGCAGCATCGGGGCAACCGCCGAAGTGGTGGGTTCACTTGCGACCGCATTTGCGCAGGCGGATACCGTTGTCGATCTGAACCGCATCTCAAAGGCACTGGCGCAGGCCGTCCAGAGGATTGAAGAGGGCGCGCAGGATCTGGAGCGCATGCACCCGGCTGTGCAGTTTCCCGAGCGAAACCGGAACGCGGCCGACATCGTCGCGCGGATGACGGCGGACGGGCAGGCGGTATTGCGGCTGGCTGCGGGGATTGCCGATGAAAGCAGCAGGATTTCGGACCGGGGCGCCGTGCTGGCGGACCAGATCGCAGCCGGCACCGCGTTGGCCCGGCTGCGCATCACGGCCGGGATTACCGATCTCTATGCCCAACCGGAGGCTGACCCGCGTCCGGCGCTGGACGTCCTGGCGGATCGGCATTTTTTTGCCTTTGAGCGGCTGACCGAACTTGCCCGCAGCGTTGATCATCTGCGGCGCCAGATGCGACTTGTTCCGACCTTGCGATCGCTTGAGGATTTGGCATCTGTTCAGACGGGGTTGGACGCCGATATCCGGCTGGTCCGGACGCGGCTGGTGTATCTGCCGACTGCAAAAGGCCGGACAGAAGCGGAACAGGCGTTGGTGCAGATCGAATCGGCACTGAATCCGGAAGGCCTGTTGCGGATGCAGCGTGACCGGCTGGAGTTGCAATCGGGCATTCAGAAGCAGAGCGATGAGCTGCGCCAGGTGATTTCGCAGCTTTCCCAGCAGGCACGTCAGGCACGGGATGCGGTTCAGAAGGCCGGTCTGACACAAATATCGACGGCAGAGCGTCGCGCCTCGCAGATGACGTTGGTCCTGTTGGCGTTGGTGGCGGCGGCGCTGGCGGCCGCGGCGGTGCTTTGGCTATATGCCCGGAAACAACTGGTGTCCCGGTTGGGAACGGTATCGCAGAAGATCGTTTCGGTCGCCGGAGGTGACTATGGTGATCCTATGCATATCAGCGGTCACGACGAGATCGGACAGATGGAAAAGGCGCTGAACATCCTGCGTCGCCGGGCACAGGACGCGGCGCGTTTGCGCGACAGCCTGGAAGAGGCGGTGATCGCCCGCACCGGCGAAGTGGTTGCCCAGATGCAGGCTTCGGACGCGGCCCGTGCCGAAGCTGAGGGCGCCAATCGGAGCAAGACCGAGTTTCTTGCCCGGATGAGCCATGAAATCCGCACGCCCTTGAACGGTGTGGTCGGGATGTTGGACCTGCTGGACCATGAACTGGCCGGAGATCGTTGCCGGGATCGGGTACGGACGGCACGCAGGTCGGCGCGGGAACTGTTGGAGATCACCAACGATATCCTGGCCTATGCGAGCAGCGAGGATCGCGGCAACCGGACCCGCCCGGTGCATTTCAGCACCCGTGAACTGGTCGGGCAGCTGGCCGCTCAATTGCGGTCGCTCGCGGAACAAAAGGGGTTGATTGCAAATGTGGATCTGAAGGAGGGCACGCCGCCCGTCCTGCTGGGCGATGTGGTCAAGATCCGGCAGGTGGTCATGAACCTGATTTCCAACGCCGTAAAATACACCGAACAGGGCAGGGTGACGTTGACCGTCGAACACGTGCAAGCCGAGGACACCGGACAGCCGGTTGTGAGCTTCACGGTGGCCGATACCGGAACAGGAATGACGCAAGAAGAGGTGGCGCAGGCCTTTGACGTCTATGCGCGTACCGATATGGCGCGCAGATCCGGGATCGAAGGAACCGGGCTCGGCCTTGCGATATCACGCAATCTGACCGAGGCGCTCGGGGCCGCTCTGAGCGTCGAGAGCGAGCCTGGGATCGGCAGCCGGTTCACACTGACTGTGCCGCTTTGGCCCGGGGACGCCGAAAGCGTGCCGGGCGAAGACGAGGCGTCGGTTCCGTTCGAATTTGGTCACAGCGTTCTTGTGATTGACGATCACGAGGTCAACCGGATTGTCGCGCGTGGGTATCTCGAGCGGATGGGATGTACCGTAACCGAGGCCGAGGACGGGGCGCGTGGGTTGGACGCCGTGCGCGCCGGACGGTTTGACCTGATCCTGATCGACCTGGATTTGCCCGATGGACCGGGCGAGGCGCTGGCGGTGCAAATCGCCCCGCTTGCAAAAGGTGCGGTTCTGGCTGCGTTGACCGCGCATCTGATAGAGGACACGCCGGAAAACCGTGCCCGTTTGGGTGTGGCCAGGGTGATGGTCAAACCGGTGTCGCCACGCATGCTGGCACAGGTTCTGAGTGGGGCTGCCGGCAAACCGTCTTCCGAATGCAGGATATTTGAAGGATTGATGGAGGACCTTGATGACTTGGGGGTCGAGACAACCTCGGAAATCGTGGCCGGGTTTCTCGGGGATCTGCCCGGATCAATGGCCGAGCTGCATTCAGCGCTGCCGGACAGGCAACGCAAGGTGGCGCATCGTCTGAAGGGGGCTGCGTCGAATTTCAGGCTGGATCGGTTTTGCGACATACTGGATCGGATCGAAGTTGCCGATGGCTCGGCAAGTGCCGAGGTTCTGGCGCAGGCGCAGGATGCTGCGGAAGAGGCCGCACATGCCCTGCGGGACGCTGCAGGCCGGGCCGGGCTTCAGACCGTGGAGGGGTCGACAAACAGATAGCCCCTGCCATGATCGGTCAGCAGCCATTCGGGGTTCGTAGGGTCGCGTTCCAGTTTTTTGCGCAGCCGGCCGACGACAACATCGATCATGCGGTCATTGGGACGCGAGATTGATCTGCCGATCAATTCGGACAGGCGGGTTCGGCTGAGGCTTTGACCGGGGTGGTCAGCCAGCGCCGCGATCACTTCGAACTCCTGCCGGGTCAGGTGCTCTGTACGCGCGGCGGAAACCAGTCTGCGGCGAATGCGGTCAAGCCGCCAAGGGCCGAATGTTTCGACCGCCGTTCCCGTCGGCGCCTGTCCGATGTCGGCGATCCGGGCGAGAAGGTTCTTGACCCGCGCCAGCAGTTCACGTTTGTCGAACGGTTTGGTGACGTAGTCATCCGCGCCCATTTCAAGCCCGACGATCTTGTCGACCTGATCGTCGCGCGCGGTCAGCAGGATTATCCCGACGCGTGACACTGCGCGTTGTTCCCTGGTGATGGTCAGCCCGTCCTTGCCATCCAGGTTGATATCCACCAGCAGCAGGTCGGCGGGGTCCGAATCGATGATGCATTCCATCGCTTCGGCGTCTTCCGCCGCGCTGACCCGGTAACCTTGCTGGCGCAGATAGGCGGCCAGGCGCAGGCGTGTCGTACGGTCGTCTTCCACGATCAGGATGTGCTGGCTCATGCGGCCAGTTTACAAATCTTTACATTTTCGAACAATCCCGATTGCGGCGCGTCAAGCGGCGGCGCTGCGGCGGGGTTTATCATTTGGCCAGAGATTTTTGACAGGAGGCCAATATGACTTTTCCAAACCCGACCCGTCGTGCGTTTTTGCAAGGCGGTGCCGCCGCATTTGGCGCAACCAGCCTGATGGGTACGACCGCGCTGGCCGCGCTTGACCCCAATTCGTTCGGCGGGCGTATTTTCCACGCCACGCATTTTGGACCGTTCGAGGCCGTTGTGCGCGATGGCAGGCTGGTGGGCATCAACGCGATCACCGAGCTGGACGCGCGCCCGACAGAGATGCTGTTCCATGGGATCATGGACCGGACCTATGACAAGTCCCGGGTCGAATACCCAATGGTCCGCAAATCCTATCTGGAAGGCTGGCAAACCGGCGATACGAAACCCGAATTGCGAGGCAAGGAAGAATGGGTTCGCGTCGATTGGGATACGGCTTGGAGTCTGACTGCCAAGGCGCTGCTGGATACCGCGACCAACCATGGCAACGAAGCGATATTCAGTTCGTCATATGGTGGCTGGTCCAATGCCGGCGTGTTCCGTCCGAACGTGTTGCAGGGGCGACTTTTGAACCTGATGGGCGGGTGCACCAACACCCAGGGGGACTGGTCGGCCGGTGCAAGCCAGGTCAGCCTGCCGCATGTCATCGGTGATATGGAAGTCTATTCGGCGCAATCGGCGTGGGAGACCATTCGTGACGACTGCGAAGTCTTTGTGCTGGTCGGATGCGATCCGATCAAGAACAACCGGATCGAGTACCGCGTTGCCGACCATGGCATGTATGCCCATTGGGAACAAATCCGCGACAGCGGTACCAAGTTCGTGTCGATCAACCCGCAACGCACCGCATCAGATGAATATCTGAACGCCGATTGGGTGAGCATCGTGCCGAACACTGACGTGGCCCTGTTTTTGGCCATGGCGCACCACGTTCTCGAGAAGGGACTCGAGGACAAGGATTACCTGCAGAAGTACACCGTCGGTTCGGACAAGTGGATCGCCTATGTGAAAGGCGAAACCGACGGGACGCCGAAGACACCGGAATGGGCTGCCGCGATCACCGGGATTGACCAAGCAAAAATCATGGAACTGGCCGAACTGATGGCGACGTCGCGCACGTCGATCGCCGGGGCGTGGTCCCTGCAGCGGGCCCAGCATGGCGAGATGACCCATTGGGCCATTATCAACTTTGCCGCCCTGACCGGCAAAATCGGAAAGTCGGGGCAGGGCGTCGGGTTCAGCTGGCACTATGGCAATGGCGGAATGCCGCAGGGTGGCAATGCGACCCCGTCCGGGCTGTCACAAGGGCGCAACTGGGTCAAAGGGGTCTGCCCGGCAGGTCGGATCACCGAGATGCTGGAAAACCCGGGCAAGGAAGTTTTCTATAACGGCAACACCTATACCTATCCGGATGTGAAGCTGATCTTCAACGCCGGTAACAACTTTATGTCGCACCAGCAGGACACCAACCGTCTGATCCGGGCGCTGGAAAAGGTCGACACGATCGTCTGCGTCGACGTGTGGTGGACAGCGGCGACACGCTGGACGGACATTGTTCTGCCCGCGGCGTCCACGTTGGAGCAGGACGACATCACTTCGGGCGGAACCTACTCCAACGACCGGGTTTATGCCATGAAGAAGGTGATCGAGCCGGTGGGTGAAAGCCTGCCTGATTACGAAATATTCGAGGGGCTGGCTGACAAGCTGGGTCTGTGGGCGCAGTTCACCGACAGTGAAGACAAGATGTATCACATAAAGCAGGCCTACGAACGCTCCGGCGCAGCCAGTGAAACGCCTTTCGAAGAGTTCTGGGAAAAGGGGTATGCGCGGATGCCGGTACCCGAAGAGGCGCGCAAATGGGTCCGCCACGGGGCGTTTTATGACGATCCCGATGCCAACCCGCTGCACACCACGTCGGGCCGGATCGAAATGTTCTGCGAGGATATCGCCAACATGGAGATCGACGACTGCCCCGGCATGCCGATGTGGCTGGAAAAGCACGAGTATCTTGGCAATGCCGGGGAAGGACAGTTGCACGTGGTATCGCCGCACCCATGGTACCGCCTGCACAGCCAGATGGATCAGTCCGAAAAATTGCGCGCGCTGTACAAGGTGCAGGGCCGCGAGCCGGTCCGGATCAACGCCGAAGACGCCGCGACGCGCGGTATCGAAGATGGCGATCTGGTCGAGCTGTACAACGACCGGGGGACGATTATTGCCGGCGCCGTTGTCAGTGAAGACATCATGCCCGGCGTGGTTTCGATCTACGAAGGCGGATGGCCGCAGCTGGACAGCAAGGGACGCTGCAACTCGGGTCTGGTGAACTTCCTGACTTCGACCCAACGGTCTTCGGGGTTGTCCGAAGCGACAACCGCCAACACCGTGTTGGTCGAAATGCGCAAATGCGAGGATCCGGAAGGTCCGAACCTGGCCTATGATAAACCGGCGATCATCGAGGACATGGAACTGGCCGCGATTGACGACGAGATGTTGGGCCTTGAGCGCCTGGAGAACCTGACCGCGTCGCTTTATGCGGATATGGAGCCGGGAGAGAAGATCTTCTATGAACGCTGCACGGTCTGCCACGGACCGCGCGAAGTGTCCCATTTCACGCGGCAGCAGTGGAAAGGCATCACCCCGTCGATGTTCCCGCGCGCCGGGTTGGAAGGGGAAGAGGCCGAACTGGTCATGGATTACCTGATGAAGAACGCGGCTGACGCCAACTAGCCCGGAAGCGAAAAACGAGGACGGCCCCGCTTTGCCGGGGCCGTTTTCGATCCGGTCAAGTCGTGCCAACCCTGTGCGGTACCTTTCAGGCCTGCTTGATCGTGATCAAGATGTTTTGTGGTTTCCTGATTTAGTCTTCAAACCGCACAACACCGGGCAAAGGAGCCGCGCGTGGGAGTCCTGTGCAAAGTTCTCTTGATCGAAAGGGACACGTCATGTCGAAAGCGAACTTGGTTGTTTGGGGGTTTTCCCTGATCTTCTGGATCGGAGGCGCCAGTGCCCAGAATATTGATCCCCATGCAGTTTATGAACGCTCCTGTGCGGGGTGTCATGCCGCCCATTCGGGTGATTTCGTTTTTGAAACGCTCGACCTGTCCGAAGGCACGTTTGTCGGGAAAACCAGTGGCAGGCCGTTGGCGGGGTTCTTGCAGGCAGGACATGGGAAACTGTCGGCCACTGAAATCGATGCGCTGATGCTTCATTTCACGAACATCAGCCAATCCGGGCGTCTGTTCCTTGAAAGGTGCCGGATATGCCACGGCAATGCCAGGGATCTGGCCCGTTTGAACCTTGTCATTCGAGAGAACGTCCTTGTGGGACGTTACTCGGGACGCGATACTGCTGCGTTCCTGACCAACCATGGGCGATTGAACCCCGAAGAGATCACCACCATGGTCGAGGTGCTGGAACGGCAGCTCCTGACCGCGGGCGCGGCAGAAAGGTAGGTCGGAAGCGGGGCGATTGTCGTTTCAACCCACTGCGTCAGCAAAGGCGCTGCGGTAGAGTTGGGACAGTTCGGCCAACGAGGCCGATGTTTGGCCGAATTGCACGGTGTCGCCCGTGAAGCCGCCAACGCTTGCGATCGGAATGCCAGCCTTTCCCGCGGCCGTCATCAGGGCCTCGGCCTGATCAAAATTGCAGGCTACCAGGTATCGCGCCTGATCCTCGCCAAAAAGCTGCTCGGTGGACGCTTCGTCGATATGCACCCCGACGCCTGCACGCTCGGCGAGTTCGAAAGCCGCAATTGCGAGGCCTCCATCGGACAGGTCGGTGCAGGCCCGGATCAGGTTGCGGTTGTCCCGGATGAATTCGCCGTTGCGCCGCTCGGCTTGCAGGTCAACGGTGGGGGCGTCGCCTTCCTCGCGGTTGAACACTTCGGCAAGAAGAGCGGACTGGCCCAGATGTCCCTTCGTTTCTCCGATCAGAATGGCGACATGACCCTCGCGCACATCGCAACCGATGAGATCGTCCGCATGATCCAGCAGGCCCACGGCACCGATGGTCGGTGTCGGCAAAATTGCCGTGCCGTCGGTTTCGTTGTAGAGCGACACGTTGCCCGAGACGATCGGCATGTCGAGC
>CAYGNE010000078.1:11749-13519 GCA_964351155.1 uncultured Rhodobacterales bacterium | reverse complement strand
TCCGTCGCATAGACGTTCAGGTTGGCATGGGTCAGCATCAGTGCAATGCTTTTCGACGTCGTGGGGTCATCCTCGACCAGTAACACGCGCATGATAAGTTCTCCGCCTTAATCGTTGTCCCGTTGCAATTAACCTTGACCAAAATAGTTAACTGCACGTTACCGTGATATCGATAATGGCATTGCAACTTATGGTTGTCTATATTTTTTCAGTGCCGTGGCCTTGAGAGCCTCCTCGCCGTAGTCGGCAACGGCGGCGACCCAGCCTTTGAATTCCTCATCGCTCAAACCATATCTCTTCAGCGCATCCGACTGCGTGATCAGCCCGTAAAGAACACCACGGACAACTGCCGCCTTTCGCGAAGCCACCCAGCGCCGGGTATTGGGCGCGGGCAAATCTGCGCGGGTCATCACCGTCCCGTCCGGGAGCGTCACAGCTCTCGGACCTTCCACCTTTTTCAGAAACATTTCTCTACCCTCTGCTTCGTTCCCGAATGTTGCCGCAGCAGGTTTAACGAGGGATGAAACCGGGTCTTGTGAGTCGTTAGGATTTTCCTATATTCTGCGAGGCCTTCCCACTTGACCAGGAGACGCCGCGATGGCGCTGGATTCAGATATGCCGATGAACTCGCTCGGCTTTGCGAAATCGCCCGCGGAAACACGGGTCGTCGTGGCAATGTCCGGCGGCGTCGACAGCTCCGTCGTGGCGGCCCATCTTGCCGAGCAAGGCTATGACGTGGTTGGCGTGACGCTTCAGCTCTACGATCATGGCGCCGTCCTTGCCAGGAAAGGCGCCTGTTGCGCGGGGCTTGATATCCACGACGCGCGCCGTGTCGCCGAGGAACGCGGATTTCCTCACTATGTCCTGAATTACGAAAATATCTTCAAGGATGCGGTAATCGACGAGTTTGCCGACAGTTACCTCGCCGGCGCCACACCCGTTCCCTGCATTCGATGCAATGAGCGCGTCAAGTTCAAGGACCTGCTTGAAACCGCAAAGGATCTGGAAGCCGACTGCATGGCCACCGGTCATTACATCCAGCGCAAGACAGGTCCGGGCGGGGTCGAACTGCATTGCGCCGAAGACGCCAATCGCGATCAGTCCTACTTCCTGTTCTCCACCACTCCGGAACAGCTGGAATTCCTGAGGTTCCCGCTCGGCCACTTGCCATCCAAGGACGACACGCGCGCCTTGGCCGCCCAATACGGACTGAGCGTGGCGGACAAGCCCGACAGTCAGGATATCTGCTTTGTTCCCAACGGAAATTATGCCGCCGTCATCGAAAAGCTGCGCCCGGATGCCGCCGATCCTGGCGAAATCGTGCATGTGGATGGCCGCCTGCTGGGAGAGCATCGCGGCATCATCCACTATACGATTGGCCAGCGCCGCGGTCTTGGCATCGGCGGATTGGACGAACCGCTGTATGTGGTCGGTCTGAACGTGGAACAGAAACAAGTGATTGTCGGCCCCAAGGAGATGCTTGCGACCCGAACCATTCCTGTGCGTGAGATCAACTGGCTGGGCGATCAGCCAATCACCGCCCGTGATGAATGGCATATCTCGGTCAAGGTTCGCTCCACGCGCCCCCCGCGCGAGGCGGTCCTGCGACCTTTGTCCGAAACCGAGGCTGAGGTCGAATTGCTGTCTCCGGAAGAAGGTGTCTCACCGGGACAGGCCTGCGTGTTCTACGAAACCGAAGGCAGCCGCATCTTTGGCGCAGGACCACTATACCACCACGACCACACCGCGTCATACACGACCACTACACCA
>CAYGNE010000078.1:9527-11739 GCA_964351155.1 uncultured Rhodobacterales bacterium | reverse complement strand
GCAGCCGCATTTTTGGCGGCGGGTGGATCTGGCGCGGACACTGATCCGGGCCATATCGCGTCGGTTCCGGGTTCCACTTGGCACCCAGAGACCGGCCAGGATCATGACATGAGATCTAGGCCCCTCGGTGAATCTGGGCCATCGTGAGCCGTCGGACAACAGTCGCGACAACGTCATGGCACCACGCTTCATGGCCGCCACGGCGCGTGGGACACCTGCGGCACCCGTCAGGTTGCGCTTGTTCCTGTCAAAGTCGCGACAGGATCGCCCTTGCCGCCCGAAGGCCCGGCGCTTCGCCTCCTTGACCGAGGCGATCCATCGTCAGCTGCATCGCGCTGACCTGCGAAGCCGGATCGACAAGGACACGATCCAGAGCCTCGGCAATCCGTTCCGGGCGGCAGTCCGGGCCCAGGCACTCGGGAACGACCCGCGTGTCGCTGACGAGATTGACCAGCGTCACCGTGTCGATCAGGGCCATACGGCTGATAATCTGCCAGCTCAGCCAGTTGAACTTGTAAGCCACCACCATGGGTGTCCGCGCCGCCGCCAGCTCCAGCGACACGGTCCCGGATGCCGCCAAGGCGACTTTAGCCGCGGAAAAGGCCGCTCGTTTATGCGCCATGGCCGTGTCCGGATCAAACGCCCGCGGGTCCAGAACGACAGTGGTCGCGGGCCAGTCGGCGGCGCGTTCGCGCACAAGATCCGCAACCGACGCCGCCGCCGGCACCACGATCCGCAGTTCGGGATGCGATTGCGCCATGCGCGACAGCGCCCGCCCGAACACAGGAGCCAGCCGCGACACCTCGCCCTGACGCGACCCGGGAAGCACCAGCGCGAATGGTTCTTCTCCCAATCCGCATTCGGAGCGAAACGCGGCAATCTCTGCCTCTGTCGCCTGCGGTTCGGCAACCACGGGATGGCCGACAAAATCGCACTCCATGCCGGCAGCCTCCATGTAAGGCGGCTCGAACGGAAAAAGCGCCAATACCTGATCGATGACCCGCGCCATCTTTTTCGCCCGCCCGGGCCGCCACGCCCAGACCGTCGGCGCGACATAATGGACTGTACGGATGTCGCTTGCCGCCTTGACCTGCTTTGCCACCCGCAAACAGAAATCCGGGCTGTCGATTGTGATCAGAACATCCGGTTTCGCCTCGATCACGGCTTTGGCGGTTTCCGCGATCCGGCGTTTCAGATGCGCATATTTGGGCAGAACCTCGGCAATGCCCATGACGCTAAGCTCGTCCATCGGAAAGCGGCTCTGCAGTCCCTGCGCCTGCATCTCGGCACCGCCGACGCCCTCGAAAGTCACCCCATCGGGCCGCAATTGGTGCAGGCCACTCATCAGGGCGCCGCCCAGCCTGTCGCCAGATGGTTCGCCCGCAATCACAAAGACTCGCATCAATCCGCCCGGTCCCGCACCCACAGGAACAGTCCGGCCTCGTCGCTTTCGGACAATACGCCGGCCTGATTCAAAACAATGACCCCGCCCGCCTCAATCACGATGCCATCCAACCCCGCTTCTGCTGCGGAACGGATCGTGTCCACACCAATTGTGGGCAAGTCGGCGCGACGGTCCTGATCGGGCTTCGGTGCCTTGAACAGAATGCCGCCAGACTCCCCGGCCGGCCGATCCTTCAGGCTCCGCAACATCCAGTCGGTTCCATACACGCCCTCAATCGCCAGGGCCTGTCCCGCCATCACCACGCAACATTGACCAACATCGGCGGCGGACATCGCGGCGACGATGGTTTCCGCGCGCTCAACATCGTCGCGGTTTCGCTGATCCGGCTGATGTATCGTTGCGCAACCGCTTTCGGGCAACAACCCCGGCGCAATCTCGTGCGCGGCACGAACATTGAACCCGGCCTGTTCGAAAATGGCGATGACACCGCGCAACGCCCCGTCGTCACCCTGCATCAAGGCATGCTGCAAAACCGGGATCAGCGGCAACGTGGCCGCGTCTATGGCGGCAGGGTCAACAACCGGACGGCGGATCGCACCTGCCAGACAGATGTCGCTGACGCCCGCATCCCGCAAATCCGCCAGCAGCGTTCCCAGTGTCTCAAGACGGAACCTGCGGTCCGCGCGCAAACCTTCCGGGTCGAATCCGGCCAATGCACAAACGATCGGTTTGGCGGGCAGCTGCCGCACCAACTCGGCCGGAAGCCCCCCCGATCCTGCGATAAGCGCGAGCACGTCCTAACGCCCC
>CAYGNE010000078.1:0-9517 GCA_964351155.1 uncultured Rhodobacterales bacterium | reverse complement strand
GGGTCAGAAAGGACCGGTCGCTCTGACCAAGAACGAATTCAACCAGCTCGCGCACCTGTTCGCTGTCGGATTCAGTGCCCAGGCGTTCCACCCTTTCGTGAAACGTTCCCTCACCCTGAGCCAGCATCTGAAACGCCGCACGCAAGGCCGTGATATCCGCGCGGGGCACGCCCCGACGCTTCAACCCGACGAGATTCAGACCATGCAACTCGCCCCTCGGCGCTTGTACGAGCCCATAGGGAATGACGTCATTTGTCACCATCGTGACCGCGCCGACGATGGCGCCGCGCCCGATGCGAACCCATTGATGAATGCCCGACAGCCCGCCGATGATCACGTCATCTTCCAGCACGCAGTGACCGGCCACCGCGGCGGAGTTGACCACGATGACACGGTTGCCAATCTGCGCGTCATGGGCAATGTGGCATCCCGCCATGAACAGCCCGTCATCCCCCACGCGCGTGACCCCGCCACCGCCTTCGGTGCCGGCGTTCATCGTGACGTGTTCACGAATCCGGTTGCGGGCCCCGATGACGAGGCGACTGTCCTCGCCCCGGAACTTCAGGTCCTGCGGGATTTCCCCGATCACCGAAAACGGAAAAACAACGGTGTCATTTCCGATTTCGGTCCGGCCCGTCACCACCACGTGGCTTTTCAACTCGACCCTGTCGCGCAACACAACCTGCGGTCCGACCACACAGAACGGCCCGATCACGCAGTCCTCGCCAAGCGTCGCGCCGTCTTCGACAACTGCCGAGGGGTGCACCTGTGCCATGCCGCTCACCCCTTGGGCATGTCGATCATGGCGGTAAATTCGGCCTCGGCGGCCAATTCCCCATCCACCGTCGCCTTGCCGCCAAACTTCCAGACCTTCCCGCCGGGTTTGCCGCGCAAAGTCTCAAGGTGCATCTCCAGAACATCGCCTGGAATCACCTTGCGCCGAAACTTGCACTTGTCGATGGACATGAAGTAGATCAGCAGATCCCGGTCGGCCATGTCTGCCCCGACGCCGATCATGACACCGGCAGTTTGCGCCATCGCCTCGACGATCGTCACGCCCGGCATAACGGGAGCACCGGGAAAATGCCCCTGGAAATGCGGCTCGTTCATGGTGACGTTCTTGATCCCCTTGGCGCTCACGGTACCGTTAATGTCCAGAACCTTGTCCACCAGAAGAAACGGATAGCGATGGGGCAGAATGCGCTGGATCAGGTGAATATCGGCGCTCTTCAGCTCGTCGGTCATGTTCGGTTCTTCCTGGTTGGTGCCTGCGGTCCATTCACTAACAACACGGGTCCGCTTGGGCAAGCTGCGCTATTCCTGCGGTGGCGTCGCCGTTCCACCGGTTTCGGTCCCGTCGCCAAGAGTTTCATCAAGGCGACTGATCGCCAAGTCGGTCATGTCGATGGCGTTGGCACTCAGGAATACCGAGGATCGCTCCAGCACGACACTGGCCCCGGTTTCGCGCATGAGTTCCCCCAGAACCGGGCGAGCAGCCTGAAGAAAGCGAAGCCTTTCTTCATCAGTGCGCCGCACCAGTTCGCGGGCCTTGTTGTCCTGTCTTCGACGGATATCCTGGACTTTTGCGTCGAACGCGTCCGCAAGTTCACGAAAGGCCGCCGGATCCATGTCCGGCCGGCGATCTGTCAGGTCCTGCTCCTCGGCGGTCAGCCGTTCTTCGATCTTGCGGTTTTCGGCCGACAATACCGAACTCGCCGCCTCGATATCACGCGCGACACGACGCCCAAACAGGGACTCGGCATAAAGCCGATCTGACGAGATGGTCAGTATCGCACTGTTTGGCAAGCCCAGTTGCTGTGCCGATGCGCCGATGGCGGATTGAAACAGGATGGAAGCGGCAAGAATCCCGACAGCCACTATCAATCCTGCCGCGCCGCGCGCCATCTCAGATCAGAACCGGGCCTGGAAGGTCAGGTCAAAAGACTGTTCCTGGTCAAAGACTTCTTTCTTGAGCGCCTTTGAGAAGTTGAAACGCAACGGCCCCAGGCCGGTTGTCCAGAGCAACGAGAAACCGACCACGTGGCGCCACGATCCGTCTTCCCCGCAAGGACCCGCGACCCCGCCACACGTGGCCCCGGTCGTGTCAACGTTCTGCAATCCCCAAAGATTGCCCACGTCATAGAAAACACCGCCCCGCAGTCCGAGTTCCTCGGGCAGACCAAGCGGGAACTCCGCCTCAAGGCGCGCCACCGCAAAGTAGTTTCCACCAAGCGCGTCATCGAACCCGTTCGACTGATCACGGGGGCCGACACCGGCCGGATCAAACCCCCGGAAGATTGACGGCGTCAGCACATACCGGTCGATTGAACGGCTGGGAGTGTCGCTTTGCCAATCCAGCGCACCAGCTTCGAAAGACGCCCGAAGAACAACTTCTTCATTGAGGATACGCTTCTGCGCAATCACCTTTGCCGTGGTTCTGAGATACTTGTTGTCACCACCAATGCCCCCGAAATCCGCGCCGAACTGCAAGAGGACACCAGCATTTGGATTAAGACCCGTCCGTCGGCTGTCATAGGTATAGACCAGTCCGATTTCGCTGCTTGACCGGCGCCCCTGCGCGATCTCGCGCGAGATGACCTGGCCACTTGACGCCGTGCTGCCCGCCGCGGCCTGATTTGACCGGGCCAACATTTCGCTTGCCTCATACCCATACCGCATCTCCAGGCTCCCGTTCTCGCTGATCGGAAACGCCAGGGCAGGCTTGATGAACTTTCGGTCGATATCGTAAGTGGCAAAACTCGAGGATCTGGTCGCAACACCAATGTCAAAGTTGAAGCGCAGGTCGCGCCCCAGCAGGGCAGGCTCCATAAAGCCCAAGACATACTGCTCGGATTCCTGTGCGGTAGAGAGAGCAAAAGACAGGCGTTGACCCCGGCCGAGGAAATTGTTCTCGGTAAGACCGATATTCACGCCAAACCCGTCGACGGCGGAATATGCACCGCCCAATTGCAGCGACCCTGTCGGCTGCTCTTCAACGTCCACATCCACGATTACCTGGTCCGGGCTCGACCCTTCGCGCGCTTCGACTTCGGCCGTCGAAAAGAACCCCAACGCACGAATGCGCTCTGCGCTTTCGCGAATCTCTCGCGGATTGAACGGATCGCCCTCGACGATGCGGAACTGTCGGCGCACGACGCGGTCAAGCGTCGTCGTGTTTCCCTCGACATCGATGCGTTCAACAAAAATCCGCGGCCCCTTGACCAGTGCGAATTCGACATCGAGTGTCAGGTCACGATCATTCCGTGTGATCCGGGGTTCGACCCGCATGAAATCGACGCCCTCCTTGATTCCAAGGCGTTCCATCCGGGCGATCGAAGTCTCGATCAGCGACGGCGAATAGACGACACCCGGGCGCACCTTCAACGACGCCTGATAAATGGCCGGATCGACACCGCTCATCTCGCTGACGGTCGTGATCTTGCCAAATGAGAATTGCTGCCCTTCTTCGATGTTCAGAACCAGGAAAAACGCATCCCGTTCCTCGGTCAGTTCGACATTCGTGCCCAGAACACGGAAATCCACATAGCCGCGCGACAGATAGAAATCGCGCAGCACCTGCTTGTCGAATTCGATCCGATCCTCGATCAGCGTGTCCGAGCGGATGAACGTGCGAAGGATACCGGCTTGCTTGGTTTGAAGAACCCGCCGCAGTCGACGGTCGGAATAAACCCGGTTTCCAACAAAGCTGATCCGTTCGACTTCGATCGTTTCGCCTTCGGCAATCTCGAAGATCAGATCGACACGGTTGTCGCTGCGCCGGATGATGCGCGGGGTCACTGTTGCCGCGATACGGCCCTGCTGCGAATAGGCTTCGGCAATGATGGCGGCATCGGATTCCGCCGTGGCCGGATTGAAAACCTGGCGGGACTTGGATTCGATGAAACCGGCAAGATCCTCATCCTTGAGCCGCCGGTTGCCTTCGATGCTGATTGCACTGATCGTTGGGCGTTCCTTGACCTTGATGACAAGCGTCCCGCCGCGCGGTTCAAGATCGACGGTTTCGAAAACACCGCTTCCCACGATGCGCTGATAGGCAGCGTTCAATTCTCCCGCGCTGACGGATTTGCCCCGTTCGATTCCCGTGTAGGCGACGATGGTCGAGGTTTGAATTCGCTGATTGCCTTCAACCTGCACAGAGTTGAACTGGTAGGATTGCGCCTCTGCCCGGCCCGCAAAAAGCAGTGAAACCGTTGCAAACGTTAAGAAAACGGCGACAAGGCTGCGATACAATATATAGTCGGCTTTGCCACGCCCATCGCGAGATATACCCGCCGTGCAACCAGATTTCATCTGTCCCAACCCATTTACCAGCTGTAATGCAAAGTTGATTATCGGGTCTGGCACTGGTTGTCAAAACCACAAAACGCGTCACCCGGACAGGGTCACGCGCTTTCTGCGATCAAAGGCATGGGTTTTGTGTCAGAAGGTGCCCAGATACGCGCCGGCAAGCAATCCCCCGGCCAGGGTCGCCAAAAACAGAATCCGGTCTGCGTTGATCTCGACCATCAGGCTGAGGCCACGATAGGAGTTTTGCAAAACGTGCATGATCTGTTCCTTGATACCGCTTCCGAAAAACTAGGTATGAAATGTGGCAACACTGGGGCACCGCTGTGACGCTATGGCGGCAACGCCCTAGCAGAACAGGTCATTTCCCAGCGCAAAAACCATCAGCGACAGGATCATCGCAATCCCCAAGGCCATCAGGATTCGCAGCGCGGCATCGCTGGGCGGTTTCCCTGCAACGGCTTCGTAGGCATAGAACACCAGATGCCCACCGTCCAATGCGGGAATCGGGAACAGGTTCAACAGACCGACCGCGGTCGACAGGACCGCGATAAACCAGATGAAGCTTTGCGCACCCTGCGACGCCATCGCTCCGGATGTCTCGGCGATGCCGATCGGACCCGACATGTTGCAAGTGCTGATTGCCCCGGTGATCATGTGCCAGAGGCCAGAAAGCGAGCTCTCGATAACCCGCAGGGTCTGCTGCACGCCACCGGTCACCGCCGCACCGATGCCTGCCGCTTCGGTTGCCGGCTCAAACGCCATGCCACCCGCTATACCAATCCGCCAATGGGTCACAAACCCGCCATCCGGTTGCGGTTCGTCGGTGCGTCGCGGCGCCAGAGCGAATTCCAGCTCCTGCCCGTCGCGCCAGATATCCAGCGGAAGAACCCGGCCATCCGAAGATTCGACCGCCTCTTTCAACTGGTCAAAGGCAAAGATCGGCACCCCATCGATTGCCGTAATCACATCGCCCGACTCGATCTGAACATCCATCGCCGCGCTACGCGGCGCAACCTGATCGACCAGCGGCGGATACAGATAAGGTCCACGAACGCTCAATTCCTGCCCGTCCCGCCGCACCGTGTAATCAAGCGCGGGATTCATCGGGATCGCGTCCCGCAGTGTTGACCAGGCGTCCGAATCGTCAAAGCCCGGTGTCTTGACACCGTTGATGGCAACGATTTCATCGCCGGCCTGCAACTCCAGATAGCCGCCCGGCAACCCCTTGATCTGACCCACGGTCAGGGGTTCGCTGACCACGCCACGCGACATGAACAGCACTGCAAAGACAAGAATCGACATGATGAAATTGAACGCCGGTCCCGCGGCAACCGTTGCCGCCCGCGCCCACAGCGGCGCACCATGCATGGTGCGGCGAAGCTGTGCAGGATTGGCGGCAGCAGCTTCCATCGCATCGGAATCCTTGCCCGAGGCCGCGTTGGCATCGCCAAGAAACTTCACGTAGCCGCCGAATGGCAGCGCCGCCACCTGCCAGCGCGTCCCGTGCCTGTCGACGCGGCTGAACAGCACCGGACCAAAACCAAGCGAAAACACTTCGGCATGTATGCCGGACCAGCGTCCGACGATGTAATGGCCGTATTCATGGACCGCCACGATGACCGACAGGGCCACGACAAACGCGAGCAACGTGTAAACCACGCCACCAAACTGTGGAATCAGCGAAAAAATGTCCAAAAACTTATCCTGCTCGTTCAGCCATGACGGTATCGGCCCATGATCTGGCCAAATGGTCTGTTTGGGTCACGGTTTCAAGGGTCATTGCGGCATCAATAAGACCGGGTTCGGCCTCGAATCTGTTCAATACTTCGTCAACAACTGTTGCCATTTCCAGGAATCCGATGTCTCCGGCGATAAAGGCGTCCAGCGCGCGTTCCTTTGCAGCGTTGAACACGGCACCCGATAATCCGCCCCGCTCCATCACGTCCCGGGCCAGTTGCAGCGCAGGATACCGCGCGGCATCCGGTGCGACAAAGTTCAACTGGCCGATCTGCGCCAGGTCCAGGCGCGCCACCGGCAACTCGCGGCGTTCCGGCCAGTTCAGTGCAAATCCGATCGCGTGCCGCATGTCCGGTGGCCCAACATGCGCCATTAACGCGCCATCGCGAAAACCGACCATCGCATGAATCAGGGATTCGGGATGGACGATGACTTCGATCAGGGCCGGATCTACCCCGAAATATTCTTTTGTTTCAATAAGCTCCATCGCCTTGTTAAACATGGACGCGCTATCGATCGTGATCCGCTGGCCCATATCCCAGTTGGGATGGCTGGATGCCTCGGCAGGCGTTGCGGATTTCAGTGCTTCAAGCGGCCAGTCACGAAACGCGCCGCCGCTCGCGGTGATGACAATTCTTTCGACCGCGGCCATGTCTTCACCGATCAGCGCCTGGAATACCGCGGAGTGTTCGCTGTCCACCGGCAAGACCCGCGCCCCTGATCGCTTTGCTGTCTCAAGCACCAGCGACCCGGCACAGACCAGCGATTCCTTGTTGGCCAAAGCCAGTGCCGCGCCCTGCTCCAGGGCCGCCAGCCCCGGGGCCAGACCCGCGGCCCCGACAATCGCGGACATCACCCAGTCGGCCGGCCGCGCGGCGGCCTCGACCACCGCATCCGTACCTGCGGCCGCCACGACCCCGCTGCCGGCAAGCGCGGCGCGCAGATCCTCCAGACGGTCCGGAAAGGCGGTCACCGCAATTTCGGCGTTCAGAGTCCGGGCGTCCCGAGCAAGCTGTCCGATATTCCCCGCACCTGTCAGCGCCACCACCTGGAACTGTTCCGGGGCGCGGGAAATCAGGTCGATCGTGTTCTGGCCAATCGATCCCGTCGCACCCAGTATGGAAACCCGACGCGTCATGCCGGCACGGGCGGCAGACCGATCAGCGCACTGGTCAAAAGCACGAAGCAGGCGGCGCCGAGCATCCCGTCGAAACGGTCCAGGAATCCGCCGTGACCGGGTATCAACGCGCTGGAGTCCTTGACGCCAACCATCCGCTTGACCGCGCTTTCGGCGATATCCCCCATCTGCGCGGCAAAGGCGACAAGCACCGAATAGGGCACCAGCGACCAGCCGGTATTCTGGATCTGTGCAAATACGAACCCAACCAAGGCCGCGCCGATCCAGCCCGCCGCTGTCCCGGACCAGGTCTTCTTGGGGCTGACGCGCGGCCAGAACTTTGGTCCTCCAAGGATCTTGCCGGCAAAGTACCCGGCCACGTCCGAGGTGATGACGATAAGTATCAGCCAGATGATCCAGACCAGCCCCAGATAGTCGCGCACCGCCATCATCTCGAACCCGGCAAGCGCCACCAGCGCGATAAAGGCCCCGAGAACACGCCGGAATTGCCTGACGAACACCATACCCGCCACCGCCGGTGCCAGCAGCAACGGCAGAACGAACACGGCGGGGACATAGATCGACACCAGGATCATGATGGCGGCGAACACGGCAAGACCGATGGCCTGGGCCGATGTACCCGACAACATCCGGACGAGTTCCCACACCATCGCGCCGCTGACCAGAGCGATGAAGACGTGGAACACATCCGTGCCGGCGATGACCGCGCCCAGGCCGACCACCACCATCACGACGGCCGACAGGATGCGTGGCGCCAGATCGGCCCAGCGATCAGGCGTGCTCATGCCGGGACCGCTCCGAAACGCCGGTCGCGGGTGCCGTAACTGGTGCAGAGACGGCGCAGTTCATCGGCGGTAAAATCAGGCCACAGCGTATCGATGAACTCGTATTCCGCATAGGCCGACTGCCACAGCAGAAAGTTCGATATCCGCGCCTCGCCACTGGTGCGAATGACAAGGTCGGGATCGGGCAGAACATGTGTGTCCAGGTATCTTGGCAAGGTTTCCTCGTCCACGTCGGCCGGGTTCAAACGCCCGTCCGCCACGTCCTGCGCCAGCCGTTTGGTGGCGCGCGCCACCTCGTCCCGTCCACCATAGTTCAGCGCGATGGTCAGGTGCACCATGTCGTTCCCGGCGGTCAGCTCTTCGAGTTGATCCATCAACGCGACCAGCTTGGCATCCAGCCGCACCCGGTCACCGATGAACCGAACCCGCACGCCCTTGGCCTGCAGCGCCCGGGTCTCCTTGGTGATGTAACGGCGGAAAAGGCTCATCAATCCGGCGACCTCGACCTGGGTCCGTTTCCAGTTCTCGGTCGAAAAAGCAAATATCGTCAGATACTTGACGCCCAGCTCGGGGCAGGATTCCACGACTTCGCGGACCCGGCGTGCGCCGGCGTGGTGACCGAACAGCCGCGGCCTGCCCCGCGCCTGCGCCCAACGTCCGTTGCCATCCATGATGATCGCGACGTGACGCGGGCCGCCCGGTGGCGCGGTATCTGGGTCCTTTGGCATCCTCCGCGGCTCAGACCTGCATGATTTCGGACTGTTTGGCCTCCAGGGCGGCATCCACCCCTGCGATGTGCTTGTCGGTCAGTTCCTGCACTTCGTTCTCCCAGAATTTCTGGTCGTCTTCCGACACGTTGCCATCGGCCTTGGCTTTCTTGACCTGATCCATGCCATCGCGGCGCACGTTGCGACTCGCCACCCGGGCGTGTTCGGCGTATTGCCCCGCGACCTTGGTCAGTTCGCGGCGCCGCTCTTCGTTCAGTTCCGGTATTGGCAGCATGATGATTGTGCCGTTCAACTGCGGATTGATGCCAAGCCCGCTTTCCCGGATCGCCTTTTCAACCTTGCCGACCAGCGCCTTGTCCCAGACATTGATCGTGACCATGCGCGGTTCGGGAACGTTCACGGTGCCAACCTGATTGATCGGAGTCATCGACCATCACCGGTTCCAGCATCGAGGAACTCGCCCGGCCGGTCCTGAGCGACGCGAACTCGGTCCGCAGATTGGCCATGGCGCCATCCATGCGGCGTTCAAGATCGTCCGTATCCAGCATGAAATCGTCTGACATTCCGCTCTCCCGTCCTTGCTCGTCTTTTCTGGCTCTATAGACCTAGCTGTGTACCTTTGTATAGGTGCCCCTGCCGGCCAGGATCCCCCGGAAACCGCCCGGTTCGTCCAGGGAAAAGACGATGATCGGCAGGTTGTTGTCGCGCGCCAGCGCGACCGGATTGGCATCCATCACACCAAGGCGTTTGGCCAGGACATCGTCATAGGACACGACGTCATACCGCTTGGCGTCGGCATGCTTGGCCGGGTCCTTGTCGTA
>CAYGNE010000077.1:0-13545 GCA_964351155.1 uncultured Rhodobacterales bacterium | reverse complement strand
GGCGCCCAGGTTGAACGGGCTGTCCCAGCCGGGTTCCTGCCCGATCCAGACGCCGCTCTGTACTTCGGCGACGACGGTACAGCCGACCGAACAATGGGTGCAGACGGATTTGACGGTCTCTACGGCTGCACCGGCGGCAGACTGGGCATTGGCCCGGGTTACGGTGCCGCCTGTTGCGCTGATCGCTGCAAGGCCACCTATTGCAAGCCCCGAGCCACGCAGGAATGCGCGGCGGTCGACTGTTTTATCTGCTATATCCGACAGGATACTGGTCCGCTGGGGACGTCTCGCAACCCCGTTGGTCTTTTTCCTAAGCATATTCGTTTCCTTCCGTGCTGACCGGAGCGTCCGGTTGGCGTGGTGGGTTTTGATACGGCGTCAGGGCGTCACGCAACCGTTGGCCGGGTATGACCTTACCCGATCTGATGACCGGGAGCGGCCGTGATCTCAGAACCGTGCCGAGTCCAGATAGGCCCGCGTATGGGCAGTATCTTGCATCCTGGTGTCGTCTACCGGGGCCGTGGCGGCCTCGGCCCCTGATCCGCCCAGCGCGGCAACGGCCACGGCGGCGGGGGCCGCGGTTCCGGCGATCTTCAGGAAATCACGACGGCTGGTTCCGTCGTCTGTGGTTTTGGTCATCTCAATCTCCTCCTTCATCCTTCGTCTTGTCCAGATACCGGGGCGGTGCGCCGGCTATTCCGGTGTCATTCTGAATGCGTCCCTTTCGATGTCCATGAAAAGCCGCCCGGCAGTTCCGACCGAGGCGTAAAGCACCGAGTTTTCAGCCGCCTCCAGATCGGCAAAGAAATGCCCGGCCCACGGCCCGATATGGCGATTCCAGAACGTTTTCTGGTCAGCGAGCGGTGCCGGCCGCCCGAACCGGCCCGCGATCATGCCGGCCATCATTTCCATCAGGCTGGCGATGTTGTCTTCAGGTTCATAGACATTGGGTGCGCGGGTAATGCCGCGTGCGGCCATGTCGCCGCGCAACAGGGCCAGCGGTTTTTCGTTCAGAAAACCGGTCAGGTAATAACTGGCATAGGGCAGCAGTTCGCCGCGACCGATGCCGATGAACAACGTATTGAATTCGCGCTCGGCAGCGGCTGGCTTGGTCACCCTCGCCACGCGAGACATGCCCTGAACCGCTTGTCCCAATTCGGTTGCATCCCCGCCGAGGCCGGACATCAGGTCAAGCACGAACTGATCGGGCGGGGCTGCGAGAAGCAGGCCGAGTAGATTATAGAAATCCGCGCGCAACTGGTCTTCTGGGGCAACGTCCGGCGTGAGATCGGCTGTTTGCGTCATCTACGTTCTCCGGCTTTCGCAAGGCTCCGGTTCAAATTCGAAACGCATGCGGCGGGGCGCGGGCGCGGGCCGTTCGTCCTGTTCCGCTTCTGCCGCCTGGGTCTCTGGCTCGCGCCAGGTGTTTTCAACCGGCGTGGCGTCCTCTGCTGTTTCGAACGGTCCGGCGACCTCTTCGGCCGCGAGGTCGAGCGGTTCTTCGGCGGCATCCCTTTCTGCCTGACGGGCCATTTCGCGGACATGCTCGAGCATGCCTTTGCCAACCTGGTAGCTGGTTTGCATCGTTTCCAGAACCGTGGCGCTGTCGGTGAAATCCTCACCATAATCCACCAGCCCGTCGACATTCGCCAGCACCGGGTTGAGGCGCCACAACCGGCGCAGCGCGCGACGGCGCAATCTTTCGGGAACCGCGTTCATCATGAACCCCCGGATGTCGTCACCCGCTTTCAGATCATCGGGGTCCGGCAGGTTCAACTCGGCGAGTATCTCGGCGTCATCACGGGCCTCGAGCGCGGCCTGATCCTCGGCTTCTTCTCGCCGGGCCATCGATACCGCCAGCGCGGCTTCTTCGGCTTGCACGGCGGCGCGGCGGCGTGACCAGAAATCGCGGGACTGGGTCATGGCGCCCCCCGCAAAGGCGCGCGGTAGACGTCCGATACCTGGCGGATACGCGCATCCCCCTTGCCATCCTCGCGCATGTCGATGCGTTTCTTGTCCCGGCGACGTTTGATGAACTCTTCATGCTCATGATGGGCAAGCGTGAAATCCCGGACCCAGGCGATCAACCCCTCGGGCATCGGCACCTTTTCGACGATATCGTCGCCATTGTCGGCATAGTCCTGCCCCTCGTAGGGGGATGCGGTGACCAGAGCGACCTCAAGCGGGTGACAATCGTCGCCATCGTTTCGCATCACCACATAGATCGACGGCACCACATCCGACAGGTTGGCGAGGTAAGCCTCGGTATCGGCGGCCCACAGGGTGAGGGGCAGGGTGGACGCGTGGAATTCAGCCGCCTCGCCTTCCTGCCGCAACTTGACCCAATTGGCCGGGGCTGCGCCAGGCAGAACGGCCACAGCTGTCCAGTTCCACGACGCCCAGCGTGTCACACCAGGTGTCTTGCGAACCACCACCCCAAGGGGCATTTCAACATGCAGACCGGCAGTTTTTGCCACGTTTCCTCCCACAAGCGGCTTTTTCAGGCCGCCCGTGGACAAACTATGCGGCAGAATTTCCATTGCGCCAAGCATTTTGGTACAATTTTCAGTGTGCGATAGACCAAAGTCTTAAATCGATTGGCGCCGGGGCGGGGGCGTCCCGGACGACAACCCGATGAAAACATGTATCTCGTTTCCCTTTTTTCATGTCGGACGGGGCATTTGCGCCGGTGCAGGGTTTACCTTGGCGCCGGGCTCGGCCTAATTTACAGGCGCGCGGGCGGGCCAGTACGATGCGCAAGGGGAGAGGTCTTATGGGCAAGTCATTGATCCTGTGCGATTGTGCCGGATCGCAAATTCTGGATCCGGCCGAGATCGAGGCGGCGTGCGACGTGACCTGTTCGCGTCTTCATACGGCTCTGTGCACATCGCAGATCGCCCTTGCCGCCGAGGCGATCAAGGCGGGCGACGCGATAATCGCCTGCCAGCAGGAACATGTCGTGTTTCGGGACCTGGCCGAAGATCTTGACGCCGATGTTCCGGGTTTTCTCGATCTGCGCGATCGTGCCGGCTGGTCGGACGAGGGTGGGCAAGCCGGGGCAAAGCGCGCGGCGCTGGTTGCCGAAGGCCTTTTGCCGGCCGCGCGTCTGCGTACCGTCGATGTCGTGTCCGACGGGGTGTGCCTGATCGCTGGCCCGGGCGAAACCGTTTTGCCCCTTGCACAGAGCCTGTCTCCCACACTTGCGGTCACAGCCCTGATCACGGATCAGGGCGATTTGCCCGTCAGCCGGGAATTTGATGTCGTGAGAGGGCGTCTGAAGCGGATCACCGGGGCGTTTGGCGGTTTTGACGTCGAAATTGATGGATTTCAGCAGGTTGACCCGTCCGGACGCGGCGGGTTCTCGCTCTTGGGCCCGCGGGACGGGGCGCGGTCGAGATGTGATGTCGTGATCGATGTCACCGGGGATGCGCCCATGGTGCCAGCGCCCGAGAAGCGCGAAGGATATCTGCGCGCCGACCCAAGGGATGGTTTGGCCGTTCAACGGCTGGCCTTCGAAGCGATCCAGATGACCGGGACGTTTGAAAAGCCGCTGTATCTGCGGCTGGACGAGAGCCTGTGCGCCCATTCCCGCGCCGGGCAGATCGGGTGTTCCAAATGCCTGGATATCTGTCCGACCGGCGCGATAAGCCCGGCCGGTGATCATGTCGCGATCGACCCGATGATCTGTGCGGGCTGCGGGTCCTGTGCGGCGCTCTGCCCGTCCACGGCCATTACCTATGACGCCCCCCCGGTGGCGCATCTGCTATTGCGCATGCAGACCCTGGCCCAGACCTTTCGCAAGGCGGGTGGGACAGACCCCAGGCTGTTGATCCATGACGCGCATGGTGCCGAGATGATCCGCCTGGCCGCGCGGTTCGGACGTGGCCTGCCTGCTGATGTCATCCCGCTGGAACTGCAGGTGATTTCGGGTGTCGGCCACGCCGAGATGCTGGCCGCGCTGGCACATGGTTTCGCCGCCGTGACGGTATTGCTGTCGCCGACAACCGAGCGCGATGCGATCAGTCGCGAACTGGCGCTTGCCGAGGCGATCGCCGGGCCGGGTGTTCTGGCGATACTCGATGTGCGGGATCCCGACGACATGAGCAATGCGCTCTATGACTTTGAAACGAAACCATCATTGCGGAACACGGTCTTGCCGCTTGGAAACCGCCGCCAGATTACCCGCTTGGCGGCACAGGCGTTAAACCCGGACGCCAAGGCTGCGATCCCTTTGCCAGAATCTGCACCTTATGGTGCCGTTCTGGTGAATACGGACGCATGTACCCTGTGCCTGAGCTGCGTTTCGCTGTGCCCGTCCGGTGCCTTGCTGGACAACCCGGACATGCCGCAGTTGCGTTATCAGGAGGATGCCTGCCTGCAATGCGGTCTCTGCGCTACGATCTGCCCGGAAAACGCAATAGCGCTCAAGCCACAGCTCGACATCAGCGAGGCAGCGCTGACACAGAGGGTCCTGAACGAGGAGAATCCCTTTGCCTGCATCGAATGCGGGGCGCTGTTCGGGGTGAAATCGACGGTCGAAAGGATCATGGACAAACTGGCGGGATCGCACCCGATGTTTGCCAGTTCCGAACAGGCCCGGATGATCCAGATGTGTGATGATTGCCGGATCCGGGCCCAGTTCTCGCATTCCGACAATCCGTTTCAGGGCGGCGAGAAACCCCGCGTACGGACCACCGAGGATTACCTCTCAAAGCGCCGGGATCACTGAAATTGCAGCGGCGCGCCCAGATCGGCGGCCGGAGTCCGGGCCACAAAGGCGAGAATTGCGTCGAGATCGTCCAGAGTCATCTGAACCGGCACGATGGGCGGCGGGCGCTCTGCATCGAACGGAGGCGTGACTCCTTCAATCTGGGTAAAGGCTCCATGCGGTTTTCGCACATAGAATTCCTGAAACCGGGTGTCCCAGTCTGGCAGGCTGCGCAGCACGGCAAAGGATGGCGTGGATCCCAGACCGTTCATCCGGTTCTGTGGCCCGATCACGTGGCACCGCCCGCAATGGACCAGAGACAGGCGCGCGCCAAGTGCACTGTTCCCGTCAAAATCCGGGGTTTCCATGATTTCGAGCCTGTCAAACCTGGCAGAAAAAAGCGGTTCCCCGCCAGGCTGAAAGCTCTCCACCGTGTTCTTTCCGATATCGGAGGTCAGCCAGTCGCGGAACCGTTGCTGCCGTTCATCCTGTCCGATCCGCAGAAAATAGGTGACTCCATTGGCGCGAAACACCGGTACTCCGGGTTCGGACGTGACGACCTGCATCGGGCCAGACCTGTCCGGTACCACGCGGATAGATGTCTTGAGCGAGAAGCGCGGAAGGATATGTTTCAAGAGACCGCTGTCGACCACCACGTCCGGCGCCGCAAGGCCAAGCGCCTCTTCCGTGGCGGCGGGGCTGGTGCTCAGCAGCAGAGTCAGGCAAACAATCAACGCGCGCATTCCGCCGAGTTTAGGGGCGGAGCGCGGGTGACGTCAATTCTGGGCAATCGCGCCCGAGGGGGAAAGATGAGCGACGATTTCAACATGTCCATGCGCAAGTTCCTGAAGCAGGTTGGTGTGACCAGCCAGCAGGCGATCGAGGAGGGTTTGCGCAATGCCGGCGATACGAGCGGAAAAAGCTATGAGGCGCGGATGGTTCTGACCATCGACGGGCTGGATGTGGAGCATGTGGTCACCGGCACGATCAAGGGGGCCGACTGACGAATGGCAAATCGCGATGCGGTTCTGGCCGAACTGAAACAGATCACCGACCCGGTCAGCGGTCAGGACATCGTTTCCGCGGGCCTCGTGCGGGCTTTGAATGTCGAGGACGGAATGGTGCGGTTCGTTCTGGAAATCGACCCGGCGCGCGCCGGCGAGATGGAACCGGTCCGTGCCGATGCCGAGGCGCGGGTGCAGGCGCTCGACGGTGTGACCACCGTGTCGGCGATGATGACCGCGCACAGCCAGAAGGCACCGCCCGATCTGAAACCTGCGCGCAAGGCAGAGCCGCAGGGACCGGAACCTGTCCCGGGCGTTGACCGGATCATCGCCATCGCGTCCGGCAAGGGCGGGGTTGGAAAATCCACCGTGGCGGCGAACCTGGCCTGCGCGCTGGCGGCCGAGGGCCGCCGTGTCGGTCTGCTGGACGCGGATGTCTATGGTCCCAGTCAACCGCGTATGCTGGGCGTTTCAGGGCGTCCGGCCAGTCCCGATGGCAAGACGATTCTGCCACTGCGCAATCACGGTGTCACGATGATGTCACTGGGTTTGATGACGAACGAGGATCAGGCCGTTGTCTGGCGCGGCCCGATGTTGATGGGCGCGCTGCAACAGATGATGATGCAGGTTCAGTGGGGTGCACTGGATGTGCTTCTCGTCGATCTGCCGCCTGGTACCGGTGACGTGCAACTGACCCTGACCCAGAAATTCGCCGTCGACGGCGCGATCATCGTGTCGACACCGCAAGATGTCGCGCTGCTGGATGCGCGCAAGGGGATCGACATGTTCAACCAGATGAAGACGCCGATCCTGGGCATGATCGAGAACATGTCGACGCATATCTGCTCCAATTGCGGACATGAGGAGCACGTGTTTGGTCATGGTGGCGTGGCCGCCGAGGCCAGGAAGCTGGGCGTGCCCCTGTTGGCCGAAATTCCCCTGCATCTGGATATCCGGACGGCGGCGGACTGTGGCGCCCCCATCGTGGTCAGCAAGCCAGACAGTGCGCAAGCGGCCGGATTTCGACAGGTGGCGCGCGATCTCGTCGAGAAGGGGCTGGCATGAATGCTGCCCCGGTGTTTCCCCCGCTTCTGACAGGCAGGGGCATCGCGGGTTCCCAGGACCCTTTCTTGCACGCCTGTGCGTTGGCCCGGCAGGGATGTGACGGCGGGACGGTCGTGCACAATATTCAGGCCGATCTTCTGCGCGCGGCTTTGGTGTTCGCGCCAGAGGTGCCGCTTGCCGAGGCAATGGCCATGTTTCCGGTTTGCGGTGTCGGGCTCCAGAACGCGCTTGGTGTGCTGGCGCCCCCGGAGGTCGCGGTGCATCTGGAGTGGAACGGGATCATTCGGGTCAACGGTGCGCGCTGTGGTCGGATGCGGGTTGCGGCCTCTGCTCTGGATCCTTCCGCGATCCCGGACTGGCTGGTCGTGGGATTCGAACTCACGCTTGTCCAGACCGCGGCGGATCCTGGCCAAACACCGGATGTGACCGCGCTTTTTGACGAGGGCTGTGCCGAAATCGATGCGGCGCAGATCCTTGAAAGCTGGGCGCGGCACAGCCTCGTCTGGATCAACCGGTGGAGCGACGAGGGCAATGCACCTTTGCACGCCGAATGGATCGGGTTGGTGCAGGGTGTGGGCGACAGGATAGAGCAGGGCGGGTACACCGGCACGTTTCTCGGGGTTGACGAACGGTTTGGAATGCTGATCCGGGATGGCGGGCTGACCCGTCTGGTTCCGCTCGATGCACTGTTGGAGAAAGAGTTATGAAACTGGCCCGCGCGATCCATTTCGATGACAGCGACCTGAATGTTTTCCATTCACCTGCAAGAACGGGCGAGTGGTGCATTTCCGGCGGGTTCGAGTTCTCCAACTGGACCGAGGCCGACCTGGCGGGCAAGGCCCGCCAGGCCTTTGTCAACGGTTGGCTTGGCCTCGAAACATTCGGTCGAGTGACTTTTGTCGCGGTGACACAGGTCGAACCCGCCGAGGTCGAAGCGCTCACAACGGCGCTGGCCCGGCATTTCGTCGATCTTTACGGCGCGCCATCGGTCGAAGCGGCCTTGGGGGTCGCCGCCGAAGAAATCGCACAGATGGCCGATCTGTGCGAGGACCATGACCCCAATACGCTCATCACCGTGTCACGCGACCTGACCGATGCCGGAGTTCGGGAAGCGTTTCGAACGATCGAGGCCCAACAGGCGGAAATCGACCAGTTCGCCGTACACGGCTCGCTGGACGACTAGACGTTCACGCCATCAGATGCCGCGCTGGCAAGATCGCCGATGACGGCGGCGCGGCAGTCGTTCGATATCGGGATTGCGGGACAAACGGATCAACGCGGCGCGGCGTTCTGCATTAACATTACTCGGGCAATCCGGCGTCGCGCAGGTTTTTCACCACGCGTTCCAGGTCTGATTTGTTTCTGAACTTCCCGACATAGTTGCGACGGATGTCTTTCATGGAATAATTGGGGTCAAAATTTATTATCTTTTCAACAGCTTCACGGGCCTTCTTCTTGTGGCCAAGACTCATGTGAATAATGGCCAGCACCCTGTTTGCCATCGGCGGTATCTGTGTCATGGCGTTCATGGTGCGCAACGCGGCCTTGGCGTTCCCGTTCAGCCATTGGACCCAGGCCATGTTCCATCTTATCCAGTCCGGGTAGAGCGGATCCAGCCGCATCGCCCGTTGCAGCAATTTCTCGGCCTCGTCGAAACGCCCCGCATATCCGAGGAACTCGGCCAGATCGCTCATGGCCAAGGTATCGTTCGGGTTCAATGCGCATGCGCGCGTCGCGCGATCTATCGCGCCTTCGAGATTATTCTCTTCCAGATGCACATAGGCCAACGCCGCGTGGCCATCGTAGTAATCGGGTGCAAGTTCCACGGCCTTCCTGGCCGCCTTGCGGGCTTCATTCAGCGCCGCGTCGCGGCCGATATCCGTCCAGCCCCAGCGATGGCCATTGATATGGACAAAAGCCAGACCGGCATAGCCGTAGGGTTGTGCCGGATCGGCCTCGATCGCTGCAAGATTTGCCCGCCGTGCCCTTTCGTTGCCGTCCGGGGTGAACTTGACGAGGTGTTCGCGTGCCTCGAGGTGATGCGCCAGGGCCGTGCGCCGGGACGCTTCTGATCCCATAGCCTGTTTGCCGGCGGATTTGATGACCTTCTGGGCAACGGTCGCGACGATCCGGCGTATGATGTCATCCTGCACGGTGAACAGGTCGCCCAGATCGCGTTCGTATACGCCCGACCAAAGATGGTGCCCTTCGCGAGCATCGATCAACTGGACGATTACGCGCATCCGATCGCCGTTCTTCTGCTGACTACCTTCGAGCAGATATCGAACGCCGAGCTTTTGCGAAATGTCTTTCACGAATGTCGGTGCGCCTCGAAAGCTGAAGCTGGAATTGCGCGCGGCAACATAAAGTTCGGAAAAACGGGAAAGCTCTGCGATTATGCCTTCGGCGATTGCATCGCTCAGACAGTTTTGCGCGTCGCCCGCACTGAAATCTTCGAACGCCAGCACCGCGATGGACGGCTGGTCAAACCGCGCGGGACTGGCGGGCGCCTGAACAGTCGGGATCGGCGCCGCCGTCACCCTGTATCCCCGTTTGGAAGAGGTTTGGACAATCGCGTGATCGCGATCCTTCAGGGCGCGCCGGATTTCCGAGATGCATTGCACAAGGCTGTCATCGGTTACCGAGGTCCCGGCCCAGACACTTTCGAACAATGCCGATTTTGACACGACCTCGCCCTGGTGACGCAGCAGGCATGTCAGAACGTCAGCGGCCTGTTTGCGCAAATGAACCACCGCGCCCCCGGGATCCAGCAAAGTCCCGGTCATCATCGAAAAGGAATACTCTCCAAGCTGAAACGCCTCGGGAAATTTCGGCATTTCTTCGGAAATGTTTCGGGACATGCCAAGATCCTTCCTGTCAAATTGATGCTGTGAAACGGTACGCCGCGATGCAAGCAAAACTTTCCTGCTGCTCCCCGCCTGCTGCCAAGTCTGCGGCGACGCTGGACCATCCAGCCGGATGGCGGGGCAAAGGGCGCGTGGCGGGCATGTCGAATTTTTCCTCATGAATTCAAGAAGCCAGATGACAGGGTGACAAATGACATCAGCCATATTCAAGATCGCCACACTCTTCAGCCTCCTTGCGCCCGGGGCAGGGGCAGAAAACTACCAGGTTGAACGCACGCTTCAGTTGTCGTTGCCCGGCACCGAGACATGGCATCTGATCGGTGACTTCTGTGACATCGACGATTGGCACCCCGGGGTAAGCGCCTGTGCGCTCAAGGTCATCGAGGGAAGACTGCATCGCGTTCTGACGACCACAGACGGCGCAGAAATTGTTGAACGGCGCATCGCGGTCGAGCAGGGGCTGTCTTATACCTACAAGATAACGCAATCGCCGTTTCCCATCGAAAAATACACGGCGACGCTTTCAATCGAACCACAAGACGGAACGCGGATCAGTTGGAACGCCAGGTTTTCGTCAGATGATCCGTCCATGGAAGCAACAATTGTCGAATGGATCGAGGCGGGTCTCGCTGCGATCGAAAGCGGCTTGGGAAACCGGTGAGCCTGGAAACGCACCCTTGGCGCAGATTGCCTGGCAGCTGGTTCTCGCCAGACCGGAAAGCGGCATGTGCCAGCAGTCCCCGGGATGGGCCGGGACAAGTCTGTCGTGTTCGGAACGCTGGCGAGAGGTGTCAGTCTGCCGACCGGTCAGGACCTTAATCCAGGCCGGCAAATCCGCCGTATTGTCCGCGTTTATACATCAGTCCCGATCCGGGCCGGTGCGTCGCGCGCAGCACCCGGCCGACGATGATCGAGTGGTCGCCAGCGTCGTGCACTTCTGTCCTGCGACACTCGAACCGGGCGAGGCATCCGTGCAGGATGGGCAGCCCGCCCTCGCCGGGCGTCCAGTCCACATGAGAAAAATCATCCCCGCTGCGGGCGAAATGCAGCGCCAGAACTTGTTGATCCTCGGCCATAACGTGAATGGCGTATGCGCTGGCGGATGCAAAGGACGCATGACGCAAGGATGCCTTGGCCGCGCACCACAGAACCATGGCCGGGTCCAGCGAAACGGAAGCGAAAGAGTTCGCCGTCATGGCCAGCGGTCCGATTTCCGACAGGGTTGTCACCACGGTCACACCGGTGCCAAAGCAGCCCAATGCGTCGCGATAGGTCCGGATGGTTTCTGGACCGGGGATGATGGTTTTTTCTGACATGACCCTGTGCGCGCTCTGACTTGCTGCGTTGCGTGCCACGGTCGCCCGGTTTTGTCCATGCCCCGAGCGGCGTGTTTCAGTTCAGATCTTCGAGCAATCGGCCATGTTTGCGGGTTTCGGCGATAACGTCCCCGAACGTCGTCATGCCACGCGCCAGAAGCATCGGCAGCATCTTGCACAGGACTTCGGCTGTTGCCTGCGCATCGCCCAGCGCGGTGTGCCGCAATGCTTCGGGAATGGTGACATCAAGACGCTCGCACAGCGCATCCAGTGTGTGGGTTTCCGACGCTCCGAAAATGACGGCAGAGACCAGAACCGTGTCCAGTATGGGATGGTCCCAACTGACGCCCATTGCCTTGGCGTGACGTCGCAGGAACGCCATGTCAAACGGGGCATTATGTGCGACGATCACGGCGTCCTGTGCGAATTGGTGAAAGGCGCGACCGGCTTTGTCGATCCGCGGTGCTCCGGCCACCATGGCGTCGCTGACCTTGTGCACCCGGGTCGAGGCAGGCGGGATCGGGATGCCGGGATCAACCAGGGTGTTCAGTATCTCGCCCGGTATGATACGGCCACGCAGCACGCGTACGGCGCCGATCTGGACGACCTCGTCCTTGTGCGGCAAAAGTCCGGTGGTTTCGGTGTCAAACACCACGAAACACAGTTCCGACAGGGGCCGATCCTCGAACGCGGCGTCCCCGGGTGTGTCCAGCAGATCGAAATCGTAAACCAGCGGGCGGGCGGCGTCCGGTTCGATCTGCGCGGCGCTGGCGTCAAAGATCAGCATGTAGCCCGGCGCATCGCCCAACGGCTTCAGCCGGATTTCGTATGTCTGGCGACCGTGGATGCCGATCGCGGTACATGTGACTTCCTTGCCGGTTCCAACAAGCTGCGCATAAGCCGCTTCGATTGCCTCCGGTTGCAGGTAATCAAAAAGCGAGGCATGCAACCGGGGATGCGCCACCTGCGCCAGAACGGCGGCGGCCTGGCCGTCATAAAGCACGATCCGGTGCGAGGGGTTCACCATGACCATCGCAACGGGGATCTCGGTCAGAAGGGCGGTCAGCCGGTCTTTCTCAGCGGCCAGCCGGGCGGTTTCCTCGGCGATGCGTTGGGCAGTGCTCAGGGTGCTTTCGCTGAGCTGCCCGGCGACGGCCTGCGCTGCCGGGGCAAGATCACCAAGGTAGCGCGCGGCCTGAACGTTCAAATCACCGGTCACCCCGGCATGGGCGCGGGCGCGCATTTCCGAGGCCAGCCGTTCAATCGGTTTCGCGACGTTTTCATCGAACAGCAACCAGATCCCGGCGATCATGGCCAGCAGCGCGAAACCGGTCAGCAGGCCGGAAAACACGAACGCATCCAGCATTTCGGGTGCGTCGGCGCGTTGATAGCCGATGTAGAGCGCTCCTGTCGTCACCGCCACGCCGCCGACAGCCAGCAGGCAGAAGAACAGGAAGATACGCAGGCGCAGGCTGAGATGGGTCAGCATCAGCTTGCCCCGCAGGCCGAAACCAGAACCGGGTCATCCGCCTCGACGCGGATCCAGTCGGCATTGACGATCTGACCGTCCCCGCCGAATTCGGTGCCCTGTTTCAGGATCGCGCGCCGGTTCCCGGCGCAGTCAAACAGCACCGGCAACTTGGCCAGCGGCGCCCAGCGGCCAAAGAAGTAGAGGTCAACGATGCGCTGATCCGGCACCTGTTCATGAAGCCGCAGAGAAAGCACGTCCACGGCGACGAACCGGTTCACATAGGGCGCGACATAGGTCCAGGGCTGATACAGGCTGCGTTTCTCGATGGGCTGCGCCACAAAGACACCTTCAGGCAGGTTGGCAGCCGTGCGGCTGTACCAGCTGTATTCCATGGATATCGTCACGAGGATCATTGCCAGACCGGCCGCCACGGGCGCGACCCAGCGGGGCAGGCGACCGCCAGTGATGCGGTTCACCAGCATGATCACACCGGCCGCGGCGATCCCGGCGAAAACGGTTCCGATCAACTCCAGAAACATCGTGGCTCCTTTCGCGGGCCGGCGGCGGCCCATTGTCCTGTTCGGTTCTGCGGCCGGCGTCAGCTTAGCATACCGCGTCCGTGACCAACCGCGGATTGCATGGTCTTTACCACCACAAAGGCGTCGCGCAGATGGCTGCGCTCGAAATCCGACAATTCCGACGGGGCAAGGAAGTTGTCCGGCTGCTCCCCGGCATTGACCCGGGTCAGCTGGTGGTTGAGCCGCGTTTCCGCAATCAGGTCATAGGCATCCAGCAGGTCGCGCGCGCCGGACGCGCTCAACACGCCGGCGGACTCGGCGGCTTGCAGGCGGGCGCGGGTATTCACTTCGGTCAGGCGCCCCTGAAGCGCATAGATCCGGCCCAGATCGACCACGGGCACCACGCCGTTCAGCTTCAGGTCCAGCCTGTTGCGGTGTTCGCCGGAACGGATCGTGGCAAAGCCGCGTAACAGGCCCAGCGGCGGTGTGTGCTTCAGCGAGTTGGCGATCATGTGCGCGACGAAAATCGAGTTCTTGCTGGCGGCTTTCAATATCTTTTTCTGAAGCTTGTCGAACAATTCCGTCTCGCCGCCAAT
>CAYGNE010000076.1:0-13622 GCA_964351155.1 uncultured Rhodobacterales bacterium | reverse complement strand
CAAAGGTCAAGGCACAGGTCGCAACACTCTGCAAAAGGTTCCCGCTATACCCGGAACTGTGATGTCACACCGCGGGAACAGCCCGCGGCCACCTGATTCCCCTTGCCCGGACCGGGAAACCGCATAGGCTGTCCGGCAAGGGAGGAGCCATGCAACACCGCATCCGGGTATTCAGGCGCCGGCTGGCCGGGAAATGGTCGTCCCGGTCCTGCTGGCCCTGTTTCATCATCAACTGCCGCAGTTCGCCGGCCTGCTGACATGTCCGCTCGCCGGGTGCATCCGCGCCCGAACGTGGCCTCCGCCCGATGGCGCGGAGGATTTGACAGGGTGAACCATGACTTTGACCTCAGATCTGAACACCGTTCAGGAAAATTACCGGCGCGACGGCGTCGTGCTTCTCAAAAACGTTCTGTCCGACGACTGGCTTGGAAAACTGCGCGACGCGGTGGATACCGAGGTGCAAAAAGGCGAACGGTACTTTGCCTACAAGAACATGCGCGAACGCCCCGGCGTATTTCAGGATTACTGCCTGACTTCCGACATCGGCCAGCGCGTCGCCGAGGTGGCGGGCAGCGCCTGGACCGCGTTGATCTATGACCAGATCTTTGTAAAGGAACCCGGCACCAAGACCCAGACCGGCTGGCACACCGATCAGCCCTACTGGCCGGTCCAGGGTCCGATCATGACGATGTGGATCGCGCTGGATCCGGTTGATCCGGACAATGGTGCGTTGGAATTCGTGCGCGGCTCGCATGCCTGGGGGGCCAAGTACCGCCCGTTCAGAACCGACCAGCTGGGCGCTTTCCTGCACTACCTGGAGCAGGACAATCCGGACTATGTCGACATGCCGGATTTCGAAGCCGACCGCGCGCATTACGACATCTTCCATTTCGAAACCATGGAACCGGGCGATGCGCTGGCGTTTGACGGGATGAGTGTGCATTCGGCCATGGGCAATCGCACGTCGACCCGGCGGCGGCGCGGCTATGCCATTCGGTTCGCGGTCGACGGGGCGACCTATGACCCGCGCGACGAAGTCACCGAATGGCTGCATGACGAAACGCTGGACAAGGGCGCGCCGTTTCGCGGCGGGCGCTTCCCGGTCATCCACGGCACCTGAAATCAGGGGGCCAGCCGGGCCACCAGCCTGGTCACCGAACTGAACATCGGCGAGTGGGCGAATTCCGACGCATCGATGCGCAGATCCGGGTGACGGGCCGACAACAGCCTGATCACCTCTTCGACTTCGGCGGTGATCGCGAACCGGCCGATACAGGAAAACACGCCGCCGCCAAAATTCATGTGCGGCGGCTCCCCGGTCCGGTCGATGTCGAAACGGTCCGGATCGGCATAATACCTGTTGTCCCAATGCGTCGCGCCGATATTGGCGAAAACCGGCGTGCCGACGGGCAGTGTCACACCGTCGATATCGATATCCTCCAGCACTTCGCGCGAGGTGGAAATGGTGCGGGGATGAAACCGCATCACCTCGCGCACGGCTTGCGGCACCAGCGCGGGATCGCCGTGCAGGCGTTTCCAGACATCGGGCCGCGACGCCAGTTCGGTCACCGCCAGCGCGATCTGGTGCGAGCTGTTATCCGTGTTGGCCTCTGCCAGCTTGATCACCCAGTTGCGCAGGTCCGCGGCGCTGAGCTGGCCGGCATCCTGCGCGCGGATCATGTCCGACAAAAGGTCATCGCCCAGGGTCTTGCGCCGCGCCGCGATATGTTTGTCGGCATAGTCGATCAACGCTTCGAACGCCGCGACGATGGCGGGTGTATGATCGGGGTTTCGCGTATGCACCTTTTGCACCGTATGCGACGTCCGCGCGACAAATCCGGCGTCTTCGAACGGCGCACCGATCCAGTAGCAATAGACCGCCGAGGGGATCGGGTCGCACAGGGTGTCGATCAGGTCAACGGGGCGATCGGTCGGAACCGCGTCAACGACCCGCCGGACCGTGGCGATGATGTCGGAACGGAACCCTTCCACGCCCTCTTCGCTCATCAGCTTTGTCAACGGGCGGCGCAGGTCCCGGCGCCGCCCGCCACGATTGAAAAAGGAAATCGAATTGCGCTTGTAATCCAGCGGCCGCCCCTCGGGCAGCCCGAGCACATTCATCAGCTTGGGATGCCCGGTGCCCAGCCGCCGGTCGATGATCGCCTTGCGGCACAGATCGTAATCGAGCAGCTCGACGCCGCGCACGCTGCGCGCGATCTTCCAGCGTCTTGACCAGTCCGCCAGCACGGAAAACGGCCGGGCCGCATAGTCCGGCGAGTCAAAATCCAGTTCCGGCAGGCCCATCAGGCCCGGGCAAAGCCGGGTCATTCCGCGGCCTTTGTCGCCGGGGTTTCGGCCCTGATCGCCCGGTCCAGCATGACCCGGAACGCCTTGGCCCCGGCATCCAGGCCCAGGTCGATATGGGGTGTGCTGGCGTTTTTCATGCCCTCGTGCACCTTCTCCAGAACCTCGCGGTCCTCGTTGAACGCCATCAAGGCACCGTCATTCATGAACTTGGACACCGCCGCATCGTTGGGCCGTCCGTTGCGGTGCTGGAACCAGAAATAGCGCGTCCGGTCCCCGGTGATCGGCGTCATGAAGTTATAGCTGATGTTGATGAATGTCTCGTCGACGGGGTCGCGATCATACCCGCCGGTGCCGACCGGCGTATAGATCGACTTGTTCAGACCGATGGCCGGCATGCACATCTCGTAATGCTGCAACCGGTCGCAATCGCCCTGAAATTCCACCAGCTTCGCATAATAGGGCGAGGGCGGTCTGTTTGAAATCCATCGCGACACGATCACCCCGCGATCCGTCTTGTCGATATTCAGCGGTTCATCATCCGTACCCGCCCCGGCAAAGGACGTGACATGCACCCAGGCCACGTGGGACGGGTCCAGCAGGTTGTCACACACCCACAGGTAATTGCAGTTGATGTCCATCACCCCGCCATCCGTCAGGCCCCAGGACGGGTTGTCGAAATTCTCGATCGGAAAGATCTTGTCCGGATCGGCCAACGCCGGATCACCCATCCAGATCCACAGCAGCCGGTAGCGGTCGACAACCGGATAGGATTTGACCACCGCCCGGCGCGGGATCGCATCCGCCTGCGTGGGCGCGGCGACGCAGGTGCCGGAACAATCGAATGTCAGGCCGTGATATCCGCATTCGACATGATCGCCCTTCAGGTTGCCATCCGACAGGGGCAGCTT
Organism: uncultured Rhodobacterales bacterium; assembly: GCA_964351155.1. Classification (GTDB taxonomy): domain Bacteria; phylum Pseudomonadota; class Alphaproteobacteria; order Rhodobacterales; family Rhodobacteraceae; genus CAYGNE01. The sequence goes on along the minus strand of CAYGNE010000076.1, from coordinate 10,407 downwards.
GCGGTGCGGGCAGGCATTTTCCAATGCAACCGGCGTGCCGTCCTGCCGCCGATAAAGAACGACGTTTTCATCCAGGAACGTTTCCGCTTTCAGGTCCCGGCCGACATCCTTGCTCCACGCGGCCACGTACCAGCAATTCCTGAGAAACATGATTTCTACTCCGTCTTGTCAGAGGTCTTGGTCTTGTCAGAGGTCTTGGCACATTATGCGGCGCAGGTCACGTTCCGCGCCATTCTGAAATCGTAATGCCACACATTAGGACAGCTAATCAAACTCTGCCCGGACCACGGCGGGTCAATCATTACGGGCCCTTGGTCGGCCAATACGGCACAGGTCACATATTAGCCACCCTAATGCCTGCCATTATCACTTTCAAATAGTCCGAGATCATCGGGAACGATAGTTTCAACCGGGGATTTTCAACGGGGTATCCGATGTCCGACATGACGCCCGAGCGCGGCGCGCGCAATCTGTTGGAAAACTGTGCCAGGGCACGGGCCGGCGACCGGCTGCTGATCGCCTATGAACCGCCGGAATACGGCTATTTCGACGCGGCTTCGGTCGATATCGTCACCCGGGCGGCACGGGAAATGGGTCTGCATGTCGATGCCGCCGATGTCGGGTTCAACCCCGGCAATCCGCACCTGACTGCCGATTTGCTGACCCGGTTCCAGGCCGCCGACATCATCCTGTTTCTTGCCCGCCTTGGCGATCAGCTGCGATTCTCGGACATGCCGCAGGGCAAACGCATCATCGTCAGTTTCGCCACCACGCGAGAGCTGTTCGGCTCGGGCTTTTCCAACGGCCACCATGACGCGTTCATGGAAATCAAATCCGGCATCAACGCGATTCTTGACGCCGCTGCCGAGGTGCGGATCACCTGTCCGCTGGGTACGGATGTGCGCGGCCGCCCCCACATGAACCTGCGACCCGATGGCGACACCACCATCCTGCGGTTCCCGATGTCGGTGTTCACCCCCGTGCCCGCGCACAGCTTTTCCGGGCGGGTCGCGATGACCTTCCTGACCGGCACCGGGTCGCGATATTACGACGATTACACCATCGAATTTCCGAATCCGGTCTTTGCCGTCATGGAAAACGGCCGCCTGCTGCGGTTCGACGGTGCCGCCGCCGACGTGGCCCGGGCCGAGGCGCAATATGACCGGGTGGCCGGGATGTTCGGCATCGAACGCGATTTCGTCCATTCCTGGCATGCCGGTATTCACCCCGGCTGCGGATATCCCTGGGACATGCGCGAGAATTTCGAACGCTGGGGCGGATCGGCCTTTGGCAATCCCCGCATCCTGCATTTTCACACCTGCGGCGCCTATGCCCCGGGCGAGATCAGCTGGAACGTGTTCGACCCAAGTATCGCGATCGACGGCGTCACCTTCTGGGACCGGGGGGTGTTTCACGCCGAACGGCTGCCCGGAGGGGCGTCCATCCTGGCGAAATACCCCTGCGCCGCGGCCCTGTTCGAAGATCCCGACGACAATATCGGCCTGCCGCTTGCCGTGTGATCCGGCGGCGTTGAATGCTTGACTGAACCGCATCACAGAGCCAATAATGTCAATCAATGAGGCCGAGACGAACCGGCCCCATGGTGCGGAGCACTCCCGTCTCCGGAGCCGACGTTTCACACCCGGAAACACGCGTCGGCAAAAAACACGAGACATCACATGACCGATGCAATCGTCACGCCGCTGACTCAGGCTCTGGCCGAGGGAAAGCTGTCGCGCGAAGAGTTGAAATCATTCATGCAGCGATCCGACGGCCCGGCGCTGCGCAGGCTGGTGCTGTGGGTCCTGCTGCTGGCGGCCACCACCACCCTGGTCACGCTGGCCTGGAACAGCTGGCTGATCTGGCCGGCCATGTTCCTGCAGGGCATCGTGCTGGTCCATCATTTCTCGCTGCAGCATGAATGCGTGCATTACACCGTGTTCCGAACCCGCTGGCTGAACGACGTCATCGGTCAGGTCTGCGGGCTCATCATCATGCTGCCGCACCGGTTCTTTCGCTATGAACACTGCGATCACCACACCTATACCCAGCGGACCGGGGACGACCCCGAACTGATCCCGCTGCCGAAAAACCTTGGCGCATACCTGCTCTATCTTTCGGCGCTGCCATACTGGAAGGCCAAGTTCACCGAGGTGTTCCGCCATGCCCGCGGACATCTCAGCGAGACCGAACTCCGGTTCATTCCCAAGGTCGAACACGCGGCGGTCTTCCGCGATGCGCGTATCATGCTGACGATCTATGCGGCGATATTCGCCGGAATGGCGGTCACCGGCTGGTGGGGGCTGATCTGGTACTGGATCATTCCGATGTTTCTGGGCGAACCGGTAATGCGTTTCGTGCGGATGACGGAACATGTCGGGCGGCCGACCGTTCCGCAGATGCACGAGAACACCCGCACCAATCTGGTTTCCGCCCCCTGGCGGTTCCTGTGCTGGAACATGAACTATCATGCCGAACACCATTACGTCGCCTCGGTCCCCTTCCACGCGCTGCCCCGCCTGCATGAAAAACTGCGCGATCACATCCATGTCGAAAAAGACGGCTATCTCGGCGCGCACCGGGACATCCTGCGCCAGATTTTCGCGCGCCCGTCCGGCGAAACGCGGGTCTGACCATGGCGGCGGAAAAACCCTGGCGCGATGTCATCGCGCGGTCCGAACTGGAAAAGAACTGGGTCACGCGGGTACAGCTCGGCACCCGCAAGCTGGCGATCTATGACACGCCCAGCGGAATCCACGCGTCGCTGGCGCTGTGCACCCATGGCGGTGTCGACCTGTGCGACGGGTATTTCGACGGTCACGTGATCGAATGCCCGCTGCACCAGGGCGCGTTCGACGTGCGCGACGGCAAACCGGTCTGCGCCCCGGCAACGCGCCCGCTGCGGGTTCTGGAGACCCGGGTGCAAAACGGCCAGGTACAGGTCCGGATCTGACGCCGCCCGGGCCTTTCAGGCCATGGCGCGCGCCAGGTAATCGGCGATCATGTCGCCGAAACTCTGCTCGACACCGCAGTCAAACCCGTCATCGCACCGCATCACCAGCGCCCTGAGCCCGAAGAACTCGGTAAAGCTGGCCGCATCCGGGCCGAATTTCGACACATGGAGGTCAAGCGGGCAGCCAATCGACATGATCTGCTCGGCATCCGGACCGGTGATCCGAAAGAAGACGAGCGTGTCCGACACTTTGACGATGCTGATCTCGGGCGGCGCACCGGTCGGGTTCAACGCCGCTTCCAGCGCCGGTTCCTCGCCGATATCGGCGCGCAATATCCAGCGGTTCGGCCCGGTGAAACACAGCGCCCGGCCATTGGCGCGGCGCAGGGTGTTGGGCGTTTCGGGCAGATCGGGCAGGGCATCCCCGGCCCACCGGACCAGCGCTTCGGGCGGGCCTTTCAGGTCGAACAGGGCCGAAATCGCAAGCCGCCGGATTGTTGCATCATATGCCATGTCAGGACCTCAACCGTTCGCCATCGGGGTCGTGAAACACCGGTGCCGTCACCCTGGCCGGAATCGTGGTGTCGGTCAGCCGGACATGCACGGTTTCGCCGTGGCGCGACGCGCCGCGTTCCAGCAGCGCCAGCCCGACCCACCGGTCCAGAACCACGCTCCAGACGCAGGCGGTGACCAGCCCCTCGGTCGGCCTGCGCGCACCCCCCGGCGTCAGCGGCGCGCCTTCGGGGATCTGGCGGGCCGGATCGACCGGCAGCACACCAACCAGTTCGCGCCGGACCGACGGGCCCGCGCGCCGCAGCGCAACCGAGCGTTTGCCCAGGTAGTCCGGCTTCTTGCGCGACATCGCCCAGCCCATGCCAAGGTCATGCGGATCGACCGTGCCGTCGACTTCGTGGCCCAGCGACAGAAACCCCTTTTCCACCCGCAGCACGTGGTTCGCCTCGGACCCGACCGGCGTGATGCCGAACCGGGCCCCGGCCTGCAGGATCGCCTCCCACAACGCGCGCATGTGGCGAGGCGCGACGTTGACCTCGAATGACAATTCTCCGGTGAAACTGACCCGCACCACCCGGGCGGGCAGCCCGGCCACCGTGCCATCGGCAAAGCCCATGAAAGGCAGCGCCTCGGGCGACAGGTCGATATCGGTGCCAAGTTCCGCCATCACGTCGCGCGCCAGCGGTCCACAGATCGTGGCATTGTTCCACTGGCTGGTGACGGTGGTGACAAACACGTTCCAGTCCGGAAACTGTGTCTGGAGCAGCTCTTCCATATGTGAATTCACCGCGTCCGCGTGCCCGGTCGAGGTCGAGACGATCCAGCGATGCGCATCCAGCCGCAACACGACGCCATCGTCCAGGACAAGCCCGTCATCGGACAGCATGAGCCCATAGCGGCACCGCCCCGGCACCAGCGTCGACATGATGTTGGTATAGAGATGATCCAGGAACCGCCCCACATCGCGCCCCTTCAGCTCGAACGTGCCCAGGGGCGAGCCGTCATAGACCCCGACACCGTTGCGCACCGCCAGGCATTCGCGGTTCACGGTCTGCTGAAAGCTTTCGCCGGCACGCGGAAAATATCCCGGCCGCCGCCAGCGCGCGCCGGATTCATACATGAACGCGCCCTGGGCGAGGTTCCATTCGGTGATCGGCGTGTGCCGATAGGGCAGAACGACACTCTCCTCGCGAATGCCGCCAATGGCCCCGAAGGACACCGGGGTATAGGGCGCACGGAATGTCGTCGTGCCGACCTCGTCCAGCGCCAGCCCCTGCCGCATCGCCACGGTTCCGATGATGTTGATGTTGCCGGTCTTGCCCTGGTCGATGCCCATGCCGCCCGTGGTGTAGCGTTTGACATGTTCGACATTGTCATACCCCTCGCGCAGGGCGAGGTGCACATCATCCACCGACACGTCGTTCTGAATGTCCAGAAAGGCCGGGCCGCGCGCCGCCTCCACCCGCCAGAGCGGCTCTATCGCATAGGGCAGGTCATCCGACGCGGGACAGGCGGGCACCGCGACCCCAGCCACCTTCGCGCCCGCCTCGGCCCCCGTCCGCAACGCCCCGGCCAGCGTCAGCGCACCCGCCGCACCACCCGCGCAGGTCACATCCTGCGCCGGTTCATCGGGCAGGAAACAGGCAAGCTCCGCGTCATGGCGCAGCGTGCCGCGCGATTGCGAAAACAGGTGCACCGCCGGGTTCCAGCCCCCGGAATGCACCAGCAGGTCGCAGGGCACCCGGCGCGCGTTATCCCCGTTTGTCCCGGCGATGCTCGCGGCGCGCACATGACGATGCCCGTGGGCCGTCGTGACAACGCTTCCCGGCAGAATGTCGACCTGCGGCACCAGCGCCCGCGCCGCATCGGGCACCTTGTCCCGGCTGTCGACGATGGCGGCGATTTCGACCCCGGCCGCGCGCAGGTCTGCGGCGGCGGCATAGGCGCTGTTGTTGTTGGTAAAGACAACCGCCCGTTTCCCGGTCCGCACCGCGAACCGGTTGGCATAGGTCTGCGCCGCGCCCGCCAGCATCACGCCCGGGCGGTCATTGTTACCAAAAACAAGGCTGCGTTCGATCGCGCCGGTCGCGGTGATGACATGACCCGCCCGGACCCGCCAGTTGCGTTCCAGAAGTGTGGGATGTTCAGGGGCGCGCTCGTTCACCATCAGGTAATTGTGTTCGCGATACGCCCAGACGGTTGCGTTCTGCAAATGTGTGACATTCGCCATTCCGGCCAGTTCGGCAACCGCCCCGGCCACCCACTCCATCGCGCAAAGCCCGTCAATGGCCAGGTTGCGGCCCAGCAATCCGCCGCCCGCCTCGCTGCCCTCGTCGGCCAGCATCACGCGCAATCCCGCCCGCCCGGCGACCAGCGCCGCCATCAGACCCGATGGCCCGGCCCCCGCGATCAGCACGTCGGCATGGGCAAACCGGTTCTCGAAATGGCCCCTGGCCGGCGGGGCAGGCGGCGCACCCGCCAGCCCGGCGGCCCGGCGGATGGCCGGCTCGTACAGGTGCCAGTTCGGCCACTTGAAGGTCTTGTAATAGAAACCCGCCGGCAGGAACCGGGCCAGGATCTGGTTGACGCCACCCAGGTCGAACCCCGGCGAGGGCCAGCAATTGACCGACCGCGCCACCAGGCCGTCGCGCAACCGCACGGTGGTGGCCGGCTGGTTGCCCGCGGCATCCGCACCCTCCAGTTCGACCAGCGTGGCCGGTTCCTCCGGGCCGGACGCGACAATCCCGCGGGGCCGGTGATACTTGAAACTGCGCGCGGTCAGCGTCACCCCGTTGGCCAGCAGCGCCGAGGCCAGCGTGTCGCCTTCATACCCCGCCAGAACCCGGCCGTTGAAGGTGAACGAAACCGGGCGGTCCCGGTCGATCCTGCCCCCCCCGGGCAACCGGTCAGCCTGCATCGCCGGGGCCTTCCACGATCTCGTGGGTTCGCGTATCGCGCCAGATCGTCAGCCACGTGCCGCACCCGCGCACATGCCACCAGCGTTCCTGAACCGGGCCCAGCGGGTTGGGCACCTGCGTCAGGTAGGCAACCCAGTCTTCATCGCTCACCCTGTCCGGATCGGGGCGCCCGGGTTTGACCGGCCCGCCGAAACCGAACTCGCTTTCATTGCGCGGGCCGCAGAACGGGCAGGGGATCTGCATCATGCGGGGCTCTCCTTATCTCGCGGTGGTGGTGCCGGATTCCATGACGTAGTCAAGGTGACGGAACCGGCCGAGCGTGAACGGCGCCATCAGCGGATGCGGCTGGCCGGTGGCGACCAGATGCGCCAGCGTCAGCCCGCCCGCCGGAATCGCCTTGTACCCGCCCCACCAGCCGGCAGTGACAAACAGGCCGGGCACATCGGTCTGGTCCATGATCGGCGAGGCATCCTGCGCGATGTCCAGATGCCCGCCCCATTGCCGCATCAGTTTCAGTTTCTTGAACGACGGGAACAGCGACAGCATCGCGGTCACGGTATCCTCAAAGACATTCTGCTTGATGTCGCGGCGGAAACTCTGCCCCGGATCGGGCGCGCCGCCGATCACCATCTCGCCCTTGTCGGACTGGCTGAAATAGAACCCGCTGTCGGGGCAGTTCACGATCACGTCCACCAGCGGTTTCACCGGCTCGGACACGAAGGCCGTCAGGTTCATGGTGCGCAGCGGCAGTTTCAGCCCCGCGGTTTCGGTCAGCGTCGTGGTGTGACCCGACACCGCGACCACCACCTTGTTCGCGCGCACCGTGCCGCGCGATGTCTCGACCCCGGCGATGGACCCATCCGGCTTGCGCAGCAACTGTTTGACGGCGGTCTGCTGGTGAATCTGCACCCCCATCGCGTCGATCGCCCGTGCATAGCCCCAGGCCACGGCGTCATGCCGGTTCACGCCGGCATCGGTGTGCACCATACCGCCGATGACCGGCAGACGCGCATCCGGCCCGCCACCGGTCAGCGCCGGAATCCGCCGCCGCACCTCGTCGGTGCTGATCTGCTGATAGGTCGATCCGTAGATGTCCATCGTCAATTGCCGCCGCCGCAGCTCGCGCAGCTTGGGATAGGTCTGCACCACGTCGATCATGGTCCGCTTGGAATGCATCAGGTTGAAATTCAGCGCCCTGGTCAGCCCTTCGAACATCTCGACCGATTTGACATAGAACGGGATCGACGCGTCGCGCATATAGTTGGAGCGCACGGTCACCGTGTTGCGGGCGATGTTGCCGCCGCCCAGCCAGCCCCGCTCCAGCACCGCCACATTGGTCAGCCCATGTTCGCTGGCAAGGTAATACGCCGTGGCCAGCCCGTGCCCGCCGGCCCCGATGACGATGATGTCATACCGGTCCCCAAGCGGCGGGCTGCGCCAGGCCCGGGACCAGCCCCGATGCCCGTTCAGCCCCTGCCAGATCAGCGAAGTCAGGTTGTATTTTTGCATAGTGAGCATATGTTTTACTAATGGTAAATATCCGTCAAGTGATTCCCGCCGCGCGCCGGGATCATGGGACGCGACCGACACCCCGGACCGGGCAGAGCGAAAGAATGGTGGAAAAATCGGACATCGACGCGGCCGTTGGCCGGACCCTGAACCGGTTGCGGCAGGAACGCGGGATGACCGCGACCGGCCTGTCCGGCAGCGCGGGCGTGTCCGCGGCAATGATCAGCCGGATCGAGAACGGCCAGGTCTCTCCGTCACTGTCCACCCTCGCCGCGCTGGCCGAGGCGATGTCGGTCCCGGTGATGGCGTTCTTTGACCGCAGCGACCAGACCGCCGATATCCATCACGTGCGCGCAGGGCAGGGGCTGCCGTCGCGCCGCGTGACCCCGGACCACGCCCATGAATACCTGCTGCTGGGCAAACATGGCGGTCCCGGCGGCAGCTTTCAGGCGGCCCGCATCCGCATCGAAAAGGCCCATGCCGGGACACTGCCGACCTATCAGCACGAAGGCCACGTCTTTCTCTATATCCTGTCCGGCGCGGCGACCTACCGCTGTGGCCGCGAGCATTTCGATGTGCGCGCGGGCGACACGATCAGCTTTGACGCCAAGCTGGCGCACGGGGTCTGCAAGATCGTGGACGACCATGTCGAGTTCATCACGGTCTCGGCCCGCCCCGACGAGGCCCCGCCACGGCGCGCGGTTCAGTCCGCGCGTTTCTCCAGCCGTGCGAACACCCGGCTCAGCCCGAAACAGACGATGAAATAGAACGCCGCCGTGGTGATCCAGGCTTCAAAGATCATCCGCGAGGACGCCACCAGTTCGACCGTCTTGTAGGTCAGTTCCTGGACCGAGATCAGCGACAGGATCGAGCTGTCCTTGATCAGCGAGATGAATTGGTTCGCCAGTGGCGGCACCACCTTTTTCATCGCCTGCGGCAGAACGATATAGCGCAATTCCTGGAGCCGGCTCATGCCGATCGAACGGGCCGCCTCGCGCTGGCCCCTGGGCACCGACTGGATCCCGGCGCGGACGATCTCGACGACAAGGGCGCTCTCGAACAGCGCCAGCACGATGACGCCCGACACCAGCGACGGAAACCGCCGCATCTCGCCAAAGAAGAACTCCCAGATCTGGTTGTCCTCCTGGCGCGCGATCCCCCGCGCCCAGCGTTCGAGATTCAATGCATCGATCAGTTGCTGGGACAGGAAAAAGAAGAAGATGAACACAACCACCACCGGCGGCACGTTGCGCAGAAATTCAAGATAGGTGCGCGCCAGCATGCGGATGGTCAGGTTGTCGGCACAGCGCGCAACACCCAGTATGGTCCCGAGGATCAGTGCCAGAATGCCGGAATAGATACTGATCCGGACCGTGGCGACCAGCCCCTGCAACAACAGGTTGGCAAAATATTCCTCGCGGCCGGAATGCCAGCCGACGATGTAACCGGGGATCAGCTCCCACCGCCATTTGTAGTTGAGCGTGCCTTCGATCGAAAACCAGATATAGCCGAAAAACGCGATCAGCACCGCGCCGATCAGATAATCCGGCCACTTCATTTTCCTGACGAATGCCCGCACCTGAAACGCTCCGTTCCGGGTCCGGGGGCGACGCGCCGCCCCCGGAAATTTCGGTTACTGTGCGACCTGGTCGGCCCACTCCTCGGTGGCGAACCAATAGTCGTGCCGCGCCTTGAGCCAGCCGGAACGCCACTGCTGTGCGATCCAGTTGTTGAAATAGTTCATCGCGTCCGGATCACCCTTGCGCATCGCGAAACCCTCGCCGCGCGGGTCGAACAGCTGCTCGCCGAATACGACCAGCGTTTCCGGGTGGCGGCCCGCCTCGCGGTTCGGCGTCGGTTGCGACGCCATGGTCGCATGGGCGTTTCCGTTCAGCACCTCCTGCGCCGATGCGCCGTCCTCGTCAAACAGCAGCAGCTTGGCCTCGGGGAACTGCTCGGCGATGACCACCGCCGGTGTTGCCCCGCGCCGCGCCGCAAATGTCACGTCCGGAGAGTTGAAATCCTCCATCGTGAACCCTTCGGTCATCGACTTGTTGGCCAGGATGGCAAGGCCCGAGAACGCATAGGGATCGGTGAAGTTCACCGTCAGGTTCCGCTGCGCCGTCACCGACATGCCCGAGATGATCACGTCGAAATTGCCCGACACCAGCGCCGGGATGATCCCGTCCCAGGCCGTCGGCACGAATTCCACCTCGACCCCCATGTCCTCGGCCAGCTTGCGGCCCACGTCCAGTTCGAACCCGATCAGGTCGCCGTTCTTGTCCCGCATCGACCACGGCACGAACAGCGACAGGCCGATACGGATCACGCCGTCCTGCTTGATGGTTTCGATGACGCTTTCGCTGGACAGCGCCTGGGTTGCGTTCTGGGCAATGCTCGCCGTGCCCAGCCCCGCCGCAACGGCGGCGCCAAGGGTGAGCCCCAGCAGTCTGCGAGAAAACTTCATGTCAATTCTCCTTGTTGGTTGAGGTATTTTTCCGGGTTATTGGTCGA
>CAYGNE010000075.1:13630-14108 GCA_964351155.1 uncultured Rhodobacterales bacterium | reverse complement strand
GGCAGAAGGTGTAGTGGCGTTCGTCGCGCAGGCGCAGGATCGCATCGCCGATGGTCTTCAGCAGCGTGCGGTTCACGCCCGCGCCAACCTCGTCAAGGAACACCACGCGGGCGTTCACCATCATCGTGCGCCCAAGCTCCAGAAGTTTTTTCTGCCCGCCCGACAGGTTTCCTGCCAGCTCATCCGCGACATGGGAAATCTCCAGGAATTCCAGCACTTCGTCAGCCTTGGCCCGCACCTCTTTTTCACGCGCCTTGACCTTGCCGGGCCGGAACCAGGCATTGAGCAGTGTCTCACCCGGTTGCCGGTCCGGCACCATCATCAGGTTCTTGCGCACTGTCAGGGTGTGAAACTCGTGCGCCAATTGGAACGTGCGCAAGAGCCCGGCTTCGAACAGCGCGTGCGGCTCCAGCCCGGTGATGTCGCGCCCATCCAGATGAACAAAGCCCGCGGTCGGCTTGTGATGGCCGGCGATGAC
>CAYGNE010000075.1:0-13620 GCA_964351155.1 uncultured Rhodobacterales bacterium | reverse complement strand
CCCGGTCAGCACGTTGACGAGGGTGGTCTTGCCCGCGCCGTTCGGTCCGATCAGTCCGGTGATACTGCCGGTCTTGATCCGAAGCGAGGCGCCATTGACGGCGCGCACGTCGCCGAAGTGTTTGTGAAGGTCTTCTACGACTATCATGCTCTATCGCTTGAATATGAAAAGAGCACGAGCCGATGAGGCGCGTGCTCTCTTGGCCAGTGGAATCAGCGGAAGCCGACGGTCGTTGGCTGCCCGCTTTCCACAAAGACCTCGCGGAAGTTGCCCGCGCTTTCTCCGGCACCGATGAGCTCTACGCCCGAGGCGCCGACATAGTCGATGTCGCCACCCTCGGCGAGGATCTGAAGGCCGCGTGCCAGGTCGCCCGGCAGGATCTGCTCGCCCGGCGCATTTGCAACATCCATGATCCGATCCTTGAAGGTCGTCCCGTCCGACGAACCGGCGGCCTGCATGGCCAGCAGGATCAGTGCCGCCGCATCATAGGATTCGGAGGTATAGGGGCCAACCTTGAACCCGGCCTTGTCGACCATGGCAGCGAAGATCTCCGCCGCGTCGCCCTCGCTTCCTGGCACGACACCAAACGAGCCGTTCAGCCCGTCGCCGATCGCGGCAAACAGGCTGTCGCCAACCATCCCGTCGGGCAGGACGAACGTGTCGAACGCGTCCAGGTCGAGAGCCGACTGGATGATGCCCTTGCCGCCCTGGTCGAGATATCCTGCCACGATAAGGACATCGCCGCCGGCTGCGGACAGCGAGGCCACTTCGGCGCTGTAGTCACCCTTGCCGTCCTCATGCGCGCTGTTGATCGTGATCTTGCCGCCAAGCGCTTCGAAGTTGCTTGCGATGCTGTCGGAGAGGCCCTTGCCATAGTCGTTGTTGGTATAGGTCAATGCCGCGCTCTGGACGCCGCGCTCGATCATGAGCTCGGCGATCACCTGCCCCTGGCGGGCATCCGAAGGCGCCGTGCGGAAGAACAGCCCGTTGTCATCGATGCTCGACAGTGCAGGCGATGTCGCGGACGGAGAGGTCATTACAACACCCTTGGGCATGGCGACGTTCTGCAACACTGCCGTCGAGGCGCCCGAACAGGTTGCCCCGACAATCGCATTCACCTTGTCGGACGAAATCAGACGCTCGGCCGCAGCGGTCGCCGCGCCGGCATCGATACAGGTCGAATCGCCCCGGACCGGGACCACCGTGGACCCGTCAAGGAACGCGCCGCTCGCGTTGACCTCGGCCATGGCCAGCTCTGCGCCGGATGCCATGTCGCCCGCGACGGACTCCAATGGTCCGGTGAATCCAAGCAATACGCCGAGCTTGACTTCCTCGGCCGTGGCAGCGCCAGACAGGATTGTCGTGGCCGCCAGATATGTCAGCAGTTTTCTCATTCCTCGCTCCTCCCGGTCGGAAAAATAACACTGTACAATTACACTGTACAATAAAACGAACGGACGCAAGTCATTTCTGATCGCTGCCCGCGGCAAGCGAGATCAGCGCAACCAACCGCAACCCTTGATCGAGCCGGTCTGCAAGGCGTGTCGTCAACCTGCCCGGTGGTGTGAAGAGGGGGCCCATCTGCACAAGCCCACACCGCTGCGCTTTTTGCAGGATTTTTGTTGGCTTCTCGCTTTTGCAGTTAATCTCCGGCGAGAGCGCGGAGAGCTCGCACAAGATAGGCAAACTCATCCCTGGCCAACTTTGAAGCGGCCCTGAAACGGAGGTAGCCATGGATCAGGTGTTCCGCCCGGCGGTGGATGACCGGCACGCCCGCCTGCGATAGGGAGCCAGCGTAGCGGTCTCCTTCGTCAACCAGCGGATCAAGCGCCGCTGTCATCACAACGGCCGGGGCGAGGCCCGACAAATCCGCGGCCTCGGCGGGGCAGGCATAGTGATCTCGGGCCAGACCGGGACCCAGGTAGTTCTGCCAGAACACTTCCATCAGATCCCGATAGAGGAAGGGGGCATTCGCATGGGTGGTGTAGGAGGGCAGAGCGAAATCGATCGCGACACAAGGATAGATCAGGACCTGACCGGCCGGTTGCTCCTGCCCATCATCGCGCAGCTTGAGGCAAAGCGCGGTTGCAAGGTTGGCGCCCGCGCTGTCACCGCCGACAAGGATGCGGTCCTGCCCGGGATGGCGACGACCGAGCCCTTGTCGGATTGTCCGGTACACCTTCAGGCATTCATTGAGCGCGACCGGATAGCGATGTTCTGGTGCAAGAGAATACTCGACGCTTATCACGCGCATACCGGTCTGCGCGCAAATATCGGCGCAGATGCCATCGTGTGAATCGAGGCCGCCTACTGTCCATCCACCGCCGTGCATGTACATCAGTATGGCCCTCGAAGGTCTGGTCGGAGCCGAATATTCGCGAACCTTTACGCCCGCCTCGGCGATTTCGCTTTCAGTCACCGCGACACCTGCCGGACGTTGCAGCCCGCTCCGGGTCGCGAGGCGATCCATGATATTCCTGAACTCGACTGCCGGCAGAAGATGCGGCGGCGTGGAAAAATCTTCATCTATTGCCGCAACGATGTCGGAAAGTTCAGGATCGAGATCGGGATAGGGCAACGGTCTCATGCGCGTCCTTTTGCGATGGTACAAGCAGATTATTTAGTAATATTGAATTACGGTCAAGTTGAATTACCGTTATGTATTTGCGGTCTTGGAGTCCGTGGTCTAAGCAGGTGGCATGACGGCACGATCCCGACCCATCCAGCGCGGCATCCCCACACCAAGGGCCCGAGGCGAGGCTTTTCGTATCGTTGCACCCGATGTGAATTACGGAATCATGAACCGGTTGCTGGGCTCGCATCTGCGGCGTGCCCAAATTCTTCTCTATGAAGACTTCTTCAGAGCTGTCGAAGGGAGCGAGATCACGCCCCCGCTGTTTGCCTGCCTCGTCTTGGTCAAAGAGAATCCGGGCATGTCCCAAACCGTGATTTCAACAGTTCTCGGCATCGCCAAGTCAGGGGCCATGACGCTTGTTGACAAGCTCGAAGCGCTAAAGCTCGTAGAACGCCGCCCACATCCCGATAACCGGCGGTCGAAATCTCTGCACCTGACGCAAGCAGGGCGCCGAGAGCTCGAAATGCTGGAGAAGGCCGTCGAGAAACACGACCGGCATTCGTCGCGCAACCTGACAGAGCAGGAGCGCGAGACATTGATGCGCCTTCTGCGTAAACTCGACGGACCAAAACCGGCAAGGGGCTTGCCCTCCGGCTCAGAAGATAAAGAATAGCCCCATGCTGCCCATCCCCAAACCGCCGCGGAGACCGCGCAAGAAGACCAAAAAGGATGGCGGTCCCGCGCTGAGCAAGGAGGCGATCATCGCCAAGGCGCTCGAGATCATCGACAATGACGGGATCGAAGCCTTCTCCATGAGAAGCCTTGCCAAGGCGCTCGATGTCTATCCCACCGCGATCTACTGGTATCTGCCCAACCGCAGTGCGCTGATTGGCGAAGTCATCGGGAGCGTGTTGACCGACCTTGTTCCCGACGACGAGAACCTCGACTGGAAACACTGGCTGCGAACGCTGTTTCGCAATTATCGCGCACAAATCCAGAAGCACCCGAACATCGCACCGATGATCGGTGTTCAGCTTGTTTCGAACGCCAGCATCGATTTCGAGATGATCGAGAGCATCCTCGGCGTGCTGTGCGCCGCGGGGTTTTCGGACCAAAGGTTGCCCGCGGCCTACAGCGCCGTGATCGGCGCAATGGTCGGCTTTACGACGCAGGAATTCGCTCTGGTTCCATCCGACGACCGGGATGAATGGGTGAACTCCATGCAATCGACCCTGGCCGATATTGACGCGTCCAGATACCCCACGACCAGCGCGCTGATGCCCAAACTGGCGAACCAGGCCTTCATCCTGCGCTGGGAAAACGGAGCAACAGCGCCGCTGGATGACGGATTCGAGATGTTCGTCGAGGCGGTTATCCTGGGACTGGAGCGGTTGGCAGTCGACAACTGATCGAGAGGCGGTAGGGCCACGATTGCGCTTGCCCGGCCGCTTGCGTCACGTCGGCCTCTTATGTGTCTGTCGCGGATACAGCGCCCGCATCAGCTCTGCGGCAAGCGCATCGCGAAAGCCGATCGCCGCAAATCAGGGTGGGCCAGTCGCTTACTCCAACCCCAAGAGCCGTGCGGCATTGCCCTTGAGAATCCCGGGTCGCAATTCGTCCCTGATCGCAATGCTTTCAAAGTCTGAAAGCCAGCGCTCCGGTGTGATCATGGGCCAGTCCGACCCGAACAGCACCTTTTTCTTGAGGATCGAATTGCAGTAGCGCACCAGGATCTCGGGGAAGTATTTCGGCGACCATCCCGACAGGTCGATGTAGACATTGGGTTTGTGCTGCGCGACGGCCAGAGCCTCTTCCTGCCAGGGAAAGCTCGGATGCGCGAGGATGATCTTCATATCGGGAAAATCGACCGCCACATCGTCCAGATACATTGGGTTGGAGTATTTGAGGCGCATGCGATTGCCCGCCCGCATGCCCTGGCCGACACCGGTCTGGCCGGTATGGAAGAGCGCGATGCTCTGATGCTCGGCGATCACCTCGTAAAGCTCATAGGCCATGCGGTCATTGGGGTAGAACCCCTGCATCGTCGGATGAAACTTGAAGCCCTTGACTCCGAACCCCTCGATCAGGCGGCGGGCTTCGCGCGCGCCCATCTTGCCCTTGTGCGGGTCGATGCTGGCGAAAGGAATGAGGACGTCGTTGTTCTCGGCGGCCAGTTCGGCCACCTCTTCGTTCTTGTAGCGGCGATAGCCGGTCTCGCGTTCGGCATCGACCGGGAAAATCACCGCGGCGATGTTCTGCTCGCGATAGTGATCGGCCGTTTCCTGCACGGTCGGCGGATGCGTCCATGGCGCGCGAAAATACTTGGCCATAGCCGCCTGCAGGTCGTCATAGCCATCGTCGGCATGACATCCGCAGGGTTCTTCGGCATGGGTATGGATGTCAATCGCTCGGATTTTGCTCAGATCAATCATCGCCAGACCTCAGGATTTGGGGAGTTTCACGACCGCGGCATCATCGGCGTCAAACAGACGAGACACCCATTCGGCACGGGTTTGAAGAAGCAGTTTCTGGTTGAGGTTGCCCTTCTGGGTGATTTCGCCCTTGGCGAACGACGGTGGTTCGGACAGGGCCATGATGCGCATAACCCGCATCGACGACCCTCCGCCCTCGGCGGCAAGACGCTCCAGCCCCCTCGCCATGTCGGCCATCAATGCCGGATGGATAAGGGCCCCGCCGACGTCCTGCACCTCGCCGAGGCGTTCCAGATAAGCCGGGTCCACGAAGGCCAGCGCCCCGATTTCGTCGCGGCCGTGGCCGCAGATTACCAGGTCCTTCACGACGGGATCCAATGCGCTGACGGCAGCCGTGCGCACCTTGGAAGCCTGAACCCAGGTGCCGGTGAGAAGCTTGAAATCCTCTGAAATCCTGCCATCGAAGAAAAGGCCCTGCGAGGGGTCATTCACGTCGACGAACCGCACGACGTCACCGGTGACAAGATAACCCTCATCATCGAAGCTTTCGGCGGTCTTGTCGGGGGCATTGTGATAGCTGTTCATCACATTCGGGCCCTTGACCCGCAGCTCGAACGCGTCCTCGGCAATGGGCAGAAGAAGCGCCTCGACGCCAGGCAGCGGCACGCCGATCACCCCGGCTCGTTTCATCGGGCCATGCACCATCAACGCGGCGGGGGCGGTTTCGGTCATGCCCCAGCTGGCCGACATCTCCGGCGCTGTGCCGGTTTCCTTGATCGCCTGCTCCTTCAGATCGTCCCAGATCGCCTGCGGCATGGAGGCGGCCGCATAGAAAACCAGGTCGAGATCGGCAAAGAATTTCGCACGGAACTCGTTGTCGTCGCGCATCGCCTGCGCCATCATCGAATAGGCAATCGGCACGTTGAACGATACGGTTTGTCCAACCATCCGGATATTTTCGATCGTGCGCTTGATCCCTTGTTCCGATGGCTGGCCATCATCGATATAGAGCGCGCCGCCATTGGCGAGCATGAGGTTGAAATTATGGCTTCCGCCGAAAGTGTGGTTCCAGGGCAGCCAGTCGACGATCCGCTGGGGCCGGTGAGCCAGGAAGGGCCAGACCTGTGCGATCTGGGTCTGGTTGGAGACCAGCATCCGATGGGTCGTCCGCACCGCCTTGGGAAGCGAGGTGGAGCCGGAGGTAAAGAGAAGCTTGGCAAGCGTATCTCCGGTGACATGCGCCTTGTGGGCATCCACGTCCACATCCGCGCCTCTTTCGAGATCTGCCAGCGCGACATTCGCCGCGCCGCACCCGGAAATGCAGGTCACATCCGTCAGAAGACCGGAGGCAAGCGCGGCGCCAAACCGCGAGAGGTCATTCATGAAAACCGCCCCTGGCCGGACCACGGACAAGACATGCGCCAGCTTGTCGTGGGCGGCTTCGATCTGTGAATACTGCTCGGCCACCGCGACCGAAGGAATGCCCACATATTGCGCCGCCAGCGCAAGATGGCCGTGGTCCACCCCCTTGCCCGACAGCAGCATC
Organism: uncultured Rhodobacterales bacterium; assembly: GCA_964351155.1. Taxonomy (GTDB): domain Bacteria; phylum Pseudomonadota; class Alphaproteobacteria; order Rhodobacterales; family Rhodobacteraceae; genus CAYGNE01. The sequence goes on along the minus strand of CAYGNE010000075.1, from coordinate 7,067 downwards.
AGGGGCCGCTCGGGTCCCAATCCAAGCCTGACAAGCGCCGCCGCCAGCCTGCGCACACGCGCCAGCGTGTCGCGATAGGTCGCCTCACGCCAACCTTCCCCCCGTCGCTCGGCAAGGAAGACCGCCTCCGGCGTGACCTCGGCCCAATGATCCAGCCAATCGCCCGTGCGCATCACGTTCGGTCGCAGGGGCCGGGGCGAAGTCAGCAGAATCGACCCGTCGGCTCTGCGGGTTTGCAGGGTGACCTGCGGGACAAAGATATCGCTCATGGTGTCGGGCTCCAGCCGGCGAATGACCGGTTTGCAGTGGTACTGAACTTGGCACTTGCCTTCATGTACACTGTACAATAAAACTTGTCCAGCGTACAGCAACTGCTCGGACCATCATGCACACCGTACTTTACCAGGAAAGCGAGGCTGCCGCCGCCGGGTTTCGCGCGATGAATCCGGCAAGCGAAGCGCAGTATCGGACGGCCCTGGCGTCGATGCCGGGTGGGAACACGCGCAGTGTCCTGTTTCACGACCCGTTCCCGCTGGCCATCGCGCGCGGAGCGGGCACATATCTTTGGGACCTCGACGGGCACCGCTATGTCGATTTCCTCGGCGAATACACCGCCGGTATCTACGGCCATTCGCATCCGGTGATCCTGAGCACGATCAGGGACGCGCTGGAGCAGGGTCTCAACCTGTCGTCGCATACACGCGGAGAGGCTGATCTGACCCGTGCGATCTGTGCGCGGTTTCCCGGCCTTGACACCGTGCGGCTGACCAATTCCGGCACCGAGGCAAACATCATGGCGCTGTCCGCCGCCCGCGCCTTTACCAAGCGGCGCAAGATCATGGTCTTTGCCGGGGGCTATCACGGCGGGCCGTTGTCATTTGTCGGCAAGCCCTCGAAGGCGAACGTGCCCTTCGACGTGGTCATCGCGGCCTATAACGATCTGGACAGCACCGGCGACCTGATGGCGCAGAACGCGCGCGACGTCGCGGCCGTCCTGGTGGAGCCGATGTTGGGGGCAGGGGGCTGCATACCGGGCTCTCGTGCCTTCTTGCAGGGCCTGCGCGATCTCTGCGATGACAGCGGCGCCCTGTTGATCTTTGACGAAGTCATGACCTCGCGCCTGCATCCGAACGGGTTTCAGGCGCAATTGGGCATCCGCCCGGACTTGACCACTATGGGCAAGTATATCGGTGGCGGGATGCCCATCGGCGTTTTTGGAGGGCGCGCCGACATCATGGCGCAATTCGATCTGCGATCGGAGGGGCATCTGCCTCACGCAGGGACGTTCAACAACAACGTCCTGTCCATGCGCGCCGGCCTCGTCGGCCTGACAGAGATCTACACTGAAACCGAGGCCGCCCGGCTGACCAGGTCCGGAGCCGCCTTTCGCAATCGCCTGAACGACATCTGCAAGGCCTCGGGGCTTCCGGTCCGGTTTTCCGGGATCGGCAGCGTGATGAATCTGCACGCCCAGGCCCCGGCGCCGACACTCCCCGAGCAAGTCGCCAACGAGAGCGGGCCGCTGAAGGAACTGATCTTCTTCGGCCTGCTGCGTCGTGGGTTCCTCATCGCCCGCCGCGGTCTTGTTTGCTTGAACATCTGTCACACCGAACGTCATCTCTCGGCATTCGAACAATCCTTCAAAGCCATACTCGAGGATGTTACGTCCTCGGTCAGTCGGGCCAAATATTCAGGAGATCAGGAATGAAGGCCAATGCAGCCCCGAATAACGCCGCGCTCAAACCCGGTGGCCCGATGCAGGTGTTCTATACGGGGGACGTCCAGCGCCGGCCCACCGTGGATCGCGCGCAAGGCGTCTATATGTGGGACACCGAGGGGAAACGTTATCTCGATGCCTCCTCCGGTCCGGTGATCTCGAACCTCGGCCATGGCAATCCGCGGGTTCTGAAGGCGATGGCGGATCAAGCGGCCAAGGTCTGTTTTGCCAGCCGCGCGGTCTTCGAGAACGCGCCGAACCGACGGCTGGCCGAGAAACTGGTGGGTCTTGCCGGTCCGGGCTTCGATCAAGCCTTTATCGTCTCCGGCGGCTCGGAAGCGACCGAAGCCGTCATCAAGCTGGCCCGCCAATACGCGGTCGCCACGGGTCAGCCAAAGCGCAGCAAGGTCCTGGCCCGCGACCCCAGCTATCACGGGGCCACCCTGGGCGCGGTCTCTGTCACAGGCGACCCGGAATCGGAGAGCGTTTTCGAAGCGGTGACCCGCGTCATGCCAAAGATCCCCGCGCCTTTCTGCTACCGCCTGCCGGAAGGCAAATCGGTTGAATCCCACGCGCTTGATTGCGCGCAGGCACTGGAAGACACGATTTTGGCCGAAGGCGCAGATACCGTTCTGGCCTTTATCATGGAACCCGTGGGCGGCTTGGCGACAGGAGGATTGGTGGCGCCCGACAGCTACTACAAGGCTGTGCGGGATATCTGTACGCGTCATGGCGTACTTCTCATCTTTGACGAGGTGATGAGTGGTGCCGGGCGCACCGGCACTTTCCTCTCCGCCGAACACTGGCCCGACGCGCGCCCGGATCTGGTGACGCTCGCCAAGGGGGTCGCCGCCGGGTACACCCCGCTTGGCGTCGTCCTTGCGCCCAATGCGATCGTCGAACCCGTCGTCGCGGCCGGAGGGTTTCTGCACGGCCATACCTACTCGGCCAACCCGCTGTCCTGCGCGGTCGCCGAGGCGGTCATCGACGAGATGATCGATCAGGATCTGATGCGCAACGCGCGCGAGATCGGCGCCTACCTGATGGAGGCGCTGGGCTCGGTCGCCAGCCGCAGCCGGATTGTCGGCGATATCCGCGGAAAAGGTCTGCTGATGGCGGTCGAGATCGTCGCCGACAAGGCCACGAAGCGGATGTTGCCGTCCCGGTGCCGCGCCGTCTATCGCCTGCTCGAGATCGGGATCGAGAACGGGCTCTTGCTTTACACCCGCAAGACGGCCGGCGGGAAATTCGGCGAATGGGTGATGATCACCCCCCCGCTAACCCTGACACGGGCCGAAGCGGATGAGCTTGTCGCCCTGTTCGAACGCACACTCCAGGTCTTTGAAGCGGAACTTGAAGCCCAGGGCGCGCTTGTTGCCCCGTGATGTGGAGGACATCCATGCGAACCCAGGTTGTCATTGTCGGCGGCGGTCCTTCGGGGCTGCTGCTGAGCCAGCTCCTGCATCGCCAGAGCATTGACACGATCGTCCTGGAACGCAAGACGCGGGACTATGTTCTGGGCCGCATCAGGGCCGGAATTCTGGAGACAGGCTTTGTCGACCTGATGCGCGAGGCTGGCGTCGCCGAGCGGATGGATCGGGAAAGTTTTGTTCACGAAGGCACCGTCATTTCCTACGGTGATGAACAATTCCGCATCAATTTCAGGGAGATGACGGGCAGTCATGTCGTTGTTTACGGCCAGACGGAAGTGACCCGTGACCTCTACGACGCCCGCGAGAAGATGGGCGGCGCGGTGGCCTTCAACGCCGAAAATGTCCGCATTCATGGTGCCGACAGCGACGCGCCCCATGTCACCTACGAGGTGGACGGCACCGAGCATCGGATCGATTGCGATTAGTTGCCGGATGCGACGGCTTTCACGGCGTCAGCCGCCAGACCATTCCGGCGGATATGCGGCGCGAATACGAGAAAGCCTATCCTTTCGGTTGGTTGGGCGTTCTGTCCGAAACCCCGCCCGTGCATGACGAGTTGATCTATGCCAGTTCAGAGCATGGCTTTGCCCTCTGCTCGATGCGAAACCAGAACCTCTCCCGCTACTACATCCAGTGTTCTCTAAAAGACCGGCCGGAAGACTGGAGCGATGACAGGTTCTGGGCAGAGCTCAAGCGCCGCATTCCGGCCGGGGTCGCGGAACGACTGATGACGGGACTGTCCATCGAGAAGTCCATCGCGCCGTTGCGATCTTTCGTGACGGAACCGATGCGGTGGGGCCGGCTGTTTCTCTGTGGGGACGCTGCACATATCGTCCCGCCGACCGGTGCCAAGGGGTTGAACACCGCGGCAAGCGACATTCACTACCTCTATCGGGGGCTAGTGCAGGTCTACAAGGAGGGCGACACGACGGGGATCGACGCCTACTCGGCGAAAGCGCTGTCGCGCATCTGGAAGGCCGAGCGCTTCAGTTGGTGGATGACCAATCTGCTGCACCGTTTCCCGGATCAGTCCGAATTCGACCTCAGGATGCAACGCGCGGAAATTGATTTCCTGCGCGTGAATCAAGAGGCGCAATCGGTCCTGGCCCAGAACTACGTCGGGCTTCCCTACTGAGTCCCGCCATGTCTTGGGCAGGCATGATCTGTCGCTACCCCGAGGAAAGCCCCATGCACATTCGCACCACGACGCGGACGAACGCCAGCAAGACGGATGTGCTGGAAGTTCTGCAACACTTGGCGATCTACGCCGGTGTTTCTCGCGCCAACCACGCCCTCTGACTGGCGAAGCAGACCTTTGCCGGGATGGAACAGGATCAAAGTGAGTCTAGAGAGAGAAATCTGCCATGAGCAAAACGCGCGACTTCAATCAACGCGACCGGTCCCTTCACGCTCCGGCCCTGACTCCAAACCGCAAGACCTGCGTGGCGGGCGGGATCAATGTCGGCCTGAACACGCGGGTGTTCTTCGGTGACGAGACAGAGGTCAACGTCGCCGATCCGGAGCTGAACATCATCGAATGGGAAAACCGGCGCGGCACGCTCATCGCGGCACGCACCGGACGGAACGGCGCCATCGTCCATCAATTTGAAATTCGCCTTCAGGGCGAGAACGAGACGGTATTCTTCGATGTCTGACCCCTGTATCATTTGTGTCGCGATCACCGGATCACTGCCCACCAAGGCGAATAATCCGGCAGTGCCAGTCACGGTTTCCGAACAGGTTGAAAGCACACAGGAAGCCTTTGAAGCTGGTGCCTCAATCGTCCATGCGCATGTCCGCAACGACGATGAAACACCCTCTTCTGATCCTGAAAGGTTCGCGCGCCTCAAGGAAGGGGTCGAGAAACACTGCCCAGGCATGATAATCCAGTTCTCGACCGGAGGACGATCCGGCGCCGGGCGGGCCCGTGGCGGGATGCTTCCCTTGCGCCCTGACATGGCCTCGCTCTCCGTTGGGTCGAACAATTTCCCCACCCGCGTCTACGAGAATCCGCCTGATCTGGTCGATTGGCTGGCCGCCGAAATGCGGGCGTATGACGTCAAACCGGAGATCGAAGCCTTTGATCTGAGCCACATCTTTCAGGCAGCAAAGATGCATGCGGACGGACGGATCAAGGACACGCCCTATGTTCAGTTCGTCATGGGGGTGAAAAACGCCATGCCCGCCGACAGGGATGTTTTCGATTTCTACGTTGGCACTGTCAAACGGCTCTTTGGCGATCATGCGCCCTGGTGCGCGGCCGGAATTGGAGCCCATCAAATTATCCTCAATGAATGGGCCGTAGCCGCTGGTGGTCACGCGCGGACCGGTCTCGAAGACAATGTGCGGCTCGACCGTGAAACGCTTGCGTCCTCGAACGCCGCCTTGGTTCAACGTGTCGTCCATATCTGTGACAAGGTCGGCCGCCCTGTCGCGACACCGGATGAAGCGCGCCGGGTTCTCCGGCTGTCCGGGCGTTCACAGGGGAGGCCGGATGCCTGATTGCACACAGGCGAACGGACGAATCCACCATATCAGGTATCGCCGGACCGCACATGCCGCGCGACCGATTGTCCTTTTGCAGGCTCTCGGCACAGATCGTCGTATTTGGGATGACTGTGTGTGCCGTGATCCGCGCGAACGTCCTTGTTTCTGGTTGGAGTTCTTTAGCAGATCTCCGCCAGCCGGCGCCAAAACAGCCACCGGGACTGGCCAGCGCCGATAGCGCGAGACAAGGGCAGTCTACCGCCTTCACCTGCTTTCCGAGCAATTCCTGCTCTATGCCGAGGCATCAGCCCTGAGAGGCAACAAGATGACCATGGCAACTTTGCACGACAAGCTGGATCGGCTTCTTGAAGTTAACGACTATCCTGTCTTTGACGGCTGGAGGAACTTCAATGCAGATACCGCAAAGAGGCACGCAAAGGCTGAATTGGCGCTGTACAAGAAGCGCCAGAAGATTGAAACCATGGGCATTGAGTACGATGAGGAAGCCCTTGCCGCAGGCGAGTATGACGAAATTCTGATTGAGGGGTAGTTACTGCCCGATGTGCTTCTGGGCAAAAGCCGATACCAACGCCCCCAAACTTCCTGAGAAAACAACCGTCTGAATTTTGGAAAGCTGTAAATCGTTGAGCCAACCCCAAGGCGTCAAGAAGTGAAAAAGCCAGACGGCCATACTTGCGACAAACACAAGAGCAAGAAACCACATCAAACAGACCGCAATCTTACCAGAGGCCGGAGTAACCGAAGTGTGTTCTCGTCTTTCGTTCCTTGAAGCGAGGCCGGGTCAGGCCACTTCGATTTTCAGCCTTGGCAACCTGATCCGATTTCCACTCCTCGCCAGCCGCCCAATCAAGCGGTGGCCCCGGCACCTTGTCTTGCATCCAGACCTCGTTGGTAGTGTTCTCGGATTAGAGCGTCCGGAATTTCAATGCCTAGCACGTTCGGTTGATAAACTTGCTCCCAAGGCGTCCCCATCTTGTGAGTAAGGTTCGACAAGGCGATGCCGGAATAGCCCCCATAGTTTGAGACTACACTATCAAGAAAATTTTCGATGCCCGGGTCGGAAATGTCTGAGTCCGCAATCAGAACATGGGGTATCTCATCGCCGCGAAAGCGCTTTGTGGCTTGGTAGGGATTGGGGATCACTGGCCCATATTTCCAAGCCTCGATGCGATCAGGAAAAAACTTTTCGCCTCGCATAGCGAGAAACCACCCGTAAGCGATATACACAAGCTTCATAAGTTGCATGGGCGTCAGGGTCTTTCCCTGCCGCATCGCAAGCTTCAGCACGTCATCTGCAACTGTCGGTGCGGTGCGCATACCCTTCCCCTCTATGGAACATATTTGGTGAAGTCGTCAATTCGCCCAGTGGCATCTCAATCTGGCGCATGGCTAGTTAAGTATATAGGCCC
>CAYGNE010000074.1:0-14288 GCA_964351155.1 uncultured Rhodobacterales bacterium | reverse complement strand
GCGGCCCGTAGCAGATATAGGAGTGGCCCACGGCCCAGCCGACATCGGAAGCTGCCCAGAACACGTCGCCGGGTTCGACGTTGTAGATGTTCTTCATGGTCCAGTTCAGGGCAACCAGATGCCCGCCGGTTGCCCGGATCACGCCTTTGGGTGCACCGGTGGTTCCCGAAGTGTACAGGATATAGGCGGGATGGCTGCCCTCTACCGGCACGCATTCGGCCGGCTCCACACCGTACTGAAAGCCGTGCCAATCGACATCGCGGCCTTCTTCGAGATGGGCAACCTCCTGTTCGCGCTGAAAGATCACGCAGAAATCGGGCTTGTGGGCGGCAAGATCGATGGCTCCGTCCAGCAAAGGTTTGTAGTGTACAACGCGGCCCGGTTCGATCCCGCAGGACGCGGCGATGATGGCCTTGGGCTTGCAGTCGTCGATGCGCACCGCCAGTTCGTTGGCGGCAAACCCGCCAAAGACAACCGAATGCACCGCGCCGATGCGGGCGCAAGCCAGCATGGCTTCGAGCGCTTCGGGAACCATTGGCATGTAGATGATGACACGGTCGCCCTTTTCCACACCCTTGGCGCGCAGGGCACCGGCAAGCGAGGCGACCCGGCTGCGCAGTTCCGCATAGGAAATCTTGTGCTTGGTCTGGGTGATCGGGCTGTCGTAGATGATGGCGGTCTGTGCGCCCTTTCCGGCTTCGACATGCCGATCTACCGCGTTGTAGCAGGTGTTGACCATGCCATCGTCAAACCAGGTGTAAAGCGGGCTATTGTCACCGTTCAGCGCCTTGGATGGCGGCCTTACCCAGTCGATACCCTTTGCAGCCTCCAGCCAAAAGGCTTCGGGGTCGTTTCTCCAGCTCTCATAAACGTCCTGATATCCCATGGCATCCTCCTCGGGTTAAGCTTGCAGGATGTGTATTGCGTCCGATTGTTCCCGGGCAAGTAATCCGTGCGACGTAGCGTCAGATTATCGCAATTTGTTTGCAGAAATTACAAAAGCGGCCTGCAAATTTTTGCAAACCCGCCCCGATTCTCCAAGAGAGAGGTGGGCATTCCGGCATTTTGCAAATCTGCAAATTCCAATCCTGCAAACAGGATCGGCCGAATCACACCGTGACTGGCCTGTTGAATGCACTTTGGCTGTGATGCACCAAACCCGAGAAGTGGTTTGTCCTGCGTCGGCCGGATGAGATGTGTATGCGGCGTGTCGCGCCGCAAATCCGCGACAGCTTTACCCGTAGTGATCCACTGGCGTACCGGCAATGGCCGCCATGTTCAAAAGTCCACGCGCTGTGATTGACGGTGACACGATATGCGCCTTGTTGCCCATCCCCATCAGGATGGGACCGACCTCCAGCCCGCCGGCCTTGGCCTTCAGGATGTTGCGAACTCCACCCGCCGCGTCGGCATGGGCAAAGATCAGAACGTTTGCCTCGCCCCGAAGACGCGAGTTGGGGAAGATGCGTTCGCGCAGTTCCGGATCCAGCGCGGTGTCGATATTCATTTCGCCCTCGTAGACGAAATCGCGGGGTTGACTGTCGAGTATGGCAATTGCCGCCCGAAGCCGTTTGCCCGAACCTTCGGCCTGGTTGCCGAACTGGGACTGGCTGCAAAACGCGACACTGGGTTCGATTCCAAAACGGCGAACATGCCGGGCCGCGCCGATTGTGATCTCGGCCAGTTCATCTGCGCTGGGAAGCTGGTGTACATGCGTATCCGCAATGAACAGCGGACCGTCCTCCAGGATCACCAGTGACAACGCGCCGTGCGGGTTGTGTGACGGCGAGCCAAGGATTTGCGTGACATAGTTCAGATGCCAGCGGTATTCGCCAAATGTGCCGCAGATCATGCTGTCGGCTTCGTTCCTGTGTACCATGATGGCCCCGATGGCCGTGGTGTTCGTCCGCATGATCGCCTTGGCGAGGTCGGGGGTGACCCCTCGGCGCTGCATCAGTGAGTGGTAGCTGTTCCAGTAGTCGTAGTACCTCGGATCGTTTTCCGGGTTCACGATCTGGAAGTCATGGTTTGGCCGGATATCGAGACCGATGCGTTCGCAGCGCTGTTCCAGCACCTCGGGACGGCCGATCAGGATTGGTGTTTCGGTGGTTTCCTCGAGGATCGCCTGTGCGGCGCGCAGCACACGTTCGTCTTCACCTTCGGTAAAGACGATCCGGCGGCTGGCGACGCGGGCGGCCTCGAAAACCGGGCGCATCAGGAGCGCCGACTTGAAGACGCTTTGGTTCAGCTTCTCCTTGTACGCAGCCAGATCATCAATCGGGCGCGTCGCGACGCCGCTCTCCATCGCGGCTTTTGCGACCGATGACGACACCACGGCGACAAGGCGCGGATCGAACGGTTTCGGGATCAGGTAGTCCGGGCCAAAGGTCAGTTGTTCGCCGCTATATGCAGCGGCGGCCTCGGCACTGGTCGTGGCGCGGGCAAGATCTGCAATGCCATCGATGCAGGCAAGTTGCATCGCGTCGTTGATTTCCGTTGCACCAACATCCAGGGCACCACGGAAAATGAACGGGAAACAGAGAACGTTGTTGACCTGGTTCGGAAAATCGCTGCGTCCGGTTGCGATGATCGCATCCGGGGCCACTTCGCGCGCGGCATCGGGCAACACTTCGGGGTTGGGATTGGCGAGCGCAAAAATGATCGGTTGCCTGGTCATCTTGCTGATCAATTCCGGCTTCAGCACATTCGGACCACTCAGACCCAGGAACATGTCGGCGCCATCTATCACATCTTCCAAAGTCCGTTTGTCAGTGTCCTGCGCAAAGGTTGCCTTTTGCGGGTTCATGTCCTCCGTGCGTCCCTTGTAGACCAACCCGTGAACATCGCAGAGCCAAACATTTTTGCGCTGCACACCCAACTTCAGCAACATGTTCAGACAGGCGATTCCCGCCGCACCGCCGCCTGTGCTGACGATCTTGAGATCTTCGAATTTTTTCTTGGCGACGTGGATTGCATTCTTGGCCGCGGCCCCCACCACGATTGCGGTGCCGTGCTGATCGTCGTGAAACACCGGTATATTCATGCGTTCGCGGCAAATCTTCTCGACGATGAAACAGTCGGGTGCCTTGATGTCCTCAAGGTTGATCGCACCGAATGTCGGGCCAAGCGAACAGACGATCTCGGCCAGTTTCTCGGGGTCGGATTCGTCGATCTCGATGTCGAAACAGTCGATGTTGGCAAACTTCTTGAACAGGACGGCCTTGCCCTCCATCACCGGTTTGCTGGCTTCGGCGCCGATGTTGCCCAACCCCAGAACCGCGGTTCCGTTGGACACGACGCCGACGAGGTTGCCCTTTGTCGTGTAACGGGCAGAGTTGGCCGGGTCGGACTTTATTTCCAGACAGGCCTCGGCGACACCGGGTGAATAGGCCCGTGCAAGATCGCGGCCGTTTGCCATCGGTTTCGTGGCGCGGATTTCGAGTTTTCCCGGCTTGGGAAACTCGTGATAAAACAGGGCTGCCTGTCGCAAGGTCTGGTTTTCGGACATTGCCTGATCCTCTTTCAAAATTTAGTTTAGCATTAAACTAAATGCTGACGATGGGGCAACCGGGATTTTGAGCTTCCCGGTTCACGGCCTGATCCTTGCAGAATCCCCCCGTGCCGGTCACTGTTTCGGAAAACATGCAGGGGCACAATGACTGAAACCATAGCTGAGATGCGTCTGCCAACCAACGAGTTGCGCGACGATATTCCATTTTTCACCAAAACGCTGGGGATGCGTCTGGATATGATCTATCCGGCGGACAACCCGCAGATCGCCGTTTTTTCGGGACACGGTTTGCGGCTGCGCATCGAAAACGGTGCCAGTGAGTCGCCGGGGACGATCCGTATCCTGACTGACGACCCCGATGGATTTGCAGGCGGCGCGCAGCAATTGACGGCGCCGAACGGAACCCGAGTCGAAATAGCCGATCGCAATCCGCCGCTTGTTCTGCCTGCAACGCTGCACTCGTTTGTCGTACGCCGTCTTGCCGATCAGGCCCCCTGGATCATCGGCCGGGCCGGCATGCAATATCGCGATCTGATTCCCGACCGGCTTGGCGGTTCGATCATTGCCAGCCATATCCGTATTCCCGATGGCGGCCCGGTTCCGGACATGGTGCATTTTCACAAGGTCGGGTTCCAACTGATCTTTTGTTACCGCGGTTGGGTCGACGTGGTTTACGAAGATCAGGGGCCAAAGATGCGCCTGAGGGCCGGGGATTGCTTTATCCAGCCGCCGGAAATCCGACATCGGGTGTTGGAGGCCAGCGACAATGTCCAGGTGATCGAGATCGGCGTTCCGGCCGAGCATATCACCGAGATCGACCACGAAATGGATCTGCCGACGCCATGCCTGCGTCCGGATCGCGAATGGCAGGGACAGCGTTTCGTGTTCAATCAGGCAGAACATGCTGAATGGCATCCCTTCCGGCTGCCCGGATATGTTTGCCGCGATACTACGATTGCAGAGAACACGAAAAACGTGGCCGGTGTGCAGGTGGTCCGGCGCGGCGAGGGCGAAACTGTCTGGGCCCGACACGACACGGACATCCTGTTCTGCTTTGTGATGGAAGGGCAGGTGACACTGCAGGGAGAAGGGCGTGACGATTATCGCCTCGTCGCTGGGGATGCCTTTGTCATTCCGCCGGGAATGAAAACGCGCCTCGCGAACCCCACCGACGATATCGAGATCTTGGAGGTGACGTTGCCAGGTAGATTCAAAACGGAACTGGATCCGCAATGACCCTGAAAAGCATTGCAGAACGGGTGCGGAACAACGCCCATGCGCCTTATTCTGGTTTCAAGGTCGGCGCCGCGATACGCGCGGCCTCGGGGACGGTCTATGCCGGGTGCAACGTTGAGAATGTAGCGTATCCCGAAGGAACCTGCGCCGAAGCCGGTGCCATTGCCGCGATGGTGGCTGCCGGCGAAACTGAACTGGTAGAGGTCTATGTCATCGCTGACAGCCCCGTGCCGGTCTCGCCCTGCGGTGGGTGCCGACAGAAACTGGCAGAGTTCGGGGCCGGGACCGTTACGGTGACGATGGGAACTACTTTGGGAGAGGAGAAGGTCATGACCCTTAATGACCTTCTGCCGGGCGCGTTCAACACCGACCACATGGCCGGACGCTAGAATCATGGATGCGCGTGCCATCATTGCCAAGCTGCGCCGCCACGATGTGCCGACGACCGAAGAACTGGGTTGGTTTGCGCAGGGGTTGGCCGACGGCACCGTCAGTGACGCCCAGGCCGGCGCCTTTGCAATGGCCGTCTGCATGGGCGGGCTTGGCGAAACCGGTCGCACCGCGCTGACCCTTGCCATGCGGGATAGCGGCGATGTGTTGACCTGGGCCTTTGACGGTCCCGTGATCGACAAGCATTCGACCGGCGGCGTGGGCGATTGCGTGTCGCTGGCGCTGGCGCCGGCGCTGGCCGAATGCGGGGCCTATGTGCCGATGATCTCGGGCCGCGGGTTGGGCCATACAGGCGGCACATTGGACAAGCTCGAAGCCATTCCTGGCCTGTCGACCAACGCATCGCAGGACCGATTGACCGAGATCGTGTCGCAGGTTGGCTGCGCGATTGTCGGTGCCTCGGCAAAGATCGCGCCCGCTGACAAACGGCTGTACGCGATCCGCGACGTGACAGCGACGGTCGAAAGCCTCGATTTGATCACCGCCTCGATTTTGTCCAAGAAACTCGCGGCGGGTCTCCAAGCGCTGGTTCTGGATGTCAAGGTCGGGCGCGGAGCATTCATGAAAACACCAGCGGAGGCCCGCGCCCTGGCAACGGCGTTGACGGCAACAGCCAATGCAGCGGGGTGTCGAACGACTGCCGTGATCAGCGACATGAACCAGCCGCTGGCCCCGGCACTGGGTAACGCGCTGGAAGTGATCGAAGTGATGAAGGTTTTGACCGGCGAGGCAGAAGGCCCGCTTCTGGAGCTGACCGCTGCGCTGGGGGGCGTGGTTCTGGCCGATGCAGGCCTGGTCGGTGACGTGCAGCCAGGGGTCGACAGGATCGTGGCGGCGATACGGGATGGCCGGGCGGCTGACCGGTTTGGCCGGATGGTCGCCGCGCAGGGGGGGCCGTTATCCTTTGTCGAGAAATGGGGGCGTTTCCTGCCAGAAGCCAACGTGATCCGCGAAGTGGCGGCACAGGGTCCAGGCTACGTCACTGAAATGGATGGCGAGGCACTGGGTCTTGCGGTTGTTGCATTGGGTGGCGGTCGCCAGGTCGAATGCGATGTGATCGATCCGGCCGTGGGCGTGTCGGGGTTGGTGCGGTTGGGTCAGCGTGTTGAACATGGCCAACCTCTCGCGGTGATCCATGCCGGGCGTGAAGACGCCGCCCGCCGCGCCGCAGCCGCCCTTCGGAAGGCCATCGTGATACAGTCGGAACCCGCTCCTGTTCCAGATCTGATCTGTGAGAGGATTGACTGATGGCCCGCGCCTTTCTTGTGGTCATGGATTCCGTGGGGATCGGCGGAGCACCTGACGCCGTGCGGTTCTTTAATGGATCGGTGCCGGATACCGGGGCCAACACCGTCGCGCACATAGCGCAGGCCTGCATGGCGGGGCGCGCAGAGCAAGGGCGCAGCGGACCGTTGCGAGTGCCAAACCTTGACGCGCTTGGGCTGGGCGCTGCGGTAAGGCTGGCGTCAGGCGACAGTGTTCCGGGCCTGAACCTTGCCCCGACCGGATGCTGGGGGGCGGCCACCGAGATTTCGCCGGGCAAGGATACGCCTTCTGGTCATTGGGAACTGGCCGGTGTTCCGGTGCCATGGAACTGGCACTACTTTCCCGACACCCGGCCGTCATTTCCTGATGAACTGACCGATTTCGTGGCACGCGCGGCGGGAACCGACGGTATCCTTGGCAACTGCCACGCGTCGGGCACCGCGATCATCAAGGATCTGGGACCTGAGCATATCCGAACAGGCTGGCCGATCTGCTATACATCGGCTGACTCGGTGTTTCAAATCGCGGCGCACGAGGAATGTTTCGGGCTGGACCCGTTGCTGAAACTCTGTGCAGAAATCGCACCCGTGCTTCACGCCATGAAAGTCGGCCGGGTGATCGCCAGACCGTTTATCGGGCGAGCCGAAACCGGTTTCATACGGACTGCGAACCGCAGGGATTTTGCCATCGCACCGCCGGCGCCGGTTCTGACGAACTGGTTGCAGGATGCCGGCCGGCGCGTTTACGCGATCGGCAAGATCGGTGACATATTTTCGATGCAGGGCATTGATGATCTGCGAAAGGGGTCGGACGAGCAGCTTATGGGGCATCTGTCCGATCTGGTGGACGAGGCCGAAGACGGGAGCCTGACCTTTGCCAATTTCGTCGAGTTCGACAGCCGGTTTGGCCATCGGCGGGATATCTCGGGCTATGCGGCCGCGCTGGAATGGTTCGACCAGTCGATCGGCCCGATCTTGAATCGGCTGCGCACCGATGACCTGATGATTCTGACCGCGGATCACGGTAACGACCCGAGTTGGACGGGAACAGATCACACGCGCGAACGTGTCCCTGTTCTGGTATTCGGCCGCGGTGCCGGGTCCATCGGCCATGTCGGGTTTGTCGACGTCGCGGCGAGTGTTGCAGATCATCTTGGTGTTCTGCCCCGGGGGACAGGGCGCAGCTTTCTCTGATCCCGCCGTGGCAAGCGGGTTGCAGCGCCGGCGCCGCTGGACCAGAAAGGGGACAGCGCAAAGTGGGAGAGCTGTCATGTCCGAATCCGTTACCGTCGTTGATCATCCGCTGATTCAGCACAAGCTGACCCTGATGCGGGAAAAAGGAACCAAGTCGGCGGTTTTTAGGCAGCTTCTGCGCGAGATCACACAGCTTCTGGCCTATGAGATCACCCGCGAAATGCCGATGACAACCAAGCCGATCAAGACTCCGCTGGAGGCGATGGATGCACCGACGCTTGCAGGCAAGAAGCTGGCGCTGGTGTCGATCCTGCGGGCGGGGAACGGAATGCTGGACGGCGTGCTGGAACTCATCCCGCTGGCGCGTGTGGGCTTTATTGGCCTTTACCGCGATGAAAAGACCCTTCAGCCGGTCCAATACTATTTCAAGGTTCCCGAGTCGCTGGGTGAACGGCTGGTTATTGTCGTCGACCCGATGCTGGCAACCGGAAATTCTTCGGCGGCGGCAATCGATCTTCTCAAGCAGGCGGGTGCCGTGAATCTGCGCTTTCTGTGTCTTCTGGCGGCGCCTGAAGGGGTTGCTCGAATGCAGGAAGCGCATCCGGACGTGCCGATCTTTACTGCCGCGATAGACCGGGAATTGAACGAAAAAGGTTACATCGTACCCGGGCTCGGTGACGCCGGAGACAGAATGTTCGGCACAAAGTAGACCGGACAGGACGCTTTACTCACCGGCGAATATGCGGCAGGCTTTTTCAGTGTTGTGGGGGCAATGATGAAAGCGAAATTCCTGACCTACCTGTGTGCCGTTGCGATGGCAGTGGCCGGCGCCGATCTTCGTGCGGATGACACTCGTGACGGCGCTCTGATCTATATCGGCGAGACGGCGACTCTGCCGCAAGGAACCCGTGTGATTCCGCGACATGTGCATGACAACAGGCAGAACACCACGAATGTCAGAATCCCGCGCGGATACCGCGCTGTCTGGCAGGATGAACGATTGAATTCCGAGAGGGCTGTGATGACACTTCGGCCCAGCGTCGCCCATCCTGAAGGTCGGTTGCCCGCCGGGTATATCCGGGCCTGGGATGACAATCGTCTCAACCCGAAACGCGGTTTGGGCAACTTGCGCGGAGAAGAGCAGGCCAACCGGATCTGGACCCAGACAGTACCGCGCACATTGGTTCAAGTTCCCACAAACGGCCGGATCGCGACATGGTCCGAGCCTCGGCAGGATCGCTATCCGCCATTCTGGAAGCCCCGTCAGCGCGGCCAATCCGTGACCCGTTTGTCCACCCGTTCGGGGCAGGACCCGCTTTCTGTGCGCGCGGACCGGTAGGTCCAGCTATCCGCCGCAGATGTTTTGCAGGAGAACCCAGTCCCGGTCGGCCAGTACCGGTTCGGGTGTCAGGCCGGCCATCGGATCCGCCTCGATCAAGGTCAGAACGGACTCGCCGGAGATATCCCACGCATAGGCATAGGGAGTGGATGGCACGCCAGCCTTTTCAAACGCGATCAATGCGAGTTCCTGCTCCAACGGCTCTCGTGTGGCGACCATGATCCGTTCCGCATAGCCATCCAGCGTTTCCTTTTTCAGTTGGCCGGTTGTCAAAAGCTGGAAGGTCGCCATCGGTCCGCCAAAGGCCAGCAGTTCGGCCAGCGGATCCGTTTGCTGCGCGCGGACGCGTTCCGTCAGGATGTAGCCGGCCGCGACGTTCGGGTCTTCGTGATCTTCGAGCAGCGACTTGTTCAGCAGAATGATCCCACCGGGCAAATGGCGGCTGTCGGGGACACCGGCAGGAAGCACCACCAGCTTGCGCACATCTGTTCGGCGTCCAAGCTTGGCAAGGGCCGGTGCCGTTTCGGCGTTGGCGCAGGCCCGCCCGCCAACCCGTTCGATCCGGTTCAGAATGGCCTGACCGATGGCTTGCCGCTTGATTTCCGGAACCACCTTTACCGTGTGGTTTATCAACGCCCCGGGAAGCCAGAGTAGCGCGAGAGCCGCCACGACGCCGACAGAGGCCAATGTTCCCCACAATCGCAGCCGACCGGGGTGGGGGCGGGTGCGATTGATGGCCAGACGCAACTTTTCAATCGCCTCGATCATCGCCGTTTCGTCCTCGGCGATTTCCAGTGTTTCATCCGGGTCGCCATCCGGCGCATAGACGGCGGGAAACTCGCCCGGGTTGGCGCGGGACAAGGCGGCAAGCGACCAATGGGTCAGCGGTCGTTCCCTGGTGTCGCAGATTGTCAGTGTCGCTTCACCGATGGAAACGATCACCTCGCGGCGCTGTTCAGCAGGGGTTGCACGCCAAAGGCCGGACGCCTCCAGCCGTTCATATTCTTTCAACGCCGTCATGGTGTCGGGTCTGCTACGCCTCTGTTTTGACAGACCTTACCATGGGTGAAACATGCGGCAAATCTATTTGACGAAGTACCGCGTCAAAGATCCGCGGCCATCTTGCGAAGTTCGAATTTCTGTATCTTGCCGGTCGATGTCTTTGGCAGATCCTGAAATGCGACCTTTTTGGGCGTCTTGAACCCGGCCAGCCGTTCCCGACAGAAGGCAATCAGGTCCTTCTCCTCCGCCGCGGCCCCGGGTTTGAGTTCCACAAAAGCACAGGGAACTTCGCCCCATTTGTCGTCGGGTTTCGCCACCACAGCGGCCAGAAGAACATCGGGATGTTCCATCAACGTGCCTTCGACTTCGACCGAACTGATGTTTTCACCACCGGAGATTATGATGTCCTTGGCGCGGTCGGCGATCTGGATGTAGCCGTCGGCATGCTGAACCGCGATGTCGCCGGAGTGAAAATAGCCACCTTCAAATGCCTCTGCCGTGGCTTCGGGGTTCTTGTAGTAGCCTTTCATGACCGAGTTGCCCCGCATGACGATCTCGCCCTTGTCACGGCCATTCATCGGAATCTGGTTCATGTCTTCGTCCATGACGGTGATATGGTCCATCATCGGGAAGGCGACGCCCTGACGCGCCTTGATCGCCGCACGGCCGGTCTGGTCAAGCGTGTCCCATTGGCCGCCTTTCCAGAGGCATTCCGTCACATGCCCGTAAGTCTCGGTCAGCCCGTAAACCTGTGTCACGTGAAAACCGAGTGCTTCGATCTTGGACAGCGTGGCCGGGGCAGGTGGGGCGCCGGCCGTGAATACCTCTACCGTATGATCAAAGGGTTTTCTATCGTTGTCGGCGGCATTCACGATCATGTTCAGGACAATTGGGGCACCCCCAAAATGGGTGACGCCCTCTGTGGCGATGGCGTCATAGATGGCGGCCGCGGTAATGTCGCGACAGCACACGACTGTCCCGCCGAGAACCGGCATCATCCACGTATGGTTCCATCCATTGCAGTGAAACAGGGGGACAATGGCAAGGTACCTGGGCTTCATCACCAGGCGCCAGCTGATCACGGTCCCCATGGTCATCAGGTATGCGCCACGGTGATGGCACACAACGCCCTTGGGGCGGCCCGTGGTGCCGGATGTATAGTTGAGCGCGATGCTTTCCCATTCGTCCTTGGGCATGACCCAATCAAAATCATGCGTTGCGTTGCCCAGGACGTCCTCGTAACAGGGGAACCGACCACTGGCCGGATAGCCGGCTTGATCATCGGGCACCTCGATGATCAGAGGGCCATCGCCTTCCATCCTGGCGACCGCCTCTTCGGCCAGTGTCAGGAACTGGGTATCCACCAGAACGACCTTGGCATCACCATGTGTGAAAATATAAGCCACGGTATCCACGTCCAGGCGCACGTTGATCGTGTTCAGAACCGCGCCACAGGCCGGAACGCCGAAATGGGCCTCTGCCTGGGCCGGCAGGTTCGGGATCAGTGTCGCCACGACATCACCGGGTTTCACTCCCATCGAGGCCAGCGCCGATGCCAGACGCGTGCAGCGGTCGTAGTACTCGGCGTAGGTCTTGCGATGCGCGCCATATACGACGGCCAACTCGTCGGCAAATACATGGGAGGCCCTTCGCAGATGCGACAAGGGGGTCAGTGGCACATAATTGGCTGCATTCTTTTCCAGCCCGGTTTCGTCTTTCATCCATCCCATAGAGTTTCTCCCCTGAACTCTGACCCATGTCGCAATCAGGTCAGATACTGCGCCGGGATTGAGCCAAAGAAAAGTCCATGATTACGGGAAAAGAAACCAAACCGGCAGTGGCCGCGGTGTCGATGGTCTGCGCGATGATGATCATCGGCGTGATTGACAACTTTATCGTGCGCCTGGCCGAACAAATCGGCCTCTGGCAGTTTCACTTCATCCGGGCGCTGATCGCGTTGCCACTGGTGGGGGCTTTGTCCCTGTTCGGGTTGGGGCGGCTCAGGCCGGTCCGGCTCTGGGCGGTCGCGCTGCGCAGCCTCTTGCTGGCCGTGGCGATGCTGTTCTATTTCAGTGCGCTGGCATTGATGCCAATTGCGCAGGCATTGGCCGGGTTGTTCACGTCTCCGATCTTCATACTTCTGATCAATGCAACCACGTTGCGGGAGACGATTGGCAGGTGGCGCATTCTTGCGGTCGGCACCGGGTTCATCGGCACGCTTCTTGTGCTGCAACCGGATCCGCAGAATTTTGACGCGGCGATCCTGATCCCGGTTACTGGCGGTTTCTTTTATGCGCTTTCGGCAATCGCGACACGGCAGTGGTGTGCTGCGGAAAGCACCGTTGCCGTGCTGGCCGGGATGTGGGTGACGCTTGGACTGTTCGGGGCAGCTGGTCTGGTGGTCCTGTCGGTTTTTCCACCGGAAGCTGTTCCCGGGCCGGACGGGTTCGTGACCCGGGGTTGGGTCTGGCCGATCACGCAGGCCCTGCCATGGGTGATTGTTCAGGCTTTCGGTTCAGTTGCCGGGGTATTCTTGATCATCAAGGCGTATCAACTGGGTGAGCCGTCTTATGTGTCGGTGTTCGAGTACTCGGTCATGGGGTTCGGGCCTCTGTTCGCCTGGTTAGCCATGGGTCAACCTGTCGGTCTTTGGCAGGTCGCCGGCATCGCGTTGATCGCCGTGGCCGGCGCGATCATTGCACTGCGGTCCGGATGATACTACCTGTATCGCATGATCCTGAGCACCGGTCGCAGATACGTTTTCATACACATCCCGAAGACAGGTGGAACCGCGCTGGCGCTGGCGTTGGAAGCGCGGGCGATGCGCGATGATATCATGCTTGGAGATACGCCCAAGGCGATGAAACGCCGCCGCCGCATGCGCGATGTGAAGACGCGCGGCAGGCTGTGGAAGCATTCGACGATGTCGGATATTGACGGGCTTGTTCCCGAGCCGGTTCTTCGCGATCTCTATGCCTTTACGCTTGTGCGCAATCCCTGGGATCGGATGGTCAGCTATTACCACTGGCTGCGGGGGCAGGGATTTGACCATCCGGCTGTGGCGCTGGCCCGCCGGAAAGAATTCGCCGAGTTTGTGACCGACCCGTCGACCCGCAATGCACTTCGGGCAAGCCCGGCCAGCAGCTACATGCGCCGGGCGGACGGAAAGGAACACTGCCAGGCCTACATCCGGATCGAGAATTTCGCCGAGGATGCCGCCAGTCTGATGGCGCATCTGGGGTTTGATCTGGCATTGGCCCAGGTGAACCGGTCCAACAGGGAGCGCGACTATAAAAGATACTTCTCGGACAAGACCGCCGATGTCATCGCACAGTGTTGTGCGGAAGACATTGCGCGTTTTGGCTATCAGTTCGAATGAGTTTCGCGTTCCGCCGAATGGAGCGCCTTGCGGCGCATTCGATTTGATTGCGTTCAGGCCACGCAGGCCGTGAGGGACGCTGTCCCTCACACTCCCTGGGGTATTGGTCGAAAATGGAAAGAAAGAGGGGCGCAAGCTGTGCGCCCCTCGTTGCTGGGTATGCCCAGGAGCCTATGCGGCTTTCGCTTCCGGAGCGAAGCGTCCATAGAAGGTCTGTCCCTTTTCAGCCATTTCGCGCAGCAGGGCGGGGCATCTGAACCGTTCGCCAAACCTGGCTTCGAGCTGGTCACAACGTTCGGCGGCATAAGGTGCTCCGATGATGTCGAGCCAGCTGAAGGGGCCGCCGGACCAGGGCGCAAAGCCCCAGGCGAGAATTGCACCGACATCGCCTTCACGGATGTCTTCCAGGACGCCTTCTTCCAGCGCTCGTACGGCTTCGAGTACCTGGGCAAACATCAGGCGTTCCTGTACCTCGATCAGGTCGGGCTGCGTTTCTGCCAACGGGTACTTGTCGTGAATGCCTTTCCAGTAACCCAGGCGTTTGCCTTTTTCGTCATAGTCGAAGTAGCCGGCCCCGGCCTTGCGCCCCAGACGCCCCTGTTCCTCCATCCAGAACACCAGATTGTCCGCTTCGGATGCTGGGTAATCATTGCCCATTGCTTCCTTTGTGGCGCGGGTGATCTTGGCGGCGAGATCGATGCTGGTTTCATCGCCGAGTTGGATCGGTCCGACCGGGAAGCCCAACTGTTGAGCCGCATTGTCAATCAATGCTGGTGCGACGCCTTCGGTGACCATTCGCGTGGCTTCGTTGCCATAGGGAATGATGCAGCGGTTGCAGTAGAAGAACCTGGCGTCGTTGACCACGATCGGGGTTTTCCGGATCTGCCGCACGTAGTCCAGAGCCTTGGCGAC
>CAYGNE010000073.1:0-14653 GCA_964351155.1 uncultured Rhodobacterales bacterium | reverse complement strand
GACAAGTGCAACTTCTGGCATTTCCGTTTTGATGCCAATGCCGACATCAAGATGGATGCGCTGACCGATGTGATGGCGGCCGACGAAAGTATGAAGAAGGTCTATATCATCGGGCAGGATTACAGTTTTGGCAAAGCGGTAGCGGCGGCGGCGGTCAAGTTCCTTGGAGACAAGCGCCCCGACATCGAGATCGTCGGCAACGAACTGCACCCGATTGGCAAGGTCAAGGATTTCACACCTTACGCGCGCAAGATCGTGTCGTCAGGTGCTGACGCCGTGATTACCGGCAATTGGGGAGCGGACATGCTGAACCTTGGCAAAGCGATTCTGGAAAACGGTTTCGAGGGGCCGATCTTTACCTATTATGCCGCGGCGGACGGTATCACGGCCGCGTTTGGTGAGGCCGGAAAGGGATCCCTGAAATTGGTCGGTGAGGGTCAGATCAACCCGCCGCCGTCGGATCGCGCTGATGCCTATGCCACTGCATTCAAAGCGCAATATCCGGACAAAGATCTGGGTCAACCACGCATTGCCAACGTGATTGAGATGCTGGCCCGGGCAATCAACGATGCCGGATCTGCCACCGACATGGTCGCCATCGGCACCGCGCTGGAAGGTATGGAGCATGACTCGATCTGGGGCACCAAGGTGATCATGCGCGCGCAGGACCACCAGGCGATACAGAACGTGCACATTCTTGCCCACACCAACGATGGGATCGCGCATGATTTCGACAACTCGGGCTACGGCTTGTTGGCGGAAACCACTGTCGAAATGGCTTCGGCCGACAGCGAAACCACCTGTAAGATGGAACGCCCGTAACAAGGCGAAAGACGTTGGCCCGCCGCGTTCACGGGGCGGGCCGATCCCAGGCTGAAATGTCCAACACGCAGGGAGAGAGGGCATGGACCTCGTACTCGTCAACCTGATCGACGGGCTGGTGACAGGGTTGCTCCTGTTCATGCTCAGCGCCGGGCTGACCCTGATTTTTTCGATGATGGGTGTTCTCAACTTCGCGCATGCCAGTTTTTACATGCTGGGCGCCTATTTCGCCTATCAGATCAGCACCTATATGGGGTTCTGGATGGGGTTGCTTTTTGCGCCGCTCATCGTTGGTGTTCTGGGCGCGGGCGTCGAGCGATACGGTTTGCGGCGTGTGCATCAATACGGGCATGTGCCGGAACTGATCTTTACCTTTGGGCTGGCCTTGTTGATCGAAGAGATCGTGCAGTTTCTCTGGGGCAAGAGCCACGTGGCGTATGAAGTCCCGGAGGTTTTGCAGTTTACCTTGTTTTCCATCGCCGGAAACTCGATCCCGGCTTACAAGGTTTTCATGATCTTCGTTTCGGTGGGAATTTTCCTGACCCTTCTTTACGTTTTGACCCGCACCCGCGTCGGCATGGTCATTCAGGCGGCGTTGAGCTATCCGCGCACAGTCGAGGCGCTTGGGCACAATGTTCCCCTCGTATTCATGGGCGTTTTTGGTGTCGGCACAGCTCTGGCCGGGGTTGCCGGGGTCATTGCAGGCCCGGTTCTGGGGACGTTTCCGGGCATGGCCTTCGTGCTGGGCTCCATCGTGTTCGTCACAATCGTGATTGGGGGGCTGGGGTCCTTGTGGGGCGCTTTGGTGGCGTCGCTGCTGATTGGCTGGATCACGACCTTTGCCGCGTCCTACAACGTGGCGATGTCTGATATTCTGATCGCTGTCGGGTTTGAGCGACCGATTGACATGTCCGAGAGCGTATTGCGCGATCTCTGGTCGCTGACGCTGCCGCAGATCGGGCCAATTCTGCCTTACCTTCTCATGGTGCTTATCCTGGTCTTTCGTCCTTACGGCCTGTTTGGAAAGCGTGACGCATGACCGAGACAGACCAGATCACGACCGACCCGTCCAAGCCGGCGCAGAGATTGCGCGCGGGTAGTACCCGGATCACGCTGCTGCCCTGGATCATCGCCGCGGGTTTTCTGCTGATCATGCCATTCATTTTCAGCGCCAATTCCGCCATCACGATCATGAACCAGATGGCGATCACCATTGTGTTTGCCCTCAGTTACAACATGTTGCTGGGGCAGGGCGGCATGCTCTCGTTTGGTCACGCGGTCTATATGGGCGTTGGCGGGTTCATGTGCATGCACATTGTCAATTGGGACATATTCGAATACATGCCGCTGCCACTTCTGCCATTGTTCGGCGGGCTGTTCGGGATGCTTTTTGCAATCGTCGTGGGATCGTTCTCGACGCGCAAGGCCGGAACCGTTTTTGCGATGATATCATTGGGTGTCGGCGAACTTATCGCGGCCTGTTCGGTAATCATCGTCGTGTTTTTCGGCGGCGAAGAAGGCATCAGCGGCGATCGGACCTATGGTATGCCGTTTTTTGGTGTCGAATTTCTGCAGCAGCGTGAAGTCTACTATCTCATCGCGTTCTGGCTGTTCGTGTCGACCTTGCTGATGTACCTGTTTTCGCGCACGCCGGTCGGGCGTATGGCGAATGCGGTGCGGGACAATCCCGAGCGGGCCGAGTTTCTTGGCTATTCCGCCCGCTGGGTTCGGTTCTATTCCTTTGTCGCCGCGGGGTTCTTTGCCGGTATTGCCGGGGGGCTCTTTGCCATCAACTATGAAATTCTGACCGAGGAGAACCTGAATCTCACCACGTCGGGCACCATACTCCTGGTCAGTTTTCTGGGCGGTGCCGGGTTCTTCTTCGGTCCGATCATCGGGGCCGTGGTCTTCACGCTTGTTCAGACCGTTTTGAGTTTCTACACCGAGCTGTGGGCGATTTATGCGGGCATCCTCTTTGTCGCCACGGTGATGTACTTCCCTGGTGGGCTCGCCGGTTTGATCATGATGCATGTGCCGGCGTTCCGTTTGGGGCGTGCCGGCCTGCTGATCGGACCCTATGTCAAAACCCTCGTGCCGGGGTTTGTTGCCGTCCTTGGGATCGCGGCGCTGATCGAACTGGTATTTCATGTCCGACACGCGACGGCAGGTGATGAGGAAATGTCGCTTTTCTGGGTCACGTTCAACAGCCATGACATTCTGCCCTGGATCGTTGCGATTGCCCTGACCGCCGGGGGTATCTGGCTGGCACGGCGCGGCGCGCCTGAGCTGCTGGATGCGTGGCACCGGGCGAATGCACCTTCGGGAGATACGGCATGAGCACGGCGGCATTGCAACTGAGCGGTCTGCACAAGAGCTTTGGCAAGGCCGAGATCATTCGGGGTGTGGATATCAGCATCGCCAAGGGCGAGCGGCACGCGATCATCGGGCCCAACGGGGCTGGAAAGTCCACTCTGTTCAACCTGATCACCGGACGGTTTCCGCCCACCTCCGGCGCGGTGCAGTTACATGGACGCAACGTGACCGGCATGGCACCTTACGAAATCAACCGGCTCGGGCTCAGCCGATCGTTCCAGATCACCAACATTTTTCCCAAGATGACGGTTTTCGAGAATGTGCGCTGCTCGCTCTTGTGGTCGCGCGGATACAGGTATTCGTTCTGGCATCTGGTGAGCAAGTCGCGCGACCTCGCCGAGGCAGCCGACGCCATTCTTGAACAGATCAATCTGACCGAGCGGCGGGATCTGCCGGCGGGCGTGTTGTCCTATGCCGAACAACGCGCGCTGGAAATCGGCATCACGATCGCGGGTGGCGCTGATGTCATCATGCTGGACGAACCGACCGCGGGGATGAGCCATTCGGAAACCGACTATATCGTGGAACTGATCCGGCAAGTAACCGTAAACAAGACGTTGATCATGGTCGAGCATGACATGGGTGTGGTCTTTGGTCTGGCGGATTTCATCTCGGTTCTGGTTTACGGCGAGATCATCGCCACCGGGCGACCCGAAGAGGTTCGGGCAAATTCAAAGGTGCAGGAGGCGTACCTGGGTGCGGCACTGGAGGCAGAGCACTGACATGCTGGAAGTTGAGAACCTGCACGCGTATTACGGCAAGTCGCACATCCTGCAGGGTGTGAACATGAGGATCGAGGAAGGCGAAATCGTCGCCTTGCTGGGCCGAAACGGGGTCGGTCGTTCAACGACCTGCAAGGCGATCATGGGAGAAGTGCGGCCCGAGGGGTCGGTCCGGTTCAAAGAGCAGGAAATCGCCGGCAAGAAGGCCTTTGAAATCGCCAATCTGGGGATTGGATATGTGCCCGAGAACCGCGATATCTTTCCCGGTCTGACCACGCGGCAGAACCTTATCCTTGGGCTCAAGCCTGGTCAGAAAGATGGCATTGGCCGATGGTCCATGCAGGATATGTTCAACCTGTTCGAAAACCTGCAAAACCGGGCCGATGTCGAGGCGTCGGTGTTGTCGGGTGGCGAACAGCAGATGTTGACAATGTGCCGGACCCTGATGGGTGACCCGGATTTCATCATGATCGACGAACCGACCGAAGGGCTGTCGCCGCAGATGACGCAGAAAGTTGCCGAACTGCTGCAGGAAATCGCGAAACGGGGCATCGCCACCTTGCTGGTCGAGCAGAAACTGGCGATTGCGATGGATATTGCACATCGGGTGTATGTCATGGGTCATGGCCATGTGGTGTTCGAGGGAACACCTGACGAATTGCGCGCACGCGATGACGTGCGCAAGGAATGGCTCGAGGTCTGAAAATCGCCCACGTTGACAATTGCGCCCATGCAGCTTGAGCATTCCCGCATTGCTTGCCGGGATGCGGGCGCATGGTTTGGAGAGGACCACGAATGATGGAAACGGCCCACCCACAGGACCACGGGTTGGACCCGGTGCGGTTGAACCGGATTGGGGCCTGGATGGAACGCTACGTGGAAGAGCGGAAATTCGCGGGCTCCTCGGTTCTGATCGCCAAGGACGGGAAAGAAGTCTATTTCAATGCGACCGGCCTGCGCAATATCGAGGCCGGATTGCCATTTGAGCGTGACACGGTGGCCCGGATCTATTCCATGACAAAACCGGTAACCACGGTTGCCGCAATGATGCTGGTTGAACGTGGCCTGTTCCATCTGGATGCGCCGCTATCGGATTTCCTGCCGGGGTTTGCCGACATGTCCGCGCTGGTTCCCGGAGCGGAGCGCATTGACCAGACCGAACCCTGTGCCACCCCGACGATCCACCACCTGATGACCCATACAAGCGGGATGAGCTATCCGTTCAATCCAGGCGTTCTGTCGCAGGAGATGGACCGTCTGAAACTGGTGTTCGGGCCCAAGCAAGGACGGCTCGCGGACATGGCCGAAACGGTGGCCGAGCTGCCACTGGCCTTCAAACCCGGACACAGGTGGGAGTATTCCGTCAGCATTGATATCCTTGGCCGGGTTGTCGAAATCGTCGCTGGACAGCCGTTGGACACATTTTTCCGAGAGAATATTCTTGATCCGCTGGGGATGTCGCAAACGCGTTTTGCGGTACCTGATACGGTCGGAAACCGTTTCGCGTCGCTTTACACACCCCTGGCCGGGGACGCGATGGCGCTGAATGCGGCCAGGCAAGGAGGCGAGACCCTGCGCCTGACCGATGAACCAGGGTCTTCGCCATTCGAATCCGCGACGATGCATTCCGGTGGCGGCGGATTGATCGGCACGATCGACGATTACATGTCCTTTGCCGAGATGCTGCGGAGCGGCGGCAGTTTCGACGGCGGCCGCATCCTTTCGGCCAGCACGCTTGACTTCATGATGCGCAATCACCTGCCGGGCGACATCGCCGCGATGGGTCCGCAAAGCTTTGCCGAGCAACCGATGGAAGGCATGGGGTTTGGCCTTGGTGGGGCCGTCGTGCTTGACCCGGCGCGCGCCCGTTGCCCAGGCAGCGTCGGCGATTTCAGTTGGGGGGGCATGGCTTCGACATTCTTTTGGATCGACCGCGCGTTTGACCTGTCGGTAGTGTTTTTCACACAGCTGTCGCCATCCAGTTCCTATCCGGCGCGCGCGGAATTGAAGGCGCTGGTGCACGGAGCCATTCAACAATGAGTGACCCGCGCCCGATCCTGTGGCAACCGACACCGGAGCAGGCCTCGACAACGCGCATGGCCGCATTTGGTCGCTGGCTCCACGAGACACGCGGTCTCACATTCGCGGATTACAACGCGATGTGGGAATGGAGTGTGACCGACCTCGACGGGTTCTGGTCCGCCATCTGGGACTATTTCGGGCTTTATTCCAGTACGCCTTACTCCACGGTACTGGAAAACCGGGAGATGCCCGGGGCGCGGTGGTTTCCCGGGGCTCATGTGAACTTTGCGCGGGAGATGCTGCGCCATGCGCAGAAGACGCCTGATCGGACCGCACTGATCGTACGATCGGAAACCTTTGGTGAAAGCCACCTGACCTGGTCCGAATTGTCGGCGCAGGTCGCAAGTGTGGCCGCCCGGTTCCGGGCGATGGGCGTCGGGCAAGGAGACCGGGTGGTCGCCATCCTGCCAAATACCGAAGTCGCCCTGATAGCATGTCTGGCCAGCGCCAGTATCGGTGCGATCTGGTCGCTTTGCGCGCCTGATATGGGTCACGTCGCGATTCTCGACCGGTTCCGGCAGATCGAACCCAAAGTTCTGATCGCGCAGGGCGGATATGTTCACGCGGGCCAGATGATCGACAAGCGTGACGTTCTGGCCGGGATCATCGCCGGGCTTCCATCGCTGGATCACGTTGTGCACGTTCCCGTTCCGGACCGGCAAACCGACGGCGCAACCGACTGGTCAGACCTGATCGGCGACACTGTCGAACCGGAATACGTGCAAGTGCCGTTCGATCATCCGCTGTGGGTGGTCTATTCCTCGGGCACGACGGGCAATCCCAAACCTATCGTTCATGGTCACGGCGGGGTGCTGATCGAAGGCGCGAAACAATCCTTGCATCAGGATTTGGACAGTGAATCCCGGTTCTGCTGGTTGACGTCTTCCGGCTGGATCATGTGGAATGCCCAGACGGTCGCCATGGGGCAGGGGGCCACGCTTGCGCTGTTTGACGGCGCGCCCAACCATCCCGACATGATGTCCATCTGGCGTTTCGTCGCCGACCACCGCCTGACCTATTTTGGCGCGGGTGCGGCCTTCACAACCACCTGCATCAAGTCTGGCATACGCCCCGGTGACAATGTCGACCTGACCGCGCTTCGGGCCATCGGGGTTACCGGCTCGCCACTGACCGCCGATGGTTTCGAATGGGTTTATGACGCGGTAAAACCCGATCTCTGGCTGGCTCCGATCTCGGGCGGAACCGATCTGTGCGGGGCTTTCGTGGGTGGCAATCCGATGCTGCCCGTCCGGGCGGGGGAAATGCAGTGCCGATGGCTCGGCAACGCGGTGCGCGCCTTTGACGACGCCGGCAATGACCTGATCGGTGAGGTTGGTGAACTTGTCTGTACCGAACCCCTGCCGTCCATGCCGCTCTTTTTCTGGGGTGACGATGATGGCAGCCGATTGCGCGAAAGTTATTTTGATACCTATCCCGGTATCTGGCGGCACGGCGATTGGATCGAGATCACCCCAGAAGGCGCATCGGTCATTTATGGACGTTCGGACGCAACGATCAACCGCAAGGGGTTGCGTATGGGAAGCGCCGAGATCTATCAGGCCGTCGAGGGGCTGGCAGAGGTGATGGACGCGTTGGTTGTCGATCTGGAATACCTCGGGCGGGAAAGTTTCATGCCGCTCTTCGTGGTTCTCGCCAATGGGTTGACGCTTGACGACGCATTGCGGGACAAGATCAACAGCGCGATCCGGCATTCCGTGTCCGCCCGTTTCGTGCCCAATGACATCATTCAGATTGTCGAGGTTCCGCGAACGCTCTCCGGAAAGAAACTGGAGGTGCCGGTCAAGAAACTTCTGCTCGGAGCGGATCCCGGCGCGGTGGTGAACAGGGATTCCATGGCCAATCCGGACAGTTTCGATACATTTGTGAGCTATGCCCAATCCCGCGCCATCCACGAAGGGGTTGAACCATGAGCGATGTCGGACAAGAGCTTCTGAACCTGTTGGATATCGAACAGCTTGAGGTTGATCTGTTTCGGGGCAGCGGGTCCGGCGGTGAAACCACGACGCGGATATTTGGCGGGCAGGTGATCGCGCAAGCCCTCGCCGCTGCATACCGAACGGTCCCTGACCGCCTGTGCCATTCGCTCCATGCATATTTCATCCGGCCCGGTGACCCGTCCATCCCGGTGATCTACAGCGTCGACCGCGCGCGGGACGGGGGCAGCTTTACCACCCGCCGCGTCGTCGCCATTCAACACGGCAAGCAGATCCTGAACATGTCGGCCTCATTTCATGTCGACGAGCACGGATGGAACTATCAGCATCCCGCACCCGAGGTTGATGGCCCCGAGGGGCTCATGAACAGGGCGGATCAAAGAGATCAGTATGTGCATCGCATCCCCGAATCCCGCCGCGCCGAATTTCTGCGGCTGCGTCCGATCGAAATCCGCGAAGTCGCACCTCTCGACCTGTTTGAACCGGGCCCGGCCTCTGATGTTAACCATCTGTGGTTCCGCATGCAGGATGCCGATGGCGCATCCCCGCAGATGCAGCACGTCCTGCTTGCATATGCATCGGACATGAACCTGTTGGGGTCCTCGCTGCGCCCGCACGGCCTGACATGGTTTCAACGCAAGACCATGACCGCAAGCCTGGATCACGCGATGTGGTTTCACGGTCCGATCAGGTTTCAGGACTGGCACCTTTACACGATGGATGCGCCGTTCACCGGTGGAGCGCGCGGATTCAACCGTGGCGCGATCTATCATCAGGACGGCACGTTGGTTGCGAGCGTTGCACAGGAAGGCCTTCTTCGTCCGCTGCGCATGCCAGAATGACGGCGCGCCGATACCCGAACTGGCAGCCCGGCATCGAATTGCGGGATGACTGGCTGGAGCAGGTTCAGGAGAAGGTGATCGACCCGACCCGTGAAATTGTCGATCCCCATCATCATCTATGGCGGCATGGTGATGCGGTCTACGAACTCGATGCATTTCACCGTGATACCGCGTCTGGCCACAATGTCGTGCAGACGATCTATGTCGAATGTCGGTCCTACTATGACGTGTCGCGACCCGCGCCTTATCGGCCGGTCGGCGAAACCGCCCGGGTCGCGGCGCTTGCCGCGTCCATCCCGGCGGGGCTGGCCCGGATATCCGGTATCATCGGTCACGCAGACCTGCGCCATCCTGATCTGGAGGCAATACTGACTGCGCATATCGCCGCGGGGCAGGGGTTGCTTGTGGGTATCCGCCATTCAGGCGCTCACGACAGCGATCCTGATGCGCTGATGATCCCCGGCCGCGCCGACGCGAATCTCTACGCCGATCCGGATTTTCGCCGCGGTCTGCGTATGCTCGGTTCGCGCGGCTTGACCTATGACACCTGGCACTACCACCACCAGGCCAGCGCGTTTCTCGACCTTGCCCGCGCGGTCCCCGATACCACTCTCATACTGGACCACATGTCAACGCCGCTGGGTGTGGGGCGCTTTGAAGGCAAACGGGAGAAAATCTTTGCAACCTGGCAAAAAGATATGGAGACCCTGTCGAAAACCCCCAACGTCATGGCCAAGCTGGGTGGGTTTTCAATGCCTGACAATGGATGGGGTTGGCATCACCGGGCCCGCCCGCCAAGCTCGGACGAAATCGTGGCCACGCAGGCAGGATGGTTCCACCACATGATCGACTGCTTCGGCCCGGATCGCTGCATGTTCGAAAGCAATTTCCCGGTCGACCGAGTATCGCTCGGCTACCGTACGCTCTGGAACGCGTTCAAGAAGATCGCCGCGTCCTATGATCGCGAGGGGCAGGATCAACTCTTCGCCGGAACCGCGCGCCGCGTCTATGGCCTCTGACCGCCCTGCTTCTTTCTGGTTGGCAATACCCCGGGGTTTGGGGCAGCGCCCCAACCCACATCATTCGCCCCCGTATATCCGGTTGAGCTTTCGCATGCCGCCAAGCCACCGGTCATAGTTCTCGGTCTTTCGGCGCATGTATCCCAGAACCTCCTTGTGAGGCAGAACAAGAAACGTTTCTTCGCGGATTGCCGCGACGCAGGCCTCGGCCACGACGTCGGGTTCAAGCATGCCGTCCATCGCCGCCACAGATTCTTCATGTCCGCGTGTCATCTCGCTGCGCACCGCTTGCGGGCACAGAACCGACACCCGTATTCCGTGGTCGCCATGGCTCATCGCCAGCCACTCCGCCAGGCCAACGGCGGCGTGTTTTGTGACTCCATAGGGCGCACATCCGACCTGATTGAGCAATCCGGCAGCCGACGCGGTATTCAAGAGATATCCGCCGCCGCGCTCGGCCATGCGTGGCACCAGGTGCCGCGCGGCCCAGACATGGCTCATCACGTTGATATCCCAGATGCGCTGCCATGACTCGTTGTCGACCTCAACACCACCTGTCATCAGGATTCCGGCATTCGAACAGAATAGGTCGATTGGCCCGATTTCGGTCTCGACCCTGTCAATCAGCGCGGCGATGTCCTCTTCGCGTCCGACATTCACCTGGATCGCCACCCCATCGACCTGCTCGGCGGTTTGGCTTGCTCCGTCCAGGTTGATATCCGCACATATGACGCATCGCGCCCCTTCTGCCGCAAACCGGATGGCCAGCGCCCGACCGATACCGCTGGCCGCGCCGGTCACGACGACGATCCTGTCCTTCAACTCCATCCCGATCTCCTTCTCATGTCCACATGTTGGAGCCGCCGCATACGGTCAGCGCCTGTCCGGTCATGTACCGGCTGGCGTCCGAAGCGAGATAAACGGCGATCCCCTCGAAATCTTCGGGCTCACCCAGTCGCCGGAGGGGAATTTCCTTGCTGATACGCTCCTCAACTTCGGGTTTCTCCCACAGTTCGCGGGCGAAATCCGTCTTGACCAATCCAGGACAGATCGCGTTGACCCGGACACCGGCCGGTCCGAATTCTGCCGCCAGGTTTCGCACCAGTCCGATCAGCGCCAGTTTCGACATCCCGTAAGTGCCCAGCATCGTCGATGGTTTGAACGCGCCGATCGAACTCGTGAACATCATCGATCCGCTACCCTTCCTGATCATGTCCGGGGCGGTCATCCGGGCCAGCCAAAGATTGGCCTGCACGTTGGCCTGCATGGTCTTTTCATAGGCATCGTCGGGGATTTCAGATGTCGCACCGTAATAAGGGTTCACACCGGCATTGCCGACGACGATGTCGATGGTGCCTGCCTTTTCCTGCGTCTGGTCCACAAGCGATTGCAACTGGTCCTTGTAGCCGACATTGCAAGCGACGGCTATCGCCCGCTCGGCACCCAACGCGTCGTTTATGCCCGCCGCCGCGATGTCGAGCTGTTCCTGTTTGCGGGCCGAGATCACCACGGTGGCTCCATGACGGGCGAGGGCGGTTGCCATGTGCAACCCCATGCCCTTGGATGCGCCGGTCAAAAGCGCAACCTTGCCGGTCAAGTCAAACAGCTTGTTCATCACGGCCCCTCGAACATTCTGCCCTGGGCCCGGCTCTTGCCGCCTGACCCGCGGTCATTGGAAGATTGAAAGCTCTTGACTTCGGCACGGGCCACGACCTGATGATGCACCTCGTCCGGTCCATCGGCAAACCGCAACGTGCGCTGGCCGGTGTACATTTCGGACAGCGGTGACCATTGAGACAAACCGGTCGCACCATGGACCTGCATGGCCTGATCGATGATCTGGCATACCTTTTCCGGCACCATGGCTTTGATCATGCTGACCCAGATGCGGGCTTCCTTGTTGCCCAGAACATCCATCGCCTTGGCGGCTTTCAGAACCATCAGGCGCATGGCTTCGATCTCGATCCGCATCCGGCTGACGGTTTCCATGTTCTTGCCCAGATCGATGATCAGTTTGCCAAAGGCTTCGCGGGACAGACCGCGTTCGATCAGCAGATCCAGGGCCCTTTCCGCCTGGCCGATTGACCGCATGCAGTGGTGAATGCGTCCTGGGCCGAGGCGCAGCTGGCTGATTTCGAACCCACGCCCTTCGCCCCACAACATGTTGCCGGCGGGCACCCGGACATTGTTCATGCGAATATGCATGTGGCCATGGGGGGCATCGTCGTGACCGAACACGCACATCGGACCCACGATCTCGACTCCCGGTGTGTCCATCGGTACGAGGATCTGGCTCTGCTGGCGAAAGGTTTCGGCCTCCGGGCTGGTTTTGACCATGCATATCATGATCTTGCAGCGGGGATCACCGGCGCCCGAGATGTAATACTTCTCGCCATTGATGACCCATTCATCACCTTCGAGAACCGCGCTGGTCGAGATGTTGCGCGCATCGGACGAGGCGACGTCTGGCTCGGTCATGGCAAAGCAGGAGCGGATTTCGCCGGCCAGGAGCGGTTTCAGCCAGGTTTCCTTTTGTTCCGGTGTCCCGACCCGTTCCAGCACTTCCATGTTGCCGGTATCCGGCGCGGAGCAGTTCAGCGTTTCCGAAGCCAGCGGGTTCTTGCCAAGCTCTGCCGCGATATAGGCATAATCCAGATTGGACAACCCCTCGCCGGTTTCGGCGTTGGGAAGAAAGAAATTCCACAAACCGGCTTTGCGCGCCTTGGACTTGGCGTCTTCCAGCAGCTCCAGTTGGCCTGGCGCATAGGACCAGCGGTCGGCCCGGCCATCGCCAAGGCGATAAAACTCCTCGGTGATCGGGTCGACGTTTTCCGCGATATGGCGAATGACGGCCGCAAGCAGCGGTTTGGCCTGATCCGACATTTCCAGATTGTTGAGTTCAGGCGGCGTTCGATGTTGGACCATGTCGGGCGTTCCTTATTTTTGCGTTGTCATTTGTGATCGTGGTTGTGTTCAAGCGTTTCAAGGCAATGCGCACGCAGGGCGCGACGGTCGAGCTTGTCCGTAGCGCCGCGGGGCAGGGGCGTGCTCTGGATCCAGAGGTGTTCCGGAAGTTTGAATTGAGCGATATGGTCGGCGAGGAATTCAACGAGTTCTGCCTTGAGCACTGATGCCCCGGCCCTGGTCTGAATTGCCGCACCTACCGTTTCCCCAAGCCGGTCATGCGGCACCGAAAACGCGCAGGCTTCGGCGACGGCCGGATGACGATGAAGCGCGGCCTCGACATCCAGACAAGAGATGTTTTCGCCGCCACGGATGATGATGTTCTTTTTCCGATCAACGATGGTAACAAAACCATCTTCATCGATGAAACCCAAGTCGCCAGTCCGCAGCCAGCCGTTCTGGAGCACTTCGGTGGTTGCTTCGGGTTTGTTGAGATAACACCGCATGTTACACGGACTTTTTACAGTAATTTCCCCAATATCTCCGACGCCGACCTCGGCGCCTGACTCATCCAGAAATTTCAGGTCTTGAATCGGCGGGTACAATTGCCCGGCAATACCGGGACGGCAGAGATAATCCGGGCCGGCGATGCCGATACCGTTGGCATTGGTCTCGGTCATGCCCCAGCCCGTCGCAATCTGGGCGCTGGGAAAGTTCCGGGCGAGTTCGCCGACCTGTGCCGGTGGACGTTTTGCACCGCCGCACCCCAAATAGGTCAACGTGTCCAAGCGCACGCCAAGCTCATTTGCGGCTTCGATCAGATCCGCGGATTGAGTGGGAACCCCGAGAAAACGAGTGATTTTTTCCTTGTGAATGATCCGGACGGCTTCTTTTGCGTCCCATTTCGCCAGCAAGGAAAGCTTGGCCCCCGCAGGCAGGCTGAGCAGGAACAAGGGATGGGTCGCGGTGACATGAAAAAGCGGCGTCACGATCAATGCCGACGGGCGAGGGGCGGGCGATGCATCTGCAGGCTGAGGGTCGATCAGTGGAGCCATCACGGCCTGCATCAGCCAGGTAAAAACGGCATTCATCGCTCCGCGGTGGGTTTGGACCACACCTTTCGGGTGACCTGTGGTTCCCGATGAATACATGATCGCGAAATCATCATCGGTATCGATTGCAACATCCGGAATGGCCGCATCCGCGATTTTGTCGCGCAGCGTGGAGTATTGATAGCCCGCAATATCTTCGCCGTCCCGAACACCGACAAGAGTCAGGTCAAGGACATTGACAAGCCCGACCAGCCGTCTGAACCGTTCGGCATCGACGAACACGGTTTTTGCACCACTGTCGCGGAGCGCATAATCCAGTTCCTCGGTGGTCCACCAGGCGTTCAAAAAGACGATCACTGAACCGATTGACGAAATCGCCATCATCAGAACAAGAAATTCCGGACAATTTCGCATGGCAATGGCCACGCGGTCGCCTTTGCCAAGGCCGAAATCAGATTGAAGAACCGCCGCTAAACGGTTCACCTCATGCACAAACTCGTCGAATGTCCAGCGCTCTTCGCCAAACACCAGGTACTCGGCCATGCCATTATCCTGAGCCTCTCGACTGGCGTGCAAAAGTGCCCGCGCGTGCGCCGGGATGTTATTGAATACCCGGTAATCCACACCTCGGATCTTGGTGGTTTCAACTGCAAAAAGCGGGTTCGTCGTCGTGACGTGGCGCGCAGCCTCGTCAAGGGTCATTGCAGTCATCGCGGAGCCAGGGCCTGTCGAACACTGGTTGCCACGTACAGATCATGCATGTTCACTTCTCCCCAAAGTGGCAATCGTGGTTCCGAGAGTCCGGACGCTGACAATCCGCTTTGAGCCAAGGTTAGTCCGGATATCGCAGAGTGCCAATACCGCATGACGAAACTGCGTTTC